>JAISNR010000124.1 GCA_031276135.1 Eubacteriales Family XIII. Incertae Sedis bacterium | reverse complement strand
GGCCGCCGCATACACGTCATCGCGGAAGGGCGGCTCGTGAACATCGCGGCCTCCAACGGTCATCCGGCCGAGATCATGGACATGAGCTTCGCCGTGCAGTTCCTCTCGGCGCTGTATATCCTGAACAATCGCGGAAAGCTCGAAAAGCGCGTGATCGACGTTTCCGCCGAGATAGACGAGCTCGTCGCGCGCCGCAAGCTCGCGGCCTGGGGCGTGCGGATCGACGCGCTCACGAAGGAGCAGGAGGTATATCTGAACAGTTGGGTCGTTTGAAGCAAGGATGGAAGGGAACGATTCAACCGTTTGAACTGCAGCGACGAAAGAGAGGAACTATTGGATTACGAAAAGACGGCGGAGATCTTGTTCCCCGACGTGCGCGAAACGCCCGAATATTATGAGGAACGCTATCCCGCGCGGATCCTGCCGCAAGGCGCGCGCGTCACGCGGCTCGGGCCGAGCCCCACGGGTTTCGTGCATCTCGGCAATCTCTACGTGGCCTTTGCGAACGAACGCCTCGCGCACCAAAGCGGCGGCGTGTTCTTTCTGCGCATCGAGGACACGGACGACAAGCGCGAGGTGCCGGGCGCGGCGGAGGCGGTGATCGAGGCGCTCGATCACTACGGCGTCCGCTTCGATGAGGGCGTGACGCTTGCCGGCGAAAGCGGCGCCTACGGCCCCTACCGCCAGAGTCTGCGCGGCGACATCTATCGCTGCTTCGCGAAGCGCCTCGTCGCGAGCGGGCGTGCCTACCCGTGCTTCCTCACGGGTGCGGAGCTCGACGCCGTCCGCGCCGAGCAGGAGGCGGGCAAGCTGACGCCGGGCCTGTACGGGCGATGGGCCGCGCACAGGGCGCTGAGCTTCGAGGAGGTGCGGCGGCGCGTCGCGGCCGGCGAGCCCCATGTGATCCGCCTGCGCGCGCAGGACGACGCGGGCGCCCATTTCACGGTCGAGGACGGCATACGCGGCGCGCTGAGCCTGCCGCAGAACAGCATGGACATCGTGCTGCTGAAGACGAACGGCATGCCGACCTATCACCTCGCCCACGTCGTGGACGACCACCTGATGCGCACGACCCATGTGATCCGAGGCGAGGAATGGCTGTCCTCTCTGCCCGTCCACATCGAGCTGTTTCAGGCCCTGGGCCTGGATCCGCCCGTGTACTGCCACACGGCGGTGCTGATGAAGCAGGAGGGGGAAACGAGGCGCAAGCTCTCCAAGCGCAAGGACCCCGAATCCTCGCTCGCCTACTATCGCGCGGAGGGCTATCACCCGCGCGCCGTCCGCGAATACCTGCTGACCATCCTCAATTCCAACTTCGAGGAATGGCGCGCGGAGAACCCGGAGGCCGACGCGGACGCCTTCGCGTTCACGACCGACAAGATGAGTCGCTCCGGCATACTGTTCGACGCGGACAAGCTGAACGACGTCAGCAAGGAAGTGCTGCTCGGCATACCCGCCGCAGAGCTCGCCGCCTTTCTGGCGGACTGGGCCGAAGAAACGGGCCGGCCGGAGGCTGCATCGCTCAAAGGCGATATGCGATACCTTGCGCGCATCCTCGACATCGGGCGGCACGACGCGAACCCGAGGAAGGATTTGGCCTACGGCGCGCAGATCCTCGCGTTCATCGGATACTTCTACGATGAAACGGTTCGCGCGGAGGACGCGTGGCCGGAGAACGTCCCGCGGGCGGACGTGCCGAGGCTGCTCGGCGGCTATCTGGAGGGTTACCGGCACGGCGACGACCGCACGGCTTGGTTCGAGCGCATCCGCGCCCTCGCGGAGGCGAACGGCTATGCCGCGAAGCCAAAGGATTTCAAGAAGAATCCCGGCCTCTACAAGGGGCATGTGGGCGATGTGAGCGCCGTGATCCGCATCGCGCTCATGGGAAGAAAAAACTCGCCGGACCTGTGGGAGATACAGCAGATCCTCGGCGAGGCGCGCACGCGCGCCAGGATCGCCGCCGCCGCAACGCGGGCGTAGGCCGCCGGGTCGCGGCATCGCGCCGCGCTCACTCCCGCGTCTCCTCCTCCGCTCTCTGCGCGCGCAACTTTTTCAATTCCATCACGATCATGACCGTCGTCAGAATCACGGCCGCCGTGTCGGCGGCCGGCGCCGCCGCGATCACGCCGCTTAATCCCCATATTTTACCAAAAACGAATATACAGGGAATCAAGAGGATGAATTGCCGCATCATCGACAGGACCATGGAGGTCTTGGGACGCCCCGTCACGACGAACATGTTCGCGGAAACGACCTGAAAGCCCACGATCGGCAGGGTCAGCGTCGCGATGCGCATGGCGGCCGGCGTGAAGGACAGGATCTCGCGGCTGCCGTTCGGCGCGAACACGCGGACGATCTGATCCGGGAACAGCTGCAACAGCGCGAAGCCGATGCAACCGATCACCGTGGCCGCGATGACCGCGCGCGCGTAGGTTCCGATCACGCGCCCGAATTTCTTCGCCCCGTAGTTGAAGCCGAGCAGGGGCTGCGCCCCCTGGTTGATGCCGAATATGGGCATCACGATCAGCATGTTGATGGAATTCACGATGTTCATGCCGGAGAGCGCCACGTCGCCGCCGCTCGCGGAACCGAGCTCGCTGACGCCGTACATGCTCATGGAGATGTTGTAGATGAGCATGACGAAGGACATCGCGAATTGCAGCAGAAACTGCGCCGATCCGAAGGAGATAATCTGCAGCGTCGTCTTCAGCGAGGGTTTGATCGAAAAGGGCCGCAGACGCAGCACAGCCTTGCGGCTGAAGCCGAAAGCCAGTATGAACACCACGGTCGAGCCTTGCGCGATCACGGTACCGATGGCGGCGCCCTCCACGTTCCACCGCAGGACGAACAGGAAGATCGGCACGAGCGTGACGTTCACGACGGCGCCCAGGATAAAGCCCAGCATCGATACGGTCGGAAAGCCCTGCGCGCGCGTGCAGTGCGAAAAGCCCAGCCCCATCATGAAGAACACGGAGCCGAACAGGATGATGCGCAGGAAGCGCCGCGCGTAATCGATCGATTCGCTGCCGTCCTGCGCGCCCAGCACGGACAGGATGGGTTCGATGAACAGAACGCCGAACACCGTCAAAAGCGCGCCGCTGAGAATCAGGAGCCAGAAGCAGTGATTGAGCGCGTTTTCCGCCTCCTCCCGCCGCTCCTGGCCGAGCCGCATGGAGATCAGGTTCGCCGCGCCGATGCCGAAGAGCACGGAAAACGCCATCACGACCGTCATGACCGGCATGACGAGCGCCAGCCCGCCGAGGGCCGCCTCGCCCACGGCGCGCCCGACGAAGATGCGGTCCACGATGTTGTAGAGCGCGTTGACGATCATGCCCGTCATGGCCGGCAGCGAGAACCGCAGCAACAGCTTGCCCACGGGCTCGACGCCGAGGCGCGTCGCCGCATCGCCTCCGTTTCGCCTGTTGTCCT
>JAISNR010000097.1 GCA_031276135.1 Eubacteriales Family XIII. Incertae Sedis bacterium | reverse complement strand
CCCGAAGCCGGATAAACCACCAGAGACGTGCCGCCGACGATGAGCGTATCCGCGGACGCGATGGCCCGCGCCGCGCCGTCCATCACGCCCGTGTCGAGCGATTCCTCGTACAGGACGACGTCCGGCTTCACCGTGCCGCCGCATTTGCGGCAGCGCGGAATCGCGCTCGGCTTTCCGTCCTTGCCAACGCAATTGACGGGATCCAGAATGTAGTCGAGGTCGTAAAACGCGCCGCAGCGCGCGCAGAGATTGCGCAGCACGGAGCCGTGCAGCTCGTAAACCGTTCGGCTGCCCGCGAGCTGATGCAGACCGTCTATGTTCTGGGTCACGACCGCGCTCAGCTTTCCCATCTCCTCAAGCGCCGCCAGCGCGAGATGCGCCTTGTTCGGCTTCGCGTCGGGATAGATCAGATTCTCTTTGTAATACGCGTAAAAGACTTCCGGCGAACGGACGAAAAACGAATGCGAAATGATCTCCTCCGGCGAGCGGCCGTACTTGGTTCGCGCGTTGTACAGGCCCGATTCCGAACGAAAGTCGGGTATGCCGCTTTCCGTCGATACGCCGGCGCCCCCGAAAAAAACGATGTTTTCGCTATCCGCGATCCACGCGGCAAGCTGTTCCGTTGATTCTCTCATGACAATATTATACCTTCCCGCCGATAAAATTACAACATATATCGGCGCTTTGTTTTTTCCGGTATTTTTTGGAAGTATCAGGCGCGCGACCCGAAAAAAACGCGCCCCGCACGAACCTGCTTCGTGCGGGGCGCTGTGTGCTTCAACGAGATGTTTGCGTTCTACTTATCGGTCTTTTCCGCGTCGGCTTCCGCTTCCGCGCCCTCGGTCGCTTCCGTCTCGGCCTTTTCCGCTTCGGGACTCGCCTCGGCTTCCGCCTCTGCGGCGGCCGCCCGGTCGTAGGCCGCTTCGATTATGTCCGTATAGGCCCAGTGGCTCTCGGACAGGTCGCTGAAGCGCGGCGCGGCGCTCGGAACGTCCTCCGCCGCCAACTCGCGGTTTAACGCGTTGCGCAGCTTCTCTATCTCGGCGCGGCTTAAGCCGGTGAGCTTTTCGATTTGATCGTCGGCAAGGCCCATCGCAAGAGCGTTCTTCGCAACCTCCGCCTTGCCCTCCGCCAGGCCTTCCGTCTTGCCCTCCGCCTTGCCCTCCGCCAGGCCCTTCTCCATGCCGTCTCGCAGCGCGCTCTTCATGCGCGACGCCTCGTCGCGCCGCGCCTTCTCGCGCGACTCGTACAGCATGCGCGCCCTTTCGTCGGCGGAGAGCCGCGCCAAAACGGCCACGGCCTTCTCTATCTGCGGATTCGTTTGCGCGAGCATGTCCATCTCCTCCTTCTCCTCCGCCCCGATGAAGCGGAGCCAAGCCCAAAGCTCCGTGTCGTCGCTCTCCTTTGGCAGCTTCGGCAATTCCAAGGTGTGAATCTGCAAGAGATCCGTGAATTCGGTGTCGTCGGATTTGTCGTACAGCGTGAACCTGTGGCGATATTTCGCCCGACCCTCGATCAGCTCGAAGTCCGTTATGACGATGCCTATCGCCTGCTTGACAATATCGTAAGCGTCGCCGGAACCGATTTGCTCCGTCACCATCTTGGAAACGTAGAACGCGACGCGCGCCTTGAATTCCCGGGACGGGCACACCTGTATCTCTATGTCTATGAGCTTGCCGGATTTCGTTTTCAGCTTTACGTCCAGCACGCCGAGCTTGTCCCCGGCCGCTTCGCGCAGCAGGTGCGGATCGACGATCTCGATCTTCTCGTATTCGTCGGACGGCAAATCCAGCACCGCTTTCAGCAGATCAATGAGCAAATCCGCGTTGCGTTCGTCGCCGAACAGCAGCTTGAACACGACGTCCGATTTGGGAGGAAGCAAGCCTCCCGTCTTTTTGCCAAAACGCGTTTTTTCCCCTGCGATCATTATACTCTCGCCTCCTTGGTCTTTCAAGCGCAATCACGCAAAAATCGTTCGCGAAACCGCGCGGCCGCGCGCCGCGACCGGCACGGCCGGTGCCGCCGTGGGTTCCTCTGAACCCATTTTATTCCAAAAGGCAAAGCCTGTCAACTATTTATTTGAAATATTTACATTTATTATATGTGCGGTGAACGCCTCCTTAATTTTATTGTCACGGAGATGAGAACGAAATGCCGATTTTCATGAATCGGACGAAAATTTCTAAAAATCGATAAAAAATCGCTCTTGACAAACCCTCGCAAGTTGTGGTAGAATCATATTAACAAAATACGGCGTTTTCAAGAATTATGCAATTGTGAATTGCGCGAACGAGGGTCCGCCGAACGGCGGGCATAAGCGATGAACGGCACCGAAACGACTTACAGGGAATGGCAGAGAGTAGAAAAAAAATATTTGTTTTCCGCGCCCATAGGCTATGCTCTGCGGCGCCGCATCCGGGCGGTGCTGCGAGAGGACGCGCACAACGGGCCGGATGGTTACATCGTTCGTTCCCTGTATTTCGACACGATTTCGGACGGGGATTTCTTCGACAAGCTCGAAGGCTTGGAACAGCGGCGCAAGATACGCCTGCGGATTTATCCGCCGAATTACGACGCGGTCAGGCTGGAAATCAAAGAAAAGAGCGGCGCCTACCAGCGCAAGCGCTCCCTGCGGCTTTCCCCGGAGGACGCGCAAGCGCTGATCGCGCGCGATTTCAGAGTTCTGCTGCGCTCGGCGCACCCGCTCGGCGCGGAGCTGTTCGGCGTCATGTCGGCGGAGGTCTACCTGCCGCGTTGCGTCGTGGAGTACGATCGCCGGGCGTTTCTCTCGCCCGGAGGCGACACGCGCGTGACCTTCGACAGCCGCATCCGGGCAAGCGAGGGCCGCTTGGACTTCTTCTCGCCCGCGCCGAGCCTGTATCCCGTTCTGAATCCGAGCGACATCACTTTAGAAGTAAAATACAGTCACTTTCTTTTTGGTTACATCCGCGACACCTTGGGGGAATACGGCAAAACGGAACGATCTGTCAGTAAGTACTGTCTTTCCAGACGATTGAGCCACATCCAAACACAATAGGAGTTTCTTCGTGAGAGAAATATTAAGCGACTACCTGAGCGCGCAAACGGGCGCGTTCACGGTGCGGGATATTGTCCTGCGTTTTGTCGTCGCCCTGATTCTGGGCGTCGTCATCTACATTTCTTACCGTTTTTCGTTTTCGGGCGCGGTCTACAGCGCGCGATTCAACGTCTCGCTCGTCATGCTGACGCTGACCGGCACCTTGGTCATGAGCGTCATCGGAAACAACGTCGCGCTTTCGCTGGGCATGGTGGGCGCGCTCTCCATCGTACGCTTTCGCACGGCCATCAAGGACGCGCGCGACACCGCCTACGTGTTCTGGTGCATCGCCGTGGGCATATGCTGCGGCGTTTCGGAATTTTTAGTGGCGGGCGTCGGAACGGCCATACTGTTCTTCTTTCTGCTGCTGTTCGGCGCCGTCCGGCGCAACGATCAATTCCTGCTCATCGTTCGCGGCGACCAAGACGCGGAGCAGCCCATAGAGGCGAAGGTCGGCCTGTATTTCGACAACAAGGCGCAAATCAAGGTGCTGCACACCGCCGAGGGAAGCGTGGAGTACATCTTCGCCCTGTCGGAAGCGATGCTGGCGGCGGCAAAGAAGAAAAACGCTTCCTCCATCGTGGATGTTCTGCGTTCGACGGACGGTATACACTCCGTGCAACTCGTGAGCCAAAACGATGAGATCAATCGCTGACGGATTGCCGATGCGCGCGCGCATACGCAATTTCCGCCTCGTTCTCTGCGCGACCGTCGCCGGACTTCTCCTTCTGGCCGTTCTCGTGCTGCCCGCCCTGCTCGCGCCGACGGAGGCAGCGCGGGGCGTCTACGCGCAGCACAGGGACGCGGCCCCGCCGGCCCCGGCGGAGCGGGCCACAGCGTTTCTGGACGGCGAAGGCGGCGTCCTCGAGGGCTTTTCCTCTCACCTGCCGCTCGTGCTGATCGACACCGGCGGCCGACCCATCCCCGTGCACCAGATCTTGGACATGGAAAAAGGCTATATGGTGCCGATTCCCGGCGTGGAGCCCTTCGTGCCCTGCGAGCTGCGCGTCTACGACGGCGGCGGATACAACCGCCTCACGGATGCGCCCGCCGTTCGGACAAGCGCGCGGATCAAGCGGCGCGGCAACTCCTCGCACGCTTTCGAGAAAGCGCAGTACAAGCTGAACCTGCTGACGGCGGACGGCGCGGAAAACCCCCTGCCCCTGCTCGGGATGGGCGCGGAGGACGAGTGGGTGCTGAACGGAAGCATGCTCGACAAGTCGCTGCTGCGAAACTACATGGCCTTCACCGTCGCCGCCGAGGTGCTGCCCTACACGCCGAAGGTGCGCTACTGCGAGGTTCTGCTGCGCGACGGCGACAAGCTGCGCTACGAGGGGGTTTATCTGTTGATCGAAAAGATCAAGCAGGGCCCGCACCGCGTCGCCATCAGCGACGAAGCGCCGCAGGGCGGCGAAACCGCCTATCTGCTGCGGCGCGACCGCTACGACCCCGAGAGGCTCATGCTGCGCACCCATGCCTCGGAAACGGGCCTTTCCGCCGGCCGGCTGGGCCTGCTGTACCCCAAGCGGGATAAGGCGGACGAAGCTGTCGTCCGCTTTGTGGAGGCTGACATCAGCGCTTTCGAGCGCGTGCTGTATTCCGACGACCCCGGCGTGTTCCTGACCTACAAGGATTACATCGACGTGGATTCCTTCGTGGATTATGTTATTTTAAACGAATTTTTCGGAAATTACGACGCGGGATGGAATTCCACGTACTTCTACAAGGATTTGGGCGGGAAGCTGTGCGCCGGGCCGATCTGGGATTATGACAGCATTCTGGACAATTACATATCGGAGCCGATGGATCCCATGGCTGTCGCCTTCGCCGGCGCGCCTTGGTTCGACCGCCTGATCCGTCACCGCGAATTCGTCGAACGCGTGCTCGCGCGCTACGGGGAACTGCGGCGCGGGCCTCTCTCGCCGCGCCGCATGGACGCGCTTTTGGACGGCGCGGCGCGCTACCTCGGGCCGGCCCGGGAACGGGATTGGCGGCGATGGCGCGCGGTCTACACGGGGCCGGAATACGCATTGCCGGACATCGCCTTCACCGCCGCCGCACACGCCGGGGAAGCCGCGCCGGACGAACCGCAGCTCCTGCGCAGGCAAACGGACAGCTACGAACAGGAGATTTTGAAGCTGCGCTACCTGCTGCGGGCGCACGGCGAGATCATCCCCAAGGCCCTGCCGCAGGCGAACAACCTGCATACGGCGAGCATTTCCGCCGCAGAGGATTACAAGAAAAGTTCCATGCTCGTGATGCTGTTTCTGCTCTCCTTCGCGGCCGCCGTTCGAATTGCGCGCCGTCACGGGGGCGGCGCATAGCATACAGAACGGAGGGAAATGTAAACATGAAAGACACGAAGAAAAAACTGCGGAACAGGCTCCTGTTCCTGAGCAGCACCTTGATTTCCGCGATCTACATCGTCTGGCGCAGCGCGTTCACGCTGCCCGTCGGCTACGGATTCGTCGCGATCGCATTCGGCGTGCTGCTGCTCTTGGCCGAGGCGATCGCCGTGCTGGAACTCGCCCTTGAGTTTTGGCACTTCATGAAGGGCAGCGAGCCGGAGCTGCCCGACATCCCCGAGGCGTGGTATCCGCATGTGGATATCCTGATCGCCACGCACAACGAATCGCCCGCGCTGCTTTACAAGACCGTGAACGCCTGCACATACCTGCGCTATCCGGACAGGGACAAGGTGCATGTATTCATCTGCGACGACCTGAACCGCGGGGAGATCGCCGCGCTCGCCAAGTCCTTTGACGTCGGCTATTTCGGCCTTGTGGGGAACAAGCACGCCAAGGCGGGCAATTTGAACAACGCCCTGCGGCAAACCGATTCGCCCCTCGTCCTGACCCTCGACGCCGACATGATTCCCAAGAGCAACTTCTTGCTGCGGACCGTGCCGTATTTCTTCCTGCCGCAGATGAAAAAGACGGACAAGGGCGTTTGGGTCCCCCGCGAGGGCGGCGAGGACGGACCGCCGGAGAAGATCGGCTTCGTGCAGACGCCGCAGAGCTTCTACAATCCCGATCTGTTCCAGTACAACCTGTATTCGGAACGCCGCGTGCCCAACGAGCAGGACTTCTTTTTCCGCGAGGTGAACGTCGGGCGAAACGTCACGAATTCCGCGCTCTACGCGGGCTCCAACACGCTGATCTCGCGCGAGGCCCTCAAGTCCGTCGGCAACATCGCCACGGACAGCATCACGGAGGATTTCGAAACCGGCATGAAGATACAGGCCAAGGGCTACAGAACCTACGCGGTCGCCGAAACGCTGGCGCAGGGCCTGGCACCCACGTCGATAGAGAGCCTGATCAGCCAGCGCGTGCGCTGGGCGCGCGGCTGCATCCAGAGCCTGCGCAACGTCCGGCTGCTGACGAACAGGGAATTTCCTCTGTCGACGAAGCTTGGCTATATCGCCACCTTTCTGTACTGGTGGACCTTCTTTCGCCGCTTCGTGTACATCCTGTCGCCCATCCTGTTCGCCCTGTTCAACCTGCGGGTGGTGGACAGCACATTCTTGCAGATCGCAGCTTTCTGGCTGCCGCACTACGCGCTTCAGACGGTGGCCGTCAACGCGCTTTCCGACAAGATCCGCAACCGGCATTGGAGCAATATCATCGACACGATCTTGTTTCCCTATATGAGCGGACCCGTCATTTCGGAAAGCATCGGCATACGGCAGACCCGGTTCGTCGTCACGAAGAAGGACGGGCGGACGGAGAAGGGCGCGGCCCTGCGCCTGTACGCGCTGCCGCACGTCCTCATGCTGGGCATATGCGCCGTTGCGATGGCCGTCTGCGTACTGCGCATCGTCATGATGGGCGCGTTTTACGACGCCGTCATCCTCTATTGGCTGGCGGTCAACATGAAAAATCTCTTCTTCGCCGTCTGTTTCATGCTGGGCAGGCCGAATTTCCGCATGGCCGAGCGTTTCGACGCGGTTCTGCCCGCCGAGATCGAGTTCGACGGGCGCGTCCTGCGGGGCAATACCTGCGACCTCTCCGAAACGGGCCTGTCCGTGGTGACGGATCGCCCCGCCTACGTTCCGCAGGACGGCGTTTTTGCGGTTCGTCTGCGGGACAGGGAATACAGCGGCGAGTTGCGGGGAGAGCTCATGCACGTGATACAATTTGGGAATAAATGGAAATACTGCATCCGCATCGTGCACATGGAGGAAGCGTCGCGCCGCGCCTACATGCAGATGGTTTTCGACAGGGAGCATCCGCTGCCCAAGACGATGGCGCCCGCCGTCGGCCTGTACGACGACTTCGCCGCGAACATCAACAAGCGGAGCGCGCCCCTCCGGCAATCCATGCGAAAGCTGCCCCGCATCTATGTGAATCTCCCCTTGAAGGACGCGCGGAAGGGAGAGATGCTCGTGGATTTCAATTTTCGCTACGCCACGCTCCGCTTTCATTCGCCCGAGGATGCGGCGGAGAGCAGGGATGTTGCGCTGGGCTTTGGTCTGACGGCTCGCCTGCGGAGGGCGCGCGCGGAGGGCGCGGCGAGCCGGGAAGTGCTGTACGCCGTTGAGAATTGGCGGGAATTGATCCAAAATCCCGCCTTCGACCGCCTTCTGGACGCGTGGTTGCAAGGCGTGTCGCCGGCTTAGGAAGGAGTAGGGGCTTTGTCGTTTGCTTCTGTTGCGTTTTTGTTCTACTTCCTGCCGGCGACGGCGGCGGTATTCTTCGCGTTCGGCTTTTCGCGCCGCGCGCAGAATGCTTGGCTCTTTCTCGCCGGCATCGGTTTTTGCGCCTTCGGCGATCCGGCCCTCTCGCTCGTGCTGCTCGCTTCCGTCTGCGTCTGCACCGCCCTGGGGCTGCTCGTGGAGCGGGCGCGTCTGCGAGGATGCGGGCCGCGCGCGGCGGGTGCGCTCGCCTGCGCCTTTCCGCTCGTGCTGTTGTTTTTCGTCCGCTGCCTGCCGGATGCGGGTGCGGCCGGCGGGCTTGCGGACGCGGCGGACGCGGCCGGCCCCGCCCTGCCCTTCATGCGCCCGCTGTTCATCGCTTTTTTCACGTTGCAGGCGCTCTCGTATCTGCTGGACATCGCGCGCGGGGAGGCGAGGGCCGAGCGGAATCCCGTTTTCGTCGGGCTTTCCGTCGCCTTCTTCCCGCGCCTCTTGGCCGGCCCCGTGCTGCGGCACAGGGACATCGCGCCGTGCCTGCGGGCGCGCCGCGTCACGTGGGAGGATTTTTCCGGCGGGGTGTGCCGCTTCGCGGCAGGACTGGGAAAGACGGCCCTGCTCGCCTATCCCCTGCGGCAGGCGGCGGACTACGCCTTTCGAATGTCCGCCGCGGACGGCGATACGGGCATCTCCGTTGCTCTGGCGTGGGCGGGCCTCGCCGCCTATGCCCTGCAGCTTTTCCACGGCTTCGCGGGCTGTTCGGACATGGCCGTCGGCCTCAGCCGCATGTTCGGCTTCACGGCGAAGGAAAACTTCGATTTCCCCTACGCGGCCCTCTCGCTGACGGATTTTTGGCGTCGCTGGCACATCTCCCTGTCCGATTGGTTCCGCGAATATCTTTGGCCGCTCGCGGGCGAGCGCGCGGACGCGGAAACGGACGGCGGCCGCGCGACGCGGCGGAGCCTCGTCGTCTGGCTCTGCATCGGCCTGTGGCACGGCGCGGCCGTGACGCAGGTCGTCTGGGCCGTGTGGCATTTCTTCCTGCTGACGGCCGAACGCGTCACGCGCCTTGACCGGCGGAGCGTTCCCGGCTTGCTGCGGCGTCTGTACGTCCTGACTGCGGTCGGAATCGGCTGGATATTCTTCCGCGCGCCCGATTCGGCGAGCGCGTTCGCTTACCTGCGCGCCGCGTTCGGCCTGAGCCAAAATGCCCTCGCGGACGACGCGGCGCTGATGCTCCTGCGGGAGTATTGGCCGGTGTTTTTGGCGGGTGCGCTCTTCTCCGCGCCGCTCGCGCGCGCGCTCTGCGGATCGCCGTCCCCGCGCGCGGCCGCCGTTCTCCGCGCACTCGCCCTCACGGCGGTCTTTTTCGGCAGTCTGCTCTCCTTGGTCCGCGCGGGAGGTGTGATATGGGCATGAAAGCGCGCCGGCTTGCGCAGAGCGCGTTCGCCGCTTTGTTCTGCGCGACGCTCGTCGCTTTTGCGGCGGCCTCTCTCGCGGTTCACGGTCCCGCGATGTACGGGAAGCTGTCGGAGATCGCGCTTCCCGCCTCCGCGCGGGAGGCGCGCGCGGCTTTTGCGGCCTTGGAGGATATCCTGTGCGCGGATCTGTACGGGGGAACGGCCCTGTCGGAGGCCCATGCGTTCGTGCAGCGGTTTATGGGAAAACATGAAACGAACGGTTTTGAGATCCTGCGCGGCGAGGACGGTTTTCTCGAATACGGGCGGCTCGATCCCGATCCGCCGGAAATCGCAAGCGCGTATGCCGGGAGGCTGTGGCGTCTGCAATCCCGCACGGAGGCGCACGGCGGCAAGTTCCTGTTCATAAGCCCGCCCCCGCGCCACCGGCGTTATGATGAGGGCACATACGCCCCGGGCCTTCCTTATCCCGACCTGCACGCGCTCTACGACGCCGTATTCTATCATCTGCACCGCTGCGGTGTCGCGGGCATCGATCTGCGCGCGGAATTTGAGCGGGCGGGGCTGCCCTTCGAAGCACGGGGCTTCCGCACGGACGATCGCCTGACCGCAGAGGCGGCTTTCGAAGCCTTCCGCGCCGCCGTGGGCACGCTGAACCGGGATTTCGGCGCGGCGCTCGACCCGGACGGGTTTTACGAGAATCTCAGCCATTACAAAAAAGAAACCTACGCGCGTTCCTTCCTCGGCGTCTTGGGCAAGCGCGCGGGCACGGCCTTCGGCGGCTTGGACGATTTCACCGTGCTGTGGCCGGCCTTTCCCTCGGCCTATACGCTGTCGATCAGAGAAGAGGACGGCTTTGAACAGACGTGGGCGGGCCCCGGCGCGACGCTTCTGCTGCGGCCCTCGGTGCTGAAGGCGGCGGCAGAGGCGCGGAATCCCCTGCGCGGCGATCTCTACGATGTCTACATGGGCGGCGCGCATCTCGACGCCCGCATACGCAATCTCTCGGCGCCCAAGGGCGCGCCCAAGCTGCTGTTGATCCACGACGGCGGAGGCGCGCCGCTGGCCGTGCTGCTGGCGCCGCTGTTCCGGGAAGTCCGCGTCGTCTGCCCGGTCGCGAGCGCGGAACCGGACGCCGCCGTCCGCCTGCACAACCGTCTGGAGGGCTTTGCGCCGGATTACGTCATCGTGGAAAGCCGCGCGGAGAATTTGGATCGCGTGCTGCCGTGATCCTCTTTTAAATGATACGATTCAAGCATACCGATCAAAACCATCGTGGCGTTCGAGTGGTTACCTTGAAAAGAGGTTTTGCACGATCTCCTCAAAAACCGCCGTATGCCTGTCTATATCCGCTCCCGTCGTATCGGCGCAGATCAGCGCCATGTTGTGGAAGGGCGTCATGAGAATGCCGCGATTCAGGGAAGCCAGATGCATGCAGCGATCCAGTTCAAAATCCACCGCCGCTTCCGCTTCCCCGCCGTTTTTGGCCGGTTCCTTGCGGAACCAGTACTCCGTCCGGCAACCCAGACGGGTCGTGTTCCAGGGCAGGTCGTACTTTGTGATGACGCTTTGAACCCCTTCGTTGAAGCGCGCCGCCAACAGAATGCTCTTGTCGAAATACGCTTGGGTCAGCACCTCGCACAAAACCGCGCGCATCACGTGCATGGACAGGGCGTTGGCCGCGAGGGTGCCGCCTATCCCACCGATGTCGCAGAGCTCCGGGGGAATCGCTTTCGCGACCCGTTCGCCAAACTCCGCCGAAAAACCGTAGGCCGCGGCCAGAATGCCCGCCGCGATGGTTTTGCCGACGACCACCGCGTCGGGCGACAGGTTGTGGGCCTTTGTGCAGCCGCCGGCGCCGAGGCGTGTCCGATCATGGCCCCTGTGTCCCCGAGGCAGAAATCGATGTAATCCTTGTCGTCCACGTCCCGAAAATGGGCGCCTTTGGCGTCGGCCACAAACACGGGATGGCTGCCCGCCCATTTCGTCATCCAGTTCATGGGCACGCCCTGCAACAGACCGGCCCTTCCTTTTTGGAACAATTCCCCTGATTTTGGATGCGTTTTCTCAAACAATTCCATCTCGTTTTGGTATTGCGTTCTCAATTTTTCTCTGTTCATCTCCCTTGCCCTCGCTTTACATGCCTTTGTGTTCCTTCGCGCGCGCCTCCAATCACGGCATTCAGTATATCATCCGTTGTCGTTATTGACATTAAGCTTTTGGAGGATGGACATGGATCGGTTCTTCCAATAAATAATGCATAAAATATTACCAAACTTATTATTACAAAAATATTAATTATTTTCATTTTTTTAATCCTTGAATGTTTGATACTGTTATTACATGGAACTATTCTTATTCTGTCAATTATTCGATATTTCTTGAAAAAGTTTAGGCCGTATTGCACATAACTCTTATATAGACGCAAGTTTTCTATACGGAAACGCACAACCGCAATAGCCGGGTTTGCCTCGTCAATCTTTGCTTGACCGACATGGTGCGTTGCGTAAAAGCGTTCTATCTGTTCGTCGCCGCTTTTTGAAAAGCGCAGGCGAATGTTCACGCCCTTTCCCCATTTGCGGTAATCCGTCCACAATGCTTTTAAATTCTGATGCTTGGCGTAGGCGCGGATTTCACGGCTTATGGTCGATAGCTTTTTCAGATTGATCTTGCAGACCCGCTCCAAGCAATCGACTCTGCCGTTGCGCCAATTTTCATGGTCGGCTTTGGACAATACGCCGCTGTGCCGTGCGAGTAAATAATCTTGGAGCGGCGGAGTTGCTCGATGTACAGCAGGTCGTCCGGCGCACCCACCGTTTCATACACCCCGCGAGCCCTAATTATAATCGGTTATAGCCGAGATGTAAACATGGTGAATTTAACGAGACTTCGTTCGTGTACGCCGCATATGATAATGTCTTAATACGCCGCAAATGATTTTGTCCCAAAGTCGGTGACGGCGGCGGCGCGTTGTTGTAGAATATTCCTCGTATCCACTTTAACAAGAAGGAAACG
>JAISNR010000021.1 GCA_031276135.1 Eubacteriales Family XIII. Incertae Sedis bacterium | reverse complement strand
CCCCTGCTCTTTGCTGCGGACATCAACGTGTACAGCGTGGCGCGGGCCTTTCACGAGCAGTACGGTCTGCGCTCGAAAGCGTTCGGGAAGGCGCTTTCGGGCCCCTGCGCGCACAGCAGGATCGTGGATTACACGAGTGTGCGCGACGCCGACAGGCAGGATGTGCTGCTCGCGCTCGTCAATGATTTCGCGCGCGCGCACCGTGACCGCAAAATCCTCGTGATCGGTTGCGGTGACAGCTACGTCCGCAGCATCAGCGCGAACAGGGGCGCCTACGGGGAAAACGTAATCGCGCCCGGCCCGGACCTCGCGTTGCTCGACATCCTGACGCACAAGGAACGCTTTTACGATCTGTGCCGCAAAAACGGCGTCGATTATCCGGACACCTTTGTGCACCGCGCGCATATGGGCCGCGATTACGAATTGCCATTCGGCGGCCCTTTCATCGTCAAGCCGTCGAACGGCGTTGCGTATTGGGAGCATCCCTTCGCCGGCCAGAACAAGGTGTTCAAGGTGCAGACGCGCGCGGAGGTCGACGATGTCCTCGATCGCATATACGCCTCCGGCTATGCGGATTCCAACATCATACAGAATTTCATCCCGGGCGACGACAGCTTCATGCGCGTGCTCACCGACTACTCCGACCGCAACGGCCGCGTGCGCCTTTCCTGCATGGGGCACGTGCTGCTCGAGGAACACACGCCGCACGGCATCGGCAACCACGCCGTGATCCTCACGGAGTACAACGAAACCGTGCAGACGCAGTTTGCGAAGTTGCTGGAGGACCTGCGCTACACGGGCTTCTCGAACTTCGATCTCAAGTACGACCGCAGGGACGGCAGACTCAAGGTGTTCGAGCTGAACGCGCGGCAGGGGAGGAGCAACTACTACGTGACGGGCGCCGGCGAGAACATCGCGCGCTGCCTCGTCGAGGATCTCATCTGCGAGCGGGATCTGCAGCCCAAGTTCGTGACGGCGCGCTCCCTGTGGATGGTCGTTCCGAGGCGCGTGGCCTTCTCCTTCGTGCCGCGAACCCCCTATCACGCGGAGATGAAGCGGCTCATGCGCGAAGGCCGCTGCGTGAACCCGCTTCTCTGCAAAGCGGACGGCGGTCTGCGGCGGCGCTTCGCCGTCGGGAAGAATCTGCTGAGCCATTTCTTTAAATTCCGCAAATATTACGGGAAGAAATCCCATGGAGAATAATATAAAAGTCGGCGTGATCGGCGGCATGGGGCCCGCCGCGAGCGCGCTTTTCTACCGCATGACCGTGGAACACACGAAGGCGCGGTGCGACCGGGATCACATGGACCTGATCCTCTTGAGCCACGCGTCGATGCCGGACCGCACCGAAGCCCTGCTCGCGGGGCGGCGCGCAGAATTGCTGGCATTGCTGCTCGCGGATGCGCGGATGCTGGAGGCTCTCGGCGCAGGCGCGATCGCGATCCCCTGCAATACCTCCCACGCGCTCGCGGACGAGATACAGGCGGGCATAGGCATTCCCCTGATCAATATGGTGCGGGAAACCGCACGCGAATGCGCGGCGCGCTTCGCGGACGAGCCGGCGCGCGTCGCGGTGCTCGCCACGGACGGCACCCTGCGGGAGGGCCTCTACCGGCGCGCCCTGGAGGCGCACGGTCTGGAGCCTTGGTCGCCGCAGGACGAGATACAGGAGCTCGTCATGAAGCTCATCTACGACGGCGTCAAGGGGGGCGGCCGCATCGATTACGAGGATTTCCTGACGATCGAGCGCGCGCTCGCGCGCGCGGGCTGCGAGGCCGCGATCATGGGCTGCACGGAGCTGTCCGTGGTCAAGGAGAAACTCGATCTGCCCGCGTTTTACGTCGATGCCATGCTGACGCTGGTGAAGCGCGTGATCCTCTTCGCGGGCAGGGAATACATTTGAGCGCTTTTATGGTTAAAGCAGGAACGGTGATAGTATGAGAGAAATACAGCGCCCCCTGCGGGCGTATGCGGAGGTGTTGCGGGACAGGGGCTTGCTCGTCCGCATTTCGCCGGCGGACGGCGCGGACGGGCGCGCCGTCACGGTCTTGTGCTACGATTCGCGGGAAGCGCGCGCGGGCGCGCTGTTCCTCTGCAAGGGCGCGCGCTTCTCCGAGGCATATCTTCGGCGCGCCGTCGCCGCCGGCGCCGTCGCCTACGTCAGCGAAAGCGAATACGCCGGCGCGGGTGCGCCGGCGCTGATCGTTTCCGACATACGCGCGGCCCTCGCGGCCCTCGCGGACTTCCATTTCGGGGAGGCGTGGCGCGCCTTGAAACTGGCCGGCGTGACGGGCACCAAGGGCAAGTCCACGACCGCCTTTTACATCAAGTCCGTGCTGGACGACATGCAGGCCGCCCGCGGGGGAAAGCCGGCCGCGATCCTTTCGGGCATCGAGAACTTCGACGGCGTGATCCGCGAGGAATCGCATCTCACGACGCCGGAAACCCTGGAACTGCACGCGCATTGCAGGAACGCCGTCGAGAGCGGCATGGAATACATGGTCATGGAAGTGTCGAGCCAAGGGCTCAAATACGGCAGGACGCTGGGCCTGCGCTTCGACGCGGTTTGCTTTCTGAACGTGGGGGAGGACCACATCAGCGACATAGAACACGCGGACTTCGAGGATTATTTTTCCTCAAAGCTTAAAATATTCCGGCAATGCGCGGCGGCCTGCGTCAACGCGGACGCGGCGGAGTCGGCGCGGATCCTGGAGGCCGCCTCGGTTTGTCCGCGGCTTCTCACCTTCGGACTCTCGCCGGGCGCGGACATACGCGGACGCGACATCGCGCCTGCGGGCAGGGGCCTGACTTTCCGCGTGGAGAGCCGCATACCCGCGCTTTCCGGCGCGGATTTCGAGATCGCCATGCCGGGCTTCTTCAACGTCGAAAACGCGCTCGCGGCCATAGCCGTTTCTCATCTTCTGGGCGTACCCCTGCCGCACATCCGGGCGGGGCTTCGGACCGCGCGCGTCGCCGGCAGGATGGAGGTATTCGAAGCTGCGGACGGCAGGGTCGTCATCGTGGACTACGCGCACAACCGGATGAGCTTCGAATCGCTGTTCGCGTCGGTGCGGCGCGCATACGCGGGCAGGCGGATCGGCATCGTGTTCGGCTGTCCCGGCGGAAAAGCCTTGGGGCGCAGGCGCGAACTCGGCGCCTTGGCGGGCGAATGCGCGGATTTCATCTATCTGACGGAAGAGGATGCGGGAGAAGAGAGCGTCGAGGACATCTGCCGCGAGATCGCCGCTTGCGCGGCGCCCTTCGGCAAGCCCTGCCGCATCGTGCCGGATCGGGAGGAAGCCATACGCGCGGCCCTCGCGGAGGCGGACGCCGGGACCGTCGTGCTCGTGACGGGCAAGGGCCGGGAAACCAGACAGAAGAGGGGACGCGTCTACGAGGATACGCCCTCCGATGTGGAATACGTGGAAAAATACCTCTGAATAATTTGTAATATTGCATCGATAAGCATAACGGTTCAAAGGTTCAATCAAAACTATTCAAACCCCGCGATATTTTTGTTCGGATTGGGTTCTGAGGACGGATTTTGGTCCCGGAGCGTACATAAGAAGTACGTGAGGAGCCGGAATCCGGCCTCAGGTTCCAAGCCGGGCAAAAATTGCGTGGGGTTTGAATAGTTACAAATACACATCCCCGTCGCGCCTGTAGTCGTCCGGCAGCATATACATCCCATCTTCGTCCTCGTCCGCGCGCGCATCGTCCCCGTTTTCGTCGAAATACGTGCCGCCGCCGTCCGCGAGCTCATCGAGCAAGTGGACGGAAGCCGTGAGCGGATATTCCATGCAGTCGCCGAAATCGAAGAAGTAGTCGGGCTCACCGAGCCGTTCGAGGCGGGAAAGCGTCAATGCCTCGCAGACGCTCGTTTCGCTCTGCGCGCGGCTGTCCCTGTTTTCGCAGCGCACCGCGCGGTCCGTGGTGTACCACCGGCGGAAGCGCAGAAATTCCTCGGTGAACACGTCGAGCCCGCGATTCTC
This sequence comes from Eubacteriales Family XIII. Incertae Sedis bacterium, assembly GCA_031276135.1. Lineage (GTDB taxonomy): Bacteria > Bacillota > Clostridia > Peptostreptococcales > Anaerovoracaceae > JAITLA01. Next base: position 5,200 of record JAISNR010000021.1, on the reverse strand, counting down.
GGCGCGGCGCGCGAGGTGCGTCATATTGCGCCCGATGGAATCGAGCAGGGTGTAGAATTCGGTCTGGTCGTCGGGAACGCCCGAGAGCGTTTCCTCAAAATATCCCTCCGTCAACTCCGCGAGGACCCTTTGATCGACGGCGGAGAAGAGCGCGCGCAGGGCTTCGAAGGGGATATCCGTTTCACTCTCCACGAGTTCCGCATAGTATTCAAAGAAGCAGAATTCCTCGGGGGATTCGATTTCAAGGAGAGCGAAGAGTCCGTCAACGTCCATTGGTTTCCCGCGCCTCCGCGCCTCCGCTCCAAAGGCTGCTTTTGTTCCGCCCCGCGTGGATTGCCGCCACAGCTCCGCGCGCGTTCGCCGGCGTCCAAGGTCGCCCTGCTCCGCGAACGCGTTTTCTGCATTCCATATCCTTTCCGCTCCCTTCTTTTTCGCTTACTCATCAGTTTACGGCAAGAACGTGCGTTTGTCAATTCCGAAAATAAGAAAGCATTCCTTGAAAGCCGTCGCATTTTATGCGATAATTAAGAAAACCTGTCAACATCGCCGCACCGTTGCTCCGCGCCGCAGCGCGCAGCAGCCCTTGCGCCTCACGGGTTTATTCCAAAAGGAGCAATTATGAGCAAAATCTTGAAAAAATCGTTCGAATCGGAGCCTCTTTCGCGCGAAGAGGCCTTGGAGATACTCGATTTGCCCGACGACCGGCTCCCCGAGCTCCTCGACATCGTCTACGCCATCCGAAGGAAGCACAAGGGGAATACGGTGGGCATCCAGATCCTGACCAATGCCCGCAGCGGGAGCTGCTCGCAGAACTGTGCGTACTGCGCCCAATCGCGCGATTCGGAAGCGGATATAGACAAATATAGCCTCGTTCCTTACGAAAAGCTGCTGCACGACGGCCGGGTCGCCCGCGACAGCCGGCTTGCCCGGCACTGCATCGGACTCAGCGGCATGCGCTTCGGCGACGCGGAAATAGAAGCCTTTGCAGGACAAGTCAGGGCGCTCAAAAAGGAATTCGACACGCAGATCTGCTGTTCCATCGGCTTCTTGACGCCCGCGCAGGCCCGGAAGCTGAAGGATGCCGGCGTGAACCGGATCAACCACAATCTGAACACGAGCCGCAATTTCTACGGCAACATCTGCACCACGCACAGCTACGACGAGAGGATTGCCAACATACGGATGTTGCAGGGCGTGGGCTTCGAGATCTGCTGCGGCGGCATCGTCGGCATGGGGGAGAGCCGCGCGGACGTGGCGGACATGCTGCTCGACATACGGGAGCTTCAGCCGCAGTCCGTCCCCGTCAATTTTCTGATACCGCTCGAGGGCACGGCGCTGGCCGGCGCCGACACCTCGCATCTGACGCCGGAATACTGCTTGAAAATCCTGTGCCTCGCGCGGCTCCTGACGCCGAAGTCCGACATACGCTGCGCCGCCGGAAGGGAGATCTATTTGAAGGGCAGGGAAAAATCGATGTTCTGCGCTGCGGATTCGATCTTTGCGTCGGGCTATCTGACCGCGGACGGGCAGAGCGTGGATGAGGCGATCAAGCTCATCACCGACGCGGGCTTCGAATATCGCATCGAATCGGCGTAAGCGCATGGGCGGCGAGCGGATCAGACGGATGTCGGAGGAATACGAGCCGTATCTGCGCGACGAATCGCGCGTGGTCGGATATGCGGAGAGCATTTCCTTCCCGCGCACGGAGGTCGCGCTTCGCTACGCGCTCACGACCGAATGCGCGCAGGGCGGCCGCGTCACGGTGCAGGGCGGACGCACGGGCGTTTCGGGGGGTGCGGTTCCAAACGGCGGGCATGTCCTGAACCTCTCGCGCATGGACGGGATCACGGGCATGCGCAGGGACGCGAGCGGCGCATTCCACGTCCGCGTGCAGCCGGGCGTCGTGCTGTCGCGCCTGCAAAGCGCCGTCGCCGCGAAGCGTTTCGACGCTTCGGAATGGGGATACGCCTCCGTGTCCGCGCTGGAGGAATTCCGCGCGGAAGGTGCGTATATGTTCGCGCCCGATCCCACGGAGCACAGCGCGACCATAGGCGGCATGGCGGCGTGCAACGCCTCCGGCGCGCTGGCGTACAGATACGGTTCGATGCGCAGGCACATCTCCGCCCTGCGCGTCATGCTCTGCGACGGCCGCTCCCTCAGTCTGCGGCGCGGGGAATGCCGCGCGAAGGGGCGCGACATGGAACTGCGCGCCGACGACGGAACGCTGCTCCGCTTCCCCCTGCCGACGTACAGGGCGCCCGACATCAAGAACGCGGCCGGGTATTTCGTGCGGGAGGGCATGGACGCGGTGGACCTCTTCATCGGATCGGACGGCACCTTGGGCGTCATCTTCGAAATCGAGCTGGCGCTTGTGAAACGCCCTGCGGAGATATGGAACGCCATGTGCTTCTTCGACGGCGAAAGCGAGGCCCTGCGCTTTGTGGCGGAATGCCGGGGCATGGTGGAGAATTTGGCCGCCGCGGAATACTTTGACGGCGCCTCGCTCGGGATACTGCGCGCGGAGGCGGAAGGCGGCGCGGGCCGGGTTCGCGTGCCCGCAATGCCCGCGCGGCGCGGCGCGGCGGTGTGCGTCGAACTGCACAGCGCATGCGAAAACGAGGCGATGGAACAGCTTTTCTACGTCGGCGAATGCCTGGACAGGTCCGGCGGCGGCATCTACGACACCTGGGTCGCGCGCGCGTCTGCGGTTTCGGCGGGTCTGCGGGAGCTGCGCCATGCAATACCGGAGAGCGTGAACCGGCTGATCGCGCATCGCAAGCAGGCGGAACCCGCGATCAATAAGCTCGCCGCAGACATGGCCGTGCCGGACGGCTTTCTGCACGCGGCGCTCGCCATGTATCGCGCCGCGACGACGGAAAGCGGCTTGGACTGCGCGATCTGGGGCCACATCGGAAACAACCATCTCCACGTGAACCTGCTGCCGCGAAGCCGGGAGGATTGCGGCAAGGGCAGGGAGCTGCTCGCGGAATGGGCGAGAAAGGTGACGGAAATGGGCGGGACGATCTCCGCCGAGCACGGCGTGGGCAAGCTGAAACGGGAGGCGCTCAGGATCATGTACGGCGAGCGGCACATCCTCGAGATGGCCGCGCTGAAACGGGTATTCGACCCCAAGGGGCTCCTCGGCGCCGGCACGATGCTGCCTGCGAAAACGGTCGGGCGCGCGTTTTGAAAAAACAGGTTAAATTTTTCATGTGATTGGCCGATAAAACAAACAGGGAAAGGATTCCCTGTTTTTTGACGTGCCGCGCGCGGCGCCGAATGCTCTGCGGCGTTCGCCGGCTGTGGGACAAGGAGGTCTGCATATGAAAATCGATTCGTATTCCGTTCAAGCCGCGTCCAATCGGAAATTCCATTCCGAGGACATCGAAATCCGATCCGTGAAACAAACGAAAATTCGCATCGGCGCCCCGCCCGCCGCACCGGCGGTGTCACTCGATCTTTCGGCCGGCGCAAGCCGCGCGCTCCGAGGCTTGCGGACGGACGCCGGGAGCGGCCGGGCGCGCTCGGGAAGCGTTTCCGCCTGTAACACTTCCCCGAGAGGCTATGCGCTCGCGCTGCAGCGGAACATTTTGGAGGCGCTGTTCTACAAATTGACGGGCAAGAGGTTCGCATTCAAGGCGGTCTCGTTCGACAGAGGGCGCCCGCAGGAGGACCGGCCCGCGGAGAGCGCGGCGGTCGATCTGCCGGCTGCGGCGGACGCGGCTGCGATTGCGGCGCCGGCCGGGGCCGGCGGGGCTTCGCCAAAACAGGCGGTCATAACGGAGGAAGAGTTCTTTTCGTCGCATTACGAATCCGAATCGCTGCGCTATGAGGCGAAGGGGCTGGTCAAAACCGCCGACGGCCGCGAGATTGCGATCGACATCGGACTCAACATGAGGCGCGAGGTGTACACGAGCGTGCACGCTTCCTTCACGAACGCGGAGGTGCAGAATTTTGTCGATCCCCTCATCATCAACTTCTCGGGAACGGCGGCTTCGCTCACGGAGCGGAAGTTCGAGTTCGACCTCGACGCGGACGGCCGGCTCGACAGCATCAGCTTCGCCGGCGAGGGCAACGGCTTCCTCGCCCTCGACAAGAACGACGACGGCCGCATCAACGACGGCGCCGAGCTCTTCGGCCCGCAGAGCGGTTCGGGCTTCGGCGAGCTGCGCGCCTACGATGCGGACGGCAACGGCTGGATCGACGAGAACGACGACGTCTTTTCGAAACTGCGCGTCTGGAGCAAGGACGCGAACGGCGCCGATCTGCTCTTCACTTTGAAGGAAGCGGACGTGGGCGCGATCTTTCTGGGCGATGTTTCCACGCAATACACGCTCGGAGGCGCGGCTGCGGCCGACGGCATGATGCGCGCGACGAGCGTGTTCCTGAAGGAGAGCGGCGGCGCGGGCCTGATTTCGCACATCGATCTCGCCGTGTGATGCGCACAGGCAAACAAATCGAGCGACGCGCCCCGCTTGCGTTTTGAGCGGGGCGTTGTTTTTCGAATTCGAATCCCGCCGTTTGACTTTAAAGCACGGCTTGCAATGCCGCATGGAGTATGGCACATTCAAAACAAGAATTTTGGAGGAGGGTTTCGTTATATTCCGCGTTGAGATTGTTTTTAAACCCGATTTGGACGATGTTTCAAAATACACGGCGGCGACGGACGCCATATTCGCCGGTCTTAAAATGCCGTGCCTCCACAGCACCGAGATCGAGCGCGTCTATGGGGACGCCGGCAATCCCAAAGACATCGGTATACTGTACGCCGCCGTGAACAAGATACGCCTCACGCCGTGGATTGTCCCCGGAATCAACGATGCTTACTTTGACAACGGGCGCACCCGCGACACGCTGATGACCAACTTTTTCGCAAGCGCAAGCCGGTGGACGGTGTGCGGCATTGAGAGCAAGATGCGCGAGGGCAAAGAAAGGTGCGGGCCATGAGAGATGGGCGAAGCCGCATAATTTGAAAATGATGGCCCGGACTCTCATCTGTTTTGCCGGATGACCTCGGACGGATGATTGCCAATCGAAAAACACGCAAACAATCGGCAAGTACCCGTTGAAACTTTGCCGAATTTGTCGTATACTGATCGTGAGAGCTCAAGGCAAAACCGATGATGCGGGAAGGAGGCGTGCGGTATGGTGTACACCATCGAGGAGTTGAAAATCAGGATCGCGCCCATCGCTCAAAAAT
>JAISNR010000243.1 GCA_031276135.1 Eubacteriales Family XIII. Incertae Sedis bacterium | reverse complement strand
TCCCGCACTTCGCAGCGCACCGCGCCGTCCCTCTCCGAAAGCGCGATCTCCACGAGCTTCCGCTCGCCGCTGAACTTGATCGCGTTCGTGATGAGGTTGGCCAAAACCTGCTTGAGCTTGCCCTCGTCGCCCGTGACCATGCCGTCGCAGTCCGCGTTGAGCACGAGGGAAAAGCCCTCTTGCTCCGCAAAGATGCGATAGGACTGCAACAGGTTTTCGATGGTCGCGCGCAGGGAAAAGGCCGTGAAACGCATGGATTGCCGCCCCGATTGCAACTGCGACAGCGCCAAAAGGTCGTTGACGAGCAGGCTCAGGCGGTCGGCCTCGTCTATGATCACGCCCAGATGCTCATTCCGCTTCGCGGGGTCGTCGCCCGACAGGTCGCGTATCATCTCCGCGTAGGACTTCACCATGGTCAGCGGCGTCCGCAGGTCGTGGGAAACGTTCGCGATCAGGTCCTTTTGCAGGTTGTCGGCCCGCGCCAAGCCCCGGGAGGCGTGGTTCAGCGTGTCGGCCAGCTTGCGCGTTTCGGAATAGTGTCCCCCCTCGAATGCGACGCCGTATTGCCCCTCGGCGAGCCGCGCCGCCGATTTCGTTATGTTCGTCAGCGGCTTCGTGACGATGTGCGAGATGTAGAAGGAGAGCAGACAGGCCAGGATCAGCGAGATGACCGTGAAGTAGCGCAGCTGGTTGGCCAGTATTTCTATGGTCGATTCCACGGGGTAGAGCGGCGAGAATATGTAGAGCAACACCTCCTGCCCCTCGGTTCTGTCCAGATAGGTGCCGTAGGCGAGCATGCGCGCGTCGCGCATCGGATTCGGTATGAATCGGGTCGCGTCGTGCGCGTCGTAGCCCATGAGCTGCTCGCGGATGGCCCGGATCTCGTTGCTGTACACGGGAAAGGGCACGGGATTCGCGGCACCCTCGCCTTCGCCGGCGTTTTCGCCCGCATCGCCGCCTTCGCTCTCGTTGTAATACGGCGAATACAGGGTGCGGTACGCGTCGTCGATGTGCGCTTCGATCTGGATGTACATGTCGTTCTTGCGCATGGCCCGTTCGATTTCCTCGAAAAGCCCGTCCTCGCCGTACTTGCCCGCGATGGAATTCGCGATCCGCAGGGTTTCGTTGATCTTCATTTCCTCGTAATAGGCGCTCAGGAAGAAGATCTGCAAAAACCACAGAAGGCCCATCAGCAGGCCCGCGAACAGCACGAAATACAGCCAAAGCCGCAACTTGATGCTCTTGTAATCGATGCTAAGCCTCAAATTTGTAACCGACTCCCCGCAGCGTCACGATGCGGCTCCGATAGGGTCCGAGGTTGTTGCGCAGATTCTTGATGTGCGTGTCTATGGTCCTGTCGTCGCCGAAAAAATCGTAGCCCCAGATGTCCGAGAGCAGCTTGTCCCGCGACAGCGCGATGTTCCTGTTCTGCACCAGATAGAACAGCAGCTCGTACTCCTTGGGCGTGAGCTCCGCCTTTTTGCCGTCCACGGTGACGCTGCGCGCGGGCATGTTGATCTCGAGGCCGTCGAAGGACAGCGCCTCGGCCTGCCGTTCCGCCGCACCGCGCCGCGAAAGGACGGCGTTCACGCGCGCCAACAGTTCCTTGGGACTGAAGGGCTTCACGACGTAATCGTCCACCCCGAGCTCGAAGCCGAAGAGCTTGTCGTATTCCTCGCCCCGCGCCGAGAGCATGATCACGGGAACATCGCTCAGCTTTTTAATTTCTTTGCATGCGGAAAAGCCGTCGAGCTTGGGCATCATGATGTCCAGGATCACCATGTCGAAGCTCTCTTCCTTGCATTTCGCGACCGCACTCATGCCGTCCGCCGCCTCTGACACGCCGTAACCGTTGAATTCCGCGTATTCGCGTATGACGGCCCGTATCTTGGCTTCGTCGTCCACGACCAGTATTTTTTGCATCCCGCGCCCTTCTCTTGCCGGAAATATCTTCTGTTTGCATCTTTATTATACCGGACGCGGCCCGGAAATGCGAAGGAAAATTTTGCGCGCGGGTTCATCGCGGAAGATGCCATTTGTCGTACGTGTTCTCGGCCATCGGGCCTCTTTTACAGCGGTCATTATGCGCAATATCCTGAGGGGGATTGCAACGAAATCTCCGCAGAAACCGAAAAAGGCCGCCCAGAGCGCATACACGGCCTTTTTCAATCCGAATATTTCCGTCGTCCGCGCACAGTCGCGCGATTCCCCGGGCCCGGCGTTCCGGATATGGGTGTTCTACCGATTCACTATTCGGTTGTCCTGTCTCTCGTTGTGCCTTTAGGCGATGTGCGCCCTTACGTGCCGGAGAATCTGCATGATGTCAACGAGGTCTATGACGCTGTCGGCGCCGGCGATGTCCATGTGCCGGATGTCGTCCCAATCGTCGCTTGTGCCTGTCTTGCCGTAGTGCAACTGCATGAAAGCGATGTCGGCGTAATCCGCCTCGCCGTCCGTGTTTAAGTCGTAGATGTGGTAGACGGAGATCACGGTTTGCGCAGGCGCGGCCGGAAGAACCAGCGTGAACTTCGCGCCGTTCGGGTTTTCCGCGTTGTAGCCGCCCGCTCCGACGGAAACGACCTCCACGCTCGCCGTGCCGGCCGCTATGGCCGTGAAGTTCAGGTTCAAAACCTCCGTGAGATCCTGTGCGCTGATGCCGGTGCCGGTGCGGTCATTTTTAAGCAAAAGGATGGTCAGAGCGCCGGCTTCCTCCTCATCCTGCTTGTTCTTGCCGTCCTTGATCTCCGTTTCGAAGCCCGCGGCGGAGTTTGCCGATTCGAACTTCAGCCTTGTGCTGTCGTACTTGAACTCGATGTCCAGAACGCTGAACCCGTTGTCGTCCCCGTCCACCGAGAAGCTGTATTCCACATTTTCTCCGAGCGCGACGCTCTCGCTGCCCGTGATGGCGGAAATGCCGTCATATTCGTCCGGGATGTCCGGATCTGTTTCTCCCGTTTCATCGATCCACTTGGCTTTCAACACGACATCTGCGGCAATGGGCGTCGCGAAGTCGAATTTCGCCGCTCCGTCATACCAACCGCCGAACGTGTGCGCCTCCTTTGCCGGTTCCGCCGGCACGGATGCGCAGCGGTCCTTGTATACCGTCTGCGCGACCGGCTCGGGGAAACCTCCGTCCGTATCGAACACCACCGTGTAATGCTCGGGCCGGCTCGTCGTATCCGCCATCAGCATTTGGATTTCGGCCGGGGAATACACGCAACTGCTCATGATGAAATCGTCCGCCCAAAATTTGATGGTCTGCCGACCCTCGGGCAGCCCGTCCGTGCCGACGACGCCGTTGTCGCTGCCGCTGCCGTTGTAGCCGCCGTGTTCTTCGGTGTAATTCCACGGACTGGAACCGAGGAAGGTGCTCTTGTTCTTCCCCGCGCCCGTTACACCGCCGATGCCGCCGGCCAAATTCGCTTCCGCTTCTTCTGTTTTCACGCCGTTTACATACGCAATCACCCTGTCGTTTGCGTAATCGAATGTCGCGGCCACATGTATCCACTCGTGCAACTCGATCGGCGTGAGCCACAATTTTTGATACGCGCCGCTCGTCGGGTTGTATTCAAGTATCAGCCAATTTTGGTTGTCTTTTCTGTCCTTGCGGAAGGTGAAGCCCTTCTGCTCCGAATTGTCCTCATTGCGGTTGCTGAGTACGCAGGGTTCCCCGTCGTCGCGAACGTAATCGACGTTGAGCCAAAACGCCAAGGAGAAGCTTTGATCGTAATCGATCGGCTCGTTTCCGCCGTCCAAATCCACAAAATTGCGCGGGGTGAGATAGATCGCCCGGCCGTGTTTTCCGTCGCCGTAGTGCGGCGTCGTGTCGAAAATTTCCTGTTTTTCCACCAAGCGGAACATCCGCACATCGGCCGGCGCCGTTCCTCCGTTGCTCAAGCTGTCGTCGAAGGTCAACACGTAATCGATCGGGCGGTGCAAAGTGTTGCTTATGGCCGTCGTCGTAAATGTCTTTGACAGAAAATCGGAACTCATCTTGCCGTAGGCGTCCACCGCACGGATGCGCAATTCATATTCCGTTGACTTGTCAAGCCCGAGCACATCCTGCGTCAGCACGGCGGGCGGATTCGGGAAAAACCAGCCCGACCAATCGTTGTATTCCTTTACCGTTTCGTCCGAAGCTTTGTTGACAAGCTCGTAATGATAGTAGTACACCATATCGCCGACCGTGTTTTCGGCCACGTTTGCTTGGTCGAATTCAAAGCCGGCGGACGTCATGTTCACCGACGTCATCCGGATTTCCGCCCCGTCGGGGAAGCTCGGCGCCTGCGCCTGCGCGGTGCGCCCGGCCGCGGTGTACGGCAATGCTTCGCCAACGTTGAACCGCCACTCGTCAAGCCAGCGGTCGTTCAGAAAATCGCGCGTGCGAACAGATACGTTGCCTTGGGCGTCAGCCGTGACGTACAGGCCCTGCGACGATTCGCCGATGCCGAAGGGTATGTTGCCGCTTACGGCCTTTACCGCTTTCTCAAGCTCGCCCCCGCAGGTTGCCGCCGTGTTCACAGTCGTAAAACCGCTGTCCTGCCAGATGTTCAGCGGATGATTGTTGACGCCGTGCGTGTGTCCCGAAAACGCGATGACGCGACTGTGTCCGCGCAACGCATCGGTCAGGCCCGTCGCGCCCTGCTCGTTCGAGAGATAGTGCGTTCCCTCCATCGGATGGTGAATAAATACAAATATCGGCTTTACCGGATCGGCGGCCTCGGCGACCGCGAGCTGCTGCGCCAGCCAGTTCGCCGCGTATTCGTAGCTGCCCGTGCCTTTGCCCGTGGCACGCCCCGTCGCTTCATCGACCGCGCCGGAGCCCGGACTTACCGTGATGAAGCTGTAGCCGTTTATGACCTGCGCGTCGTTGGCAAGGCTGCCCGTGGCTTTTTCAAAATATTCCCATTGATTCTCGTCGTGATTGCCCATGGAGGCGAGCAACGGGATGCGCAGAGCCGCATTGCGCAGGTCGCGGAACACGGAAAACTCCCGCCAAGAGCCGACGCCCGTCAAATCGCCGTTGACGACGACCCGCTCCGCCTGCAACGCCGGATCGCCCAAAAACGAAAATGCCTTGTACGCGCGTGCGTTGTTGCCCACGGTGAGGTCGTCGGTGGAACCGACATGTATATCGGACAGCACGCCAAACGCGATCCGGCCGTCGCCGCGCGGCGTCGTCACGGTGACGGCGGCGTTGCCTGCGCATGTGCCGTCGGCAAGCGACTTTGCCGTGACGACAAGGCTTGCCGCCGTTTCGTCCGCGCCGATTGCCAGATTGCCGTCCGCCGAGATGCGCGTATCGGCGGAAGAAGCGCCCGTCACATGCCATTCGACCTTCTTGTCCTCCGGCGTCGGGTCGCCCGCACCGTTCACTTCGGCGACAAAACGCATCCGGTCGCCTTTGTTCAGATTCACTTCACTCGGATAGACGGTCACATCCGTCGGCAGGAAAGGCGCCTGCGGCGCCAAAGCGCCGTGGATATTCGCAACCTCCGCTTCCGAGAGCACACCCTGCTTCATAATGAAATCCCTGAGCAGAAATTCGGTGTATATGCCGTCTTTGTTGTAGAGTCCGCCGCCGTTGGCATATGCCTGCCCCAGCAGCGTAGGGCCGGCGCCGTTCAGGTTCCCGGCCAGAGATTTTGTGGCGTCTGCGCCCGTGCAAACGCCGTTGGCATAGGTCTTGACCTCGTTCGTTTCCGTATTGAACGTCACGGCTATATGCGTCCAATCGGCCGTCTGCACGGTATCGACGATGTTGAGATCTCCCCTGTTGCCTTCGGACGACTTGTAATTTACGCGTATTGTCGCTGTGGAATTCAGGCACCAGCCGGGGTTGCCGCCGCTGTCCCAGTTCTTGTTTCCCATCAGAACCGGGTCGCCGCCCGCGCGATCCGTCAGTTTCATCCAAAACGCGACGGAAAAGCTGCCGGTGTAGTCTATGGGATCTTCTGCGGCGTCGAGTTGCACGTAATCCGCATAGCCCAGCCGAATCGCCGCCGCGCTCGAAAGCGGGTCCGCAACATAGTTTGCCGCACCGATCATCGTGACGGCGCCGCCATCCGCGCCGGAATTCGTAAGCTCCCCGTCAAATTTGACGTTCAATTCAGGAATCGCCGCCGCACGCACGCCGAAGCCAGGCAGCCAAGCCGCCGCGAGCACAAGCGTCATGGCCGCCGCCAACACGCGGCGCATTGCGATTCCCGCCCTCAAATGCTTTTGGTTCATTTCATTGACATCCTTTCATTTTTCGCGCCGGCCCGCGCGCAGTCGCGCGATTTCCCGGGCCGGTGCAAGCATAGCGTGACGACGTGAAATTTCAGCTCTCGTCGAGCAGGCGATACACGATCATCGCGGTTTCCGCGCGCGTCGCGTAGCCCTTGGGGTTGAGCTTGCCGTCCGTGCCCTGCAGCACGCCCGCCTTGACCAGCGCGCGCATCGCCGCCTCCGCGTAGCCGGCCACGTCGCCGCTGTCCGTGAACGCCGCCGTGTCCGCCGCCGTGCCCTCGTCGAAGGGC
>JAISNR010000165.1 GCA_031276135.1 Eubacteriales Family XIII. Incertae Sedis bacterium | reverse complement strand
AAAGGTTTTGGGGTGGGTAGTGGGAATCGAACCCACGCATACAGGAACCACAACCCTGGGTCTTAACCGCTTGACGATACCCACCGCGCATAAATCTTTGAGCGAATCGGATCCGGTTTGCGTGGTAGCGGCGGGTGGAGTCGAACCACCGACCTTCCGGGTATGAACCGGACGCTCTGACCAGCTAAGCTACGCCGCCGCACTGCAAATGATCTCCCTTTCGGCGAAATACGCCGCATTAAACATAGTAGCATTTTCTTCTGCGGCTGTCAATGGATAAAAATTTCTTTATAAGGATAAATTTCCCAAAGCGGGAATCAATCGAAGAAGTGCGTTGTTTCGTCGAAAGGCGCCCGTTCGCTGACGAAATCGTTGATCTTGTTCTCCTTGTCGATATAGCCGATTGCGATGCCGATGGTCACCTTCAGGTTGTCCGGAATGTGCATCTCCCGGCGCAGGACGTCCGGATAGAGCGCGAGCGTGATCGCCGAAATGGTGCCAAGGCCCTCTTCGAAGGCCGCGAGCATCAGGCTTTGCGCATAGGCGCCGGCGTCGTACAGGGACCAGGGGGACAGCACCTTGTCTATGCAGACATAGGCGACCGCAGGTGCGTTGAACATGCCTTGGTTGAGCGCGCCGAATTGCTTCGCGGCATCGCCGCAGGCGCGCACCATGCCATCGTTGAGCCGGTTCCTTCGGTCTTTTGCCGCCTGTGTCCAAGCGGCGGGAAACGGTGTTTCCGGCGCGGGCGGCGTCTTGGACGCGTATTTTTCAAGATAGCCCTCTTTGATTCGCGCCAAGGTCCTTCCCGTGGCGACAAAGGTTTCCCACGGCTGTGAGTTTGCCCAAGACGGGGCACGGGCGGCCGCTTCCAGTATAGCGGCCAGCTTGTCCCTTTCCACAGGATCGGGACGGAAGGCCCGCGTCGAACGCCTCGCGCGGATCGCTTCGATTACATACATGCAAAACACCTCTTTCCGTACATCGTTCGGGTATGACCCGAACCCGCGAAGGCAATGCCTCGTCGCCCTCTGCGCCTGGCGCGCGAATCGGAAGAATCGGGCGTCGAAAGCATCATCGCATCTTCCGCGACCATTATAGCATATTTTGCCTTAAATTCGACAGCAAATAAAGAAATTTTTCCGAAGATGCCGTTGAAAAGAACGCTTGCAAAAAACCGGTCGGGGAAATTTTCCATTGACCCTCTTGCCGCATCCATAGTATAATGTCTTGAAACGCGGACGGGCGCGAAACGTCCGCCGTCCGCGTTCGAGCGTCCGTTTCCGCTTCATCCGATTTAAATTTGGAGGTGAATGTCATGCGTCAAAAGGTATTTTCGGTTTTGATTTTCTCCGCGCTCTTGCTCTTCACTCTGTCCGGATGCGGTGACTCAGTCAAGCAGACCGCGCTGAACGCGGCAGAATCCGTCGTTGAACTGCTCTCGGGCGAAGTGACCGGCGAGGTGGGCAAAACCTATTCCACCCAATGGTTCGAGTTCACGGTCGAATCCATTGAAGAGGTATCCGAATACGAGGGATATCTCCCTGCCGAAGGCTATACCCTGTACGACGTGCAGATCACCGAGAAAGGCACCTTTGAAGAGGCCAGTCCCATGGGCACCTTTGACTTTTACATGGACGCTTCTTCCTTCGCCGATTACGTATACCCGATCGATCCCCTGAGCGATGAAATGATGCCCTTGAATTTCGATCTGGAGCCGAATCAAACCGTGGAGTATCACATGGTTTATGAAGTTCCCATGGACGTGTCGGGCTTAAATCTCATGTACACGGAAGTGGACGAAGACGACAATGAAGGCGTCACGTTCAACATCCCCATAGAATAGAGCGACGGACGGATGCGCGAGAAGGAGATCGCGCTCACCGCAGCGCAGATGAAGCAATGCGACGCGCATACGATCCATGCGATGGGTGTACCGTCCATGGTGCTCATGGAACGGGCGGCCTTGGCCGTCGTCGATGAGCTGTTGTCGGGCCGCGATCCGGTTTTCGATGTGTCCCATGTCCTTTGCGTATGCGGTGCGGGCAACAACGGCGGGGATGGGGCGGCGGTTGCGCGGCTCTTGACAATCGCCGGCATGCGTGCCGAGATCCTGTTTCTCGGGGAGAGGACCAAGGTTTCCGAGGAAACGGCGCAACAGCTTTTGATCGCGGAGAATTACGGCGTCGGGCTGATCGAAAATCCGGCGCGGGATGCGCTTTTGCCCCTGCTTTCGGAAACGGGCGTCACGACGATCGTGGACGCCCTGTTCGGCATCGGGCTTTCGAGGCCCCTCACGGGGATGTATGCGGATGTGATTCTCGCCTGCAATGCGTCGCCGGCCAAACGCCTCGCCGTGGATATCCCCTCCGGCGTTTCTGCGGACACCGGCGCGGTGCTGGGCGTTGCGATGCGCGCGGACAAGACCGTCGTCCTCGCGTTCCAAAAGAAGGGGATGACCGCAGAGCCCGGCAGGAGTCTGGCCGGCCGCCAAGTAATCCGGGATATCGGCGTCACGCGGCCGGAAGGCGCGGTCTTTCGCTGATTCGCTGCCTCGGCGAAGACGAACGGACACAGCTTCGGCGTCAAAAATCGATCAGACCTTCGGCCAGGAGCAACAAGGGGTTCGCGTTGTAGAGATCGCCCGCGAATATCGAGGCAAACAGCGCATTTGAAACCGCCGCGTTCGCGGATTCGCCTACGAGCAGTGAGATCGGCAGGAGCAGCGCCAAGAGCACAAAGACGACGAGCATGCCGCGCACGGCGCCGAAAACGAGGCCGAGTGCGCCGTCGATGCCGCCGATGATCCCTTTGCCGCGCGACCGCTTGGAAAACAGGAAGGTGAGCAGAAAGAAGATCAATCTTATGGCGAGCATCAACGCGAGATAGACGGAAACGCCGACGCAGGCGGCGGCCACGCCGTCCGCCAAGGAAAGGGAGAAAGTCGAAGCGAGATCGTTCGCGATCTTCGCGATTGCGTTCGGGAGGTCCTCCGCAATCACGCCGGCTTTGGCGGACACATGCGCGCTGAAACGCTCCTCAAGACCGCGCCGGATGTTGTCGTAGACGTCCGTGTTCGCGGAAAGCCAATCGGTCGCATAAGGGTAGACGACCGCCGCCGCGACGATCGACAGCAACCAGCCGAAAGCCCTGAGCACGGTGCGAACCAAACCGTTGCGATAACCGTGCGCCATGGACAGAAGCACGATGATGAAGATGAGCAAATCGAGCCACATGCGAATACCTGCCGTCTGTGTGATATGAGCCGCTTCGGGGATTGTTGAGGCTGTCGGCGCGCATTTTGCGCGCCGACGCGGCGGACAACAGTATTCTACCGGCTGCACGGCGGGCTTGCAATGCTTTTGCCGAAATTATCGTTAATTCCCGTGCGGCCGGCGGTTGCCGGCCGTTTACGCGGGCGAATCCCCGGTTTTGTCTGCGGCCGCGCGCGCCGCCCCGGGGATGAAACGCCCCACGTATTTCCAGACGGGCGGAATCAGAACGGTTTCGAGCGGCAGCATGACGGCGGCCTTCACTGCGCGCGTCGGCAGGAGGGCGAGGAAGCCTTTGCCCATTATAATGTAAAGCCAAAACGAATCGAGGCACAGATTGTAAAAGAGGCATACGATCGCCGCGGCGGGCAGCGTCCGCTTCCAAGTGACGGGCCGGCGATGCAGGAATACGGCGAAGGTGAGCCCCGTGAGCAGAGCCGTCAGCGTGAAGCCCGGGAAGAACGCGCCGGTGGGAAAGAGCGTGGCGCCGATGACGTCGTCCATGACGCAGGCGGCGCCGGCCCACAGCGGGCCGTAGGCCGCAGAGATGAGCGCGACGGGCAGGAAGCTCAAGCTGATGCGCAGCGTCGGCGTGTTGATGGACAAAAGGCGCGTGAGAATGATGTCCAAGGCCATGAGAAGCGCGATCGCGACCATCCCGGACAGGGGCAGCGTTTTCTTGTTTTTTTGCATAATAAAAAATCTCCTTCATGTCGCAATCGCGCCAATGAAAAAGATTTTCATCATCGCGCAGCGGACGCAATATTGTATCGCAAGCCCATCACGGGCTTTTCGTTCATAAGCTACATCCCATCTTATGACACTTTACGCACAATATTTACTCTAGCGGTTGTTTTTCAATTCGAACGCCGCCGCGACAAACCCGCAGCGCACCGTCCGTATTGCAATCATATCATCCGCAATGCGGTTTTTCAAGAAGAATGTGAATAAAACGCCGTAAACATCGTGAAAAAATGGCGAAAAAAAATTATAAAACAAGGAAAAAAAGCACTTGACAGGGCGGGAAGGGCTGTGGTATTCTGAACAAGCTGTGCCGGCGGGAGCGAAAAAGCGTTCCGGCGGCGGGCAAAAAAGATACGGCGGTGCGAAAAAAAACTTGACAGAGAACGGTGTGCCGGCGTATAATAAAAAACACTCCGCCCAAAAGAGCGGAGGGTCCCGCGGGGGTCGGCTTTCCGAAAGGGAGGGGAGACCTGTGGGAAGGGAACCTTGAAAACTGCATAGTGCAGAGATT
>JAISNR010000127.1 GCA_031276135.1 Eubacteriales Family XIII. Incertae Sedis bacterium | reverse complement strand
GCGTTTCTGGAGCATTCGCGCATCTATTGCTTCGGCGAGGGCCCGGACGCCGCCGTCTACATCGCGTCGGCCGATCTGATGACGCGCAACACCGCCGACCGCGTCGAGGTCGCCTGCCCCGTGTTCGACGGGGCGATCCGCGCGCGCATTCGCGACATGCTCGACATCATGCTCCGCGACAACACAAAGGCGTGGGAACAACTGCCGGACGGGCGCTACATCCGCAAGCGCAACGCCCTTTCGGACGAGCCCGGCGCCGAAGCGGTCAACTCTCAAAAATATTTTGTAATAAATGCAAAAATACAGCATTTTGAAGATCAAATCCCGGAGCGCCCGCATGAAAAACGCTCCGCATTTGCGCGTTTGAAGCACAGTGTGCTCGGCGTCGTGCGCGCACTTTTCTTGCGGTTCACAAGGGCCCGGAGCCGGGCGCCCGGCTCTCTGACGCTCTCCGCTCTGCGGAAGCCCGATGCATCGAAGCACAATATACCTTGACCGCCGCCGCAATCTGTTTTATGATAATAGAGCATCGAATCGGAACACTGTTTGTTACCGCTGTCTGCACGCGAAAGGAAGCAAGCACATGGACAATCGCCCGATCGGTTTCTTCGATTCGGGGCTCGGCGGCCTTACCTGCATCCCCTATCTCATGGAAACCCTGCCGCAGGAACGCATCGTGTACTTCGGCGACACGGCCAGAACGCCCTACGGCTCCAAGGCGGTTTCCACCATACGCTCGTTTTCATTTGAAATCTCGGATTTTCTGATCGAAAACGGCGTGAAGATGATCGTGATCGCCTGCAACACGGTCAGTTCCGTCTGCATAGAGGATCTGCGCAAGCGGCATCCGTCGATTCCCATCCTCGGCATCATCGGCCCCGCCGCCCACGCGACGGCGAAGCTCTGCGGACCCAAGAACCGCATCGGCGTCATCGGCACCAAGGCCACGATCCGCAGCAACGCCTACCGCGACAAGATACTCGCCCGCAACGAGGACCTCGACATCGCGCAGACCGCCTGCCCCGCCCTCGTGCCGCTCATCGAGGAAGGCATCATCGAGCACGAGATCATGGACCTTTCCATACGCTACTATCTGGACCAATTCATAGCATACAACAGCATAGACACCCTCGTGCTCGGCTGTACGCACTACCCGCTGATCCGCAGGAATCTTCAAAAGCTCTATCCCGCGCTGCGCATCGTGGACCCTTCGCGGGAGCTCCTGCAAAGCATACGGGATGCGCTGGAACGGCACGATCTGTTCGCCGCGGCCGCAGGCGCGGAGCACACCTTCTACGCGAGCGACCTGTCGGAAAACTTCGTGAACATGATCCGGCGCATCTTCGAATCGACGGGCCGGGACATCGTGTTCAAGACCATAGGCACGGACGCGCTGCGGCGCGGACGGCAAGAGAAAGGGAAATGCGGAAATTAAATGGGAAACGAATTCAATCGATTCAAGCGTTTTGTCGAATCGTATAAGCCGCAAAACAACCTGATAAAACCAACGAAAGAAACGTTGGATCTGTATAAAACGATGCTTCCCGATTCGATGCTCGATTTTTGGAAAGAATTCGGATTTGGAAATTATGCGGACGGGCTCATTAAAATAATTGACCCTTCCGACTATATGGCTGTATTGCGCATGTGGCTTGGGCTCGATGCAGACGACTGTTCAAGAATCCCCATCCTGATTACAGGATTTGGAGATGTTTTTTACTACAGAAAACTCACGGAAACCGACGAAGATGTCAGTTTTCTCGACATACATTACCGAAAAATCGAGGTTTGCACTTGGAGCCTCACCCAATTTTTCGAAGATTATATTACCAATGAACGCGTTTCCAATGAACTGTTCAAAACATCCCTGTTCGTTGAATCGATCGCAAAAAAGGGGGCGCTCCGACATGAGGAGATATTTTACTTTACGCCGGCGCTTGTATTGGGCGGCGGTGAAGAAATAAAATATATCGATAAGGGCATTGCGCATGTACATCAAGCATTGCTTTTCGAACTGGGGCAATAAAACGCACTTGCACATCTGTGGCGCGCTACGGCTTCGCGTACAAACTCTTTGTTTTGAGTCCGTTCTTCCGGGCGCTCTTGCGCCAGCCCGCATGGGCGAGCGCTTTGTAGAGCGCGCGGGGGAAATTGGGTTCGCACACGCGATCCTCGCCGGTTTGATTCGCCAGAATCTCCGAGGCCAGGGCGTCCAGCGCCTTGCCGAGGTTTCGCAGCGGACCGCGTCCCACGGGCGCGGCGTGAATCATGCCTCCGGCGCCCACGCCAAGGCCGAGGCCCCACCGCAGTCCGGCCCGCGCCGCGAAATTGCGCATGATCTCGAGGGCGACGGCGTTTTGGCGCCCTTCGAAAAACCCGTTGTTGACCACGGCGTAAACCGTCGCCCCGCTCGCCGCCTCCGCGATGTCATGCAGCGACTCATCGAGAAAGCGCAGCAGATGCGACGGGATTCCGTCCACATAGAGCGGAAATACGAACACGAGTGCGTCGCTTCCGCGAAACGCCGCCGGCGCTTCGCCGCGATCGAGTTCCGCCGCGCCGCAGACAACGCATTCCGCCGCCCCTCCGATCTTGGCCGACAATGCGTCCGCAATGCGCGCGCTTGCGCTTCTCCGCGTCTTTGGGCTTCCGTTGATGCATGTGATTTTCAAGCGAATGCCTCCGCGCAATCGCGCACGGTTTGGTAAAATTCGACGGCGGAACGCCCCGAACCGAGATTGAGCGAATTCGCCGCGGCGAGTTTCTTCGCCGTTTCCTTCTCCGCGTCCGCAATCTCTTCGCCGTAGAATACATACCGCAGATCCGGCGGATTTTCAAAGCGGTGCGCGTGGTGCGTTTCGCCGCCGGCATGGCGGAAGAACGGCAGGATAAAACCGATGCTCCTGTCCATCACCGCCTTTATGTCGGGCGAAAGTCCGCCGAACACCATGCGGCTCAGAACGACGAGTTCGCCGCAGCGCGACAGCAGCGCGACAAAATCCGCCCCGCGATCGCCGATCACGCATTTCCCGGGCGTCTTTGTCCAGCATCCGAAACAGCCGACGCAGCGGTGCACCGGCGGCGAAGCGGCGAAGAGCAGCCGGCGCGCGGACGAAGGCGGCAAAATATCCGCGGCGGCGTCGGGCCGCAGATCGTGCAGTATCAGCTGTACGCTTTTCTTATTCGGCATGGTTTCTCCGTTTCGTCGACGGATCCCCGCGCATCCGACAAATCCACATGACCGCCCCCAAGGCCACGCCGCCGACGATGTTGCCGAGCGTGACGGGAAGCAGGTTCGCGAGGAAGAAATTTCCCCATGTAAGGCTTTCCGTGTGAACGCCGAGTTCCAAAGCCTTGGCCGCGTATTGCGGGATGCCTGCGGCAAAAATCCCTGCGGGAATATAGTACATGTTCGCAATGCAGTGCTCAAAACCGCATATGACGAAGAATGCGGTCGGCAGGTAGGCGCCGAGCACACGGCCGGCTTGGTCCTTGGCGGAAAGCGCCATGAATACGCCGAGGCAGACGAGCAGGTTGCAGAATATCCCAAGCACGATCGCGTTCCCAAAGCCGAGGGAGCATTTCGCGGCCGCTGTCTTGATCGTGTACGCCGCAAGCGCGTTGCCCGAGTAATGCAGCTGCCCGGACCATGCGCAGGCCGCAGCGACGAGAAAGCTGCCGACGAAGTTCCCGAAATAGACGAGCAGCCAGTTTTTCAGCATCCGCAAAAGCGTTATCCTGCGGGCCAGGACGGAAACGGCGATCAAGCAAGAACCCGTGAAGAGCTCCGCCCCCGCGACAATCACCATCGCGAGGCCGAAAGGGAAGAGCAGTCCCGCCGTCATGCGCGCCAAGCCGATGTTTGCGATGTCGTGCACTGCGGTGTTCGATGTCGCGGCGGCGAGCGCAATCAGCATCCCGGCCAACACGCCGAGGAACAACGTCTTGTATGCCGGATATTTTACCTTTTCTTCGCCCATGGGAACGCAGTTTGCGGTCACCTCCGCCGCACTGAAGAAATTCATATTGTCATCCTTTTTTGTCATCTCTTGTAAAAAGACAGCTTCCGCGCCCCTGACAGCGGCGTTTTGGCATAAGGCGTTCCTCCCGCAAAAGCGATATGATTATATTCGTATCCAAAGCAAATACCATTTCGCTAATCTTCCTCTGAAAAGTTTATAAGCTCACGCCCAAAACGCATACGCGGGAAATCCTCATCACGCAATTCTTCACCATTTGAACTCGTCAAGCGATGAAATTCATCCAACCATGCGCGGTCATCCGCATTCTTTGACTGCTGTATGGGTTCATCGAGAACGGTTATGATCACTCTCCTGCGTTCCGGCACCGGCATTGCGCGTCCTATTGCGAAAAATCGTCCGTTATCAAAATAGCCTTCAATTGCTTGCATGTTTGCTCCACCTTCCCTTCACGTTATATTATATACGGGAAAGGCCGTTACAACAACAATAAAAATCGCCCGAGGCGCCACGCTCCTCATATTCCCCTTGCAACATTTGCGAAAACATGGTATTTTATAGACAAAATCAAACACGTGTAAAAAAGAACACCTTTTTACAAAGCGCTGTGTTCGCTTGACGGCCGGCGCACACGCGCGGCGGATTTGGAGGAACGCAACATGGAACAAACCTTGTTCGAACAGGAACAGATCGTCCGGGGGCTGCTGGAGGAAACGGAGGCGTTGCTTCCGCGCCTTGCGGAAATGGGATTGGCCGAGGCGGAGGAACTCTACGGCCTGCTGAACCACGCCGCGAAGTTCACATCGAATCACAGGAAACTGCTGCGCGATCCGATGCTGCGCGTCGCGCTCTGCGACCGCCGCGACATCGTATTGGACGCCATCGCAGACAGAGAAGCACCCCCCCCCGTGACGAAAAAAGCCCGCAACCGCGCGGGGTTTACGCGCCGTATCACCACGGGTGGAACCTCTGGGGCAACGAGTATCTGCTGAAAGACACGGGCGTCGCGCCCTATATGCTGGCAAAGACCCTCGGCGCGGAGCCGGTGATTTTTTTCGGCGACGACAACGCGCAATATCCCTATCTGGAGTTTCTTCCCGGACTCACATTTCTCACAACCGCATACGCGGACGATTCCGCGAAACGCCGCGAACAATACCTCCAGTTTTTGCTTGAACACGCGGCGCGAATCGACGTCCTTGCACTGCATGGGCCCTATGCGGAGTCCATGGAGCTCCTGCATCACTACAGGCGGCTTAAGCCTGCGGGAAAGGTTTACATAACGCTCGACATGAACAGCCACTGGCAGAAGCGCATCGCTTGGGGCGCGCCGGCCTGCACGGCGTTTTTTGACCGCTGCGACGCGATCACGAACTCCTGCAGAACGATGCGCGATTCCGTCAACCGCGACCCGAACGTAAATTTTGACAGTTTTTGGATTTCAAACGCCTTCTTCAACGCGTACAATGTGCCCGTGATCGCCAAGCCCAAGCTGAAAGAGAACATCCTGCTCACCGTCGGCCGCATCGGAAGCGGGCAGAAGAACAACGAGGAACTGCTGCTCGCGTTCGCAAAGGCGGCGGGCGCGCTTCCGAGCTGGCGCGTTCACCTCGTCGGCTCGGTGGACGATCGCATAAAACCGTTCATCGCCCAATATTTCGAAGCCTATCCGCATCTGAAGAAGCGCGTGATCCTCAAGGGCAAGCTCGTGGACAAGGAAGCGCTGTACCGCGAATACGCGCGCGCGAAGGTGTTCGTCCTCACATCGGTCATGGAGGGCGCGCCGAACGTATACGCCGAAGCCCTGCACCACGGATGCGCTTTCATCACTTCGGATATCGACTGTGCGGACGATATCACGGACTTCGGGCGGCTCGGCGAAAAATACGCGCTCGGCGACAAGGACGCGCTCGCACGCGCGATGATACGCCTGTGCCGCAAGGCGGACGCGAATTTCTTCAAGGCGCACATCCCCGCCGCGCTCGCATACGCAAACCGTTATTACGACTGGGAGCGCAACGCGCGGAAGATCGCATACATGCTGTATCACTGAGAAGCGCCGCAGCGTTCCCGGCGCGGAGCGCCTGCGGAATCATGGCCGGCGGGAGATGTTTTTATTGTAAAATATTTCCATATCGGTCGATCATCCGCAGGACCACGGACAGCATGGACAAGACCGCGTGCCGGCGGTTCCGATAGCGGCTCGCGCCGCGCATGCGAAGCTCCTTGACGCGTTCCTCGCCGTCGAACGCGCAGGCGATGTAGGTGAGGCCGACGGGCTTCTCGGGCGTCCCGCCGCCCGGCCCGGCGATGCCCGTGACGGAGATCGCGAGGCGGCTGTCCGTCCGCTCCCGCAGACCGCGCGCCATGGCCAGCGCGCATTCCGCGCTGACGGCGCCGTGCTTTTCGAGGAGTTCCGGGGAAACGCCGAGCTCCTCCGTCTTGGCGCGGTTGCCGTAGGCGACGATGCCGCGCTCGAATACCGCCGATATGCCGGGGATCTCCGTCATCTCCGCGGCAAACATGCCGCCCGTGCAGGATTCGGCGCAGGAAAAGCTTATGTCCTTCTCGATCAGCTTGCGCGCGACCACCTGCGCGAGATCCTCGTCCTCGTCGCTGAACACGTAGCCGCCGATGCGCGCGAGAACCGTGCGCTCCATCTCCTCGACCGCCGCCCGCGCCTCCGCTTCGGTGGCGCGCTTTGACGCGATGCGCAGACTGCATTCGCCCTCCTTGGCGTAGGTCGCGAGCGTGGGATCGGTCTGCGCGCCGATCAGATCCTCAAGCGCCGTTTCGAGCGCTGATTCCCCGATTCCGAAGGTGCGCAGCAACTTGTAATAGATGGCGCTTTGCGACTTCGCGGCGAGGAAGGGCCGCGCGTCGTTCTCGAACATGGGCTTCATCTCGCGCGGCGGCCCGGGCAGGCAGATCGCGATGCGCGCGCCGTCCTCGAGCGCGAAGCCGGGCGCCGTTCCGTTCGCGTTCGCGAATATGACGGCCCGCGAGGGCAGATAGGCCTGTTTCTTGTTGTTTTCGGTCATGGGCCTGCCGAAATGCTTGAAAAAACCCTCTATCGCGTCCAAGGAGGCGCGGTCGAGCACCGGGCTGTCGTGGAGTTCTTCCGTCAGGATCTCCTTGGTCAGATCGTCCTGCGTCGGGCCGAGGCCGCCCGTCGTGATGACGAGGTCGCAGTCCTCGTAAGCGAGCCGCAGCATGCGGCGCAGCCTTTCGGGATTGTCGCCCACCGTGTAATGATACAGCACGTCGATGCCGAGAAGCTGCAACTGCCCGGACAGATAGACCGTGTTCGTGTTCGTGATCTGGCCGAAAAGAAGCTCCGTGCCGACGCTGATTATGCTTGCTTTCATGACGCGCATTTCTCCTTATGTTTGTACTGTAACCGCTCGGTCAGCGGAACAACTGCCGGCTCTTCACCACATACTCCGCGCCGGAATAGATCGTCAGGAGCACGGCGACGGCGAGCAGGCCCACGGCGACGCGCGCGCCCCAAGGCACGAAGGCCGCGCCGAGGACGATGCCGGGGATATCCCTCAAGAGGAGCGCAAGCACGGCGAGCATCTGAAACACGGTTTTCAGCTTGCCGGACGCTCCCGCCGCGATGACCACGCCCTCGCTCGCGGCCACGGCCCGTAACCCTGTTATGGTAAACTCACGCGCCAAGATCACGATCAGGACCCAAGCGGGCACGACTCCGAGCTCCACAAAGCAGGCGAAGGCGGACACGACGAGCAGTTTGTCCGCCAGCGGGTCCATCAGCTTGCCGAAATTGGAAATCAGATCGTATTTGCGCGCGAGATGACCGTCCAGCGCGTCCGTCGCGGAAGCGAGCGCGAACAGGATCGCCGCGGCGAACGCATGCCCACGCATCAGCACGACGACAAACGCGGGAATCATCAGGACGCGCAGCATGGTGAGGCAGTTGGGAATATTCTTGTTCATATCGGCTCCTTGCGCGGGCCGCCCCGCAAGAGGAAAGCGGTCAGACCATATGCCCGGCCAAATCGTAATCGAAGGCGTCGTCCACGCGCACGCGCACGATGTCGCCCGGGGCCGGCGCCGCAGACGCCGCGTCCGGCGCGGTGAAGAGAATCCCGTTGTCCACCTCGGGCGCGTCATAGCGCGTGCGGCCCGAAAAGCTGCCGTCCGGCTCGCGTTCCTCGACCAACGCCTCGAGCGTCCGCCCGATCTTCTCACGGTTCTTCTCTAGGGAGATGCCCTGCTGCAGGCGCAGGATGCGGTTCCTTCTCGACTGTCTCACGGACGCCCGCACCTGCCCTTTCATAGACGCCGCCGGCGTGCCCTCCTCGCGCGAATAGGCGAATGCGCCGAGCCTTTCAAAGCGCACCGTTTCCACGAATTCCAGCAATTCTTCAAAATCGGCCCGGCTTTCGCCCGGAAAGCCCGTGATCAGGGTTGTGCGGATGTGGATGTCCGGAATGGCGGCGCGCAGACGCCCGATCGTGCGCAGCATGCCCGCCTTGTTCGAACGCCTGCGCATGGCCGCGAGCACGCGGTCGCTCGCGTGTTGCAGGGGCAGGTCTATGTAATGGCAGACCTTTTCCTCCGAAGCCATCGCCTCGATCAAGCCCTCCGTGACGCGATCCTCATAGCAGTACATCAGGCGGAGCCACCGCAGTCCGCCTATCCCGCAGATCTCGCGGACCAGCTTTTCCGGCATGGCTCTGCCGTACAGATCCGCGCCGTAATTCGTGACGTCCTGCGCGACCAGGACGAGCTCCGCCGCGCCGCCCTCGACCAGCGACGCGCATTCGCGCAGCACGTCGTCGAGCGCGCGGCTTTTGTAGGGGCCGCGAATGTCCGGAATCACGCAGTAAGCGCAGCGGTTGTCACAGCCCTCGGCCACTTTTACGGAAGCCGTGTAAACGGGTCCCAGACGCCGTCTGCGCGGAGCCGGGCACGTTTCGCATCCCGCGCCCCCCGCAACCCCGGCATTCTCGGCGGAGCGGCGTTTCCTTCCGCATCCCGGCGCGCCCGTGCGCGCTTCCAACAGATCGGCCAGCCGCGCGTAGTCCCCCACCCCGAGAAAGAGATCGACCTCGGGCAATTCCCGCGCGAGAGCTTCGCCGTAGCGCTGCGAGAGGCAGCCGGACACGACGAGCAGGCGTCCGTCCTCCTTGTATGCCGACAGCTCGAGGATGGCGTCGATGGATTCCCGTTTCGCGTCGTCTATGAAGCCGCAGGTGTTGACGAGGATCACGGAGGCTTCGGCGGGATCGTCCACCGCGAGGTAGCCCGCGCCCTCCAGCACGCCGGCCGCGAATTCGGAATCGCAGGCGTTCTTGGAACAGCCCAGGGTTTCGATGTATATCGTCCTCATGGGGACTCGTCCGCTTCCGCAAGGCCGTCGCGCGCGGCGAAAAGCTCCTCCTCGCTGAGCAGCACGGCTCTGGGCCTGCTGCCGTCGGCCGGCCCGACGATGCCGCGCGTTTCCATCATCTCTATCAGGCGCGCCGCCCTGTTGTAGCCCACGCGGAAGCGCCGCTGCAGCATGGAGGCGGAGGCCTGCTTCGCGAGCACGACGGTTTCCACGGCGTCGGCCAGCAGGTCGTCGTCGCCCTCTTCGTCGGACAGTGCGCCCGCGCCGCCCGCTTCGATGACGCCCATCACCTCGTTCGCGTATTCGGGGCCCATCTGCCGCTTCACGAATTCTATGACCGCGTGGACCTCGCTGTCGGAAACGAAAGCGCCCTGTACGCGTATGGGCTTGTCGCGCCCCTGATCCTTGAACAGCATGTCGCCCTTGCCCATCAGATGCTCGGCGCCCGACATGTCGAGTATGGTTCTGGAATCCACCTGCTGCGACACGGCAAACGCGATGCGCGACGGGATGTTGGACTTGATCAGCCCCGTGATCACGTCCACGGAGGGGCGCTGCGTGGCCACGATGAGGTGCATGCCGGCCGCGCGGGCCTTCTGCGCGATGCGGCAGATGGCTTCCTCCACCTTCGCCCGCGCCTCCATCATCAGATCGGCCAGCTCGTCGATGATGATGACGATCTGCGGAAGCACGGCCTCGGGCTCACCGCGTTCCCGCATGCGCCTGTTGTAGGATTCGAGATCGCGCACGCGCTCCCTGCCGAGCTTCTCATAGCGCTCGTTCATCTCCGTGACGGCCCAGTTCAGCGCGGCCGCCGCCTTGCCGGACTCCGTCACGACGGGAACCAGAAGATGCGGAATGCCGTTGTAATTGCCGAGTTCCACGACCTTGGGATCGATCAGTATCAGCCGAACCTCGTCGGGCCGCGCCTTGAACAGCAGGCTCATGATGATGCTGTTGATGCAGACGCTCTTGCCGGAGCCCGTCGAGCCCGCGATGAGCATGTGCGGCATGGATTTCAGGTCCGCGACGATGCTGTTTCCCGAGATGTCCATGCCGACGGCGAAGCCGATCTTCGATTCGGAGCTTTTGAATTCGCGCGATTCCAATATATCGCGCAGCACGACCACGTCGATCCGGTCGTTCGCCACCTCTATGCCGACCGCCGCCTTGCCCGGGATGGGCGCCTCGATGCGCAGACTCTTCGCTTCGAGGTTCAGCGCGATGTCGTTCTCTATGCGCTTGATGCTCGCCACCTTCACCCCGACGCCGGGCTGTATCTCGTAGCGCGTGACCGCCGGGCCCACCGTCACCTGGATCACCTTCGCGTCCACGTCGAAATTGCGCAGGGTTTGTTCGAGCTTCTGCGCCATGCGACGCGGATCGCTGCCGCCCTCCTTCGCGCGGCGCGCCGGGCCGTTGTTCAGAAGTCCCGTGTGCGGCAGTTCGTAGGCGGAGGGCACACAGGGCACACCGCCCTGCCCGAGCGCCGGTGCCGGCGGAGGCGCATTCTCTCTGTTTTTTGAATTTATTCCTGAAAATATCGACATCGCCGAGAAGGCGTCCTCTTCCGCGTCGGCGCGGCGCGCGAGCATCGGCGCGTCCGCATGCGAATCATCGCGGTCCGCGTTCGCCGCCGAATCCGAAGCGCGGTCGGAATCGCTCGCCGCGCCGTCGTCCGGCGCCGCAGGATCGGCGGGCGCGTCCCCGGGCTCGAGTCCCATGCCCGGCGCCGGCGTCGAGGGCGGTTCTATGCCCGTTCCGTCGGTCGCATCGCCCGTATATTCGGCGTTGATGTAATCCACGATGCGCGTCTGCTTCAAGGACGTGCCGGCCTTGCCGGACAGGATGCTCGCGGGTTGCGCGCCGTCCGGAAAAAGCGCCTCTTGGCGACCGTCCCCGCCCGCGGCCTCGGCGGCGGACACGGTCGCCCGCGCCGCGGCGAGCGCCTTGCGCGCCTCGCGCTTCTCTTTGAACCTGTCGAGAAACTGTGAAATCGGCGTGTTCACGACGAGCAGAAGGGAGATCAATATGCCCGCGCCGCAGAGGATGTAAAGCCCCGGCCTGCCGAACAGCCCGATCAGGCCCATGGCGATCAGATCGCCGAAAAAACCGCCGCCCGCGCCGGCCACGCCCCTGTCGAAGAGCTCGGGCAGAGCGGAAATGCCGAACGTGAAATCGCCGGCCGGAAATCTGCTCGCGTTGGCCGCCGCCAGAAGCAGAAAGATCAAAACCAAAAACAACGCGGACCGGCCGCCCAGACGGGCCGCCTTCTTCGCGAAGAGAAGCACGCCGTACACGATCATATAGTAGGGCAGCACGTAGCCCATGAATCCGAAGCAGCCCTTGAGCAGCGTTTTCATCGCCACGCCGAACTGCCCGGCCGCGCCCGTCTGCAGGGCCACGATCAGGAAAGCGCCCACGGCAATCAGCGCGATGGCCCATATCTCGTCGCGAAGCCGTCCCGGCCTCTTTTGCGGCGATGCCGTCCCCTGCCCCGCCCGTTCCGCCTTGCCGCCCCGCGTGCCCGCAGCGCGGCGCGCGGGCGTCTTTTTTGTTTGTTTTTTCTCAGTCATTCCCGTCACCGATGCGGCCCCGGGCCGCCCCGCGCATCCGCAATGAAGCTCACCGCAGCAGCGCGTACACAATCACGGCCGCGCCGAGCGCCCAAGTATAAAACGAAAAATATCGAAGCCTTCCGATCGAAACGACGCGGATCATGGCCTTGATCGCGAAGAATCCGGAAAGCATGGAAACGAGGACGCCCACGCCGACCGCCGGGAGAGAAGCGCCTTCCGGCCCTGCGCCGAACGCACCCGGCGCTTCGAGAAGAATCGCGCCGAGCACGGAGGGTATCGAAATCAGGAAGGCGAAGCGGACCGCGAGCTCCCGCCTCATGCCGGAGGCCAGCCCGCCCGTAATCGTGGCGCCCGACCGCGAGATGCCGGGGCACAGGGCGACCGACTGCATGACGCCGACGAGGAAAGCGTGGCGAAAGCCCAAGCCGGACACGTCGAGGTCGCCGCGCGCCATGCGTTCCGAAACGAACATCATGCTTCCCGTGATCAGCAGGCCGACGCCGATGGCGACGAGCGAGCCGTAGAGTCCGGAAAAGAGATCGTGCAACAGCAGACCGGCGATCGCGGTCGGCACGGTTGCGGCGAGGATCATGAAGCCCAGACGGCGGGTTTCATTCGCATTCAAGCGCGGGCCGCGTCCCGCGAACAGATCCGCGAACACGGCGCCGAGCTCGCGGAGCAACGCTCCTATGTCCTTATGGTACACAAAAAATATCGAGAACAGCGTGCCGAGGTGCAGGAGCGTCGCAAAGAACAGCACCCTGTCCTCGTCGATTCCGAAGAAATGTTCGAGCAATGCCAGATGCCCGGAACTGCTGATCGGCAAAAATTCCGAAAGGCCCTGCGCGAGGCCCAGTATGACGGACTCAAAAAATGTCATGCGTTCCTGTTCCCCTCCCCCTTGCCGCAAAATCGACGCGAAACATATACGGCAACCGTTCCGAGGACACAAGAAACCCCGATTGCCCGCGCTCCGCATGGGCAAGCGGAACAACGCGCCGTCAGGGATATTATACGCAACTTTCCGGGCGATTGCAAGATTCGAATTGCTTTATTTCCTTTTCCCGCCTGCCGGTATGATTGTATAACGAATTGATTACAAATATGTGAAAAATCCGCAAAGCTTTTGCACATCGCGGCGCGCGCGTGTATAATATAGGACAAACTATGTGCGAAGGGAGCATTTAAAAAAATGAAAAGGAAACCCAATCTGGCGGTCGTGGGGGCGACGGGACTCGTCGGCGGCACGTTCCTCAAGGTTCTGGCGGAGCGAAATTTCCCGTATGAGCAGCTGTACCTTATGGCTTCGGCCAATTCCGCAGGCTCGAAGATCGAATTTCAAGGCCGCGAATACACCGTGGAGGAGCTTACGGAGCATTCGTTCGACAAGCCCGTGGACATCGCGCTGTTCTCGGCGGGCGGCGGCACGAGCGAGAAGTTCTCGCCGATCGCGGCCAAAAAGGGCGCCGTGGTCGTGGACAACAGCAGCGCTTGGCGCATGGACGCGAACGTGCCGCTCGTCGTTCCCGAGGTGAACCCGCAGGAAATCGCGAAGCACAAGGGCATCATCGCAAATCCGAACTGCTCCACGATACAGGCCATGGTCGCCTTAAAGCCGCTCCATGACAGGTACGGAATCAAACGCATCGTCTATTCCACCTATCAGGCCGTTTCCGGCACGGGGCTCAAGGGCATACGCGACCTCGAAGAGGGCCTCAAGGGCAACGACCTCAAGATCGCCTATCCCCACGCGATCGCGGGCAACTGCCTGCCCCACATCGACGTCTTTCTGGAAAACGGCTACACGAAGGAAGAGATGAAGATGATCAACGAAACGCACAAGATACTCGACGACGACCGGATCGCCGTCACGGCGACGACCGTTCGCGTGCCGGTGTTCGATTCCCACAGCGAATCCATCAACGTCGAGCTCGAAAAGCCCTTCGAACTCGCGGAGCTCCGCGCGCTGCTCGCCGCCTCCCCCGGACTCGTCGTGGTCGATGATCCCGCGAAGAACGAATACCCGCTGGCGCGCGACGCCGCCGGCCGCGACGAGGTGTTCGTCGGCAGGATACGCCGCGATTTCAGCGTTGAAAACGGCGTGAATCTCTGGGTGGTGGCCGACAACATCCGCAAGGGCGCGGCGACGAACGCGGTGCAGATAGCCGAGAAATTGCTTGAAATATTGTAATGCAGAGGGGATTATGTTAAAGACAATCATAAACGGCGTCAACGGCAGAATGGGCGCGGCGCTCCGCGCCGCGATCGAGGCGGAGCAGGATATGCAGATCATCGCGGGCTTCGACAAGCGCTTCGGCGACGCGCCCCTGCCCTTCAAGCTCTACACGAATCCGGAGGACTGCGCGCACGGCGCGGACGTCGTCGTGGATTTTTCGCATTTCAGCGCCGTTCCCGCGTTGCTTGCGTATTGCCTGCGCACGGAAACGCCGGCGGTCATAGCCACAACCGCGCTCGGCGACGCAGAGCGCGCGCTCCTCGAAAGCGCCGCCGCGCGGATTCCCGTGTTTCACAGCGCGAACATGTCGCTCGGCGTGAACGTGGTCCTGCACGCGTCGAAGCTCGCCGCATCCGCGCTCGAATCGGATTTCAACATCGAGATCGTCGAGAAACACCACAAGGAGAAGGAGGACGCGCCGAGCGGAACGGCCCTGATGATCGCCGAAGCGATCAACGGCGCGCTCGCCGTGAAGAAGGACTTCGTGTTCGGCAGACACGGTACGAACGACGTGTGCAAAATGACGGATCTCGGGATACACGCGGTGCGCGGCGGCGCGGTGCCCGGCGAACACAGCGTACTGTTCCTCGGGCCCGACGAGGTGATCGAAATCAAACACACGGTATTCTCGCGCAACGTATTCGCCCTCGGCGCAGTCAAGGCCGCCCGCTTCGTGGCGGGAAAGGCACCGGGACTGTACAGCATGGACGATTTGATCGCCGCGGGCGCGGACCGTTCCGATTGAACCGGAGCCTGTCGGCAGGCAAAAAAGAAAAGACGCTGTTTATGATGAAACAGCGACCTGTTTTTTGATAGCATGATTCGCCCGGGTCCCTGCCGCGGGCGTCTGTCATTCGGAGGCGACGATCTCCCTCCCGTCGTAATAATTGCAGTTGGGGCATACCCTGTGCGGAAGCTTGGGTTCATGACAGTGCGGGCATACGGAGAGCCCCGGCGCCTGCATCTTCATGTTCTGCGCCCGGCGCGAATCCCGCTTCGCCTTCGAAGTCCTTCTCTTTGGAACGGCCATTTCACTCACCTCCTTCCGCCCGTGATCGCTTTCCGGCAAATATTCGCGGACCGGACAATCCGGCAAACCGCAAAGCACCCGTCTGCGCGTACAGCTTCTATAGTATATATGCCCGAACGGGGCTTTGTCAACAGGAATTTTTTGCGTCGCTGCGGCAACGACGGCGGCAAGATCACGCGCGATACCGCTCGAGGTCCAGCAGAAACCGCTTCGCGGAAAGTCCGGCCGCGTAGCCGACAAGGCCGCCGCCCGTGCCGATCACGCGATGACAGGGTATGAGGATCGAGATGGGGTTGCGGTTGTTCGCCATGCCGACGGCCCGATACGCCTTGGGATTGCCGATGCGCGCGGCGATGTCCTTGTAACTGCGCGTTTCGCCGTAGGGGATCTCCCGCAGGGCATGCCATACGGACAATTGGAATGCCGTGCCGCGCGGGGTGAGCGGCAGGTCGAACGCCGTTCGCGCACCGCCGAAGTATTCCGCGAGCTGCGTTGCCGCGCGCCGCAGAAGCGGGGTCTCGGCGACGGCGAAATCTGCGGCGGGACTGCCTTCGTTTTCGAAGAACACATGCGTCACGGCACCGTCCTCCTCGGCGATGCCAATCCGTCCGACGGGAGATTCACAATACCTAAGCTTGCCCATAAGCGCCTCCTTCATGCAATTCATAGCTCTCCAAGAAAATGCCCCGGCGGACGATGTAGCAGTCGCCGTAATCCCCTTCGTTGGCGACGAGGAAGTCCCCGCGCGTTCCGTGGAAGTATTTTTCCAAATCCCAGTAGCTGAACACCTTCGTGTCCCTTTCAAGAGGCGTCGCGCGCACGAGCTTTTCGCCGCGCGGCAGGCAGGCGCTCGCGAAAGGCAGGATCGGGCGGCGTTCGCCCGTGACGCGGTCGATGACCGCCGGCACGTATTCCAAGTGCACATCGTAGGGTTCGCCCAAGGCGGTGTAGCTCTTCTCAAACCGTTCGCGCAGGATGGGATAGACCTCGCCGAGGATGCCGATCATCAGACAGACCCCGTCGCCCGCAACCGTGTCCACATCCCCCTCGAGCGTGCGGACGGTGATCTTCGTTCCGGCCGGGAACACATCCGTGCTGTTCGCGAAGCCGATGGGCCGCGCGCGTTTCGCGAACAAGGGGAACGCCGCGAAGTCGATCGTGTGCTTCCCCGCGTGGATGTGCTCGTAATTACCGATGTAATCGCGTATCCGCCGCCTGAGATACGCGTCCGCCGGCAATCCGCCGGACGCTTCGTCCATCCGCTTGAAGCTCAGGAATCCGCCCGCCTTTTCGATGCTTCCGCCGCCGGAGCCGGCATCGCGGCACAGGAAAGCCGCGAATTCGTCGGACATGATCTCGCGCGCGCTGCTGCGGACCGAAAGCTTCAGCCCCTGCCCCGGCTGTTCGCAGTACACGACGCAGGCATCCAAGCCGACGACCTGCTTCGCGATGTCGCTCGCGAAACCGAGCAGGTTCGGATCGCAGGGCGCCGAGCGGAAGAGCCCGATGTTTTCGATGATCTCTTGGTTCTTCAGCGTTTCGCCGATCACGGAGAGTTCCTCCCGCGTGACGGATGAATTGTTCAGCTTCCGGATGAGCGCCGCATCATACGGAAGCTCCGCCAGATCGCGGTCGAGCGGATGCCGCAGTTCGGAGAACCCGTTCGTATCGGTAAACAGGCCGTAGCAGAGCGCGTTGCACACGCGGTAATCCTCCGCCGCGGAAAAATCCTCCGCGTCGATCAGGTCCCGCACGAGCGTCGCGCAGCTCGCCAAGGCCGGGCGGATGAGGGTGTGCTCCCCCTCGGGAATCTCCGCGCGATGGTGGTCGATCACGAAAACCTCCGCCGATTCGGACAATTCGAAATATTGCACGTTTCCGGCGCCGCGCTGACAATCCACCGTGATCAGCAGATCCGTTTCCGGCGGCAGATCTTGCGCGTGCGCGATCTCTATTTGCAGCGCTTCGAGCATCATGACGAGGTTCGGCTTCGATATCTCCGCGCGTCCGCCGTAGACCAAAGCCGGATTCGCGCCGAGCGACCGCAGACGGCATTGCAGGGCGAAGCCCGCGCCGATCGCGTCCGCATCCGGAACGTCGTGGCATTGGATGACGATGTGCCTGTGCGCGGCCAGCGTCCCTATATCCATATTTTTTCCTTTCTTGCCCGCCCGCGATTTCGCCCGCCCGGCGGGAAATCTCTGCGGCGCCGGGATTTGACGATGCCGCCCCGCCGCTCATCCCGCCTTGAACCGCTCCGTTTCCTCCGGCGTCAAACTGCGGCCGTCCAGCCGCAATCGCGCCATCTCCTCCAGCTCCCGCAGCGAACGGAGCTTGACCGCGCGCAACCGGCCGGCGCCGTCGTCGAGGACGGGCGTTTCGGCGTCCAACGCGCCGAGGAAGCCCGGCAGCACGGTGACGGTTTCCGAGCTCTCCGCGTCGAGCAGCAGGGAATACCGCTCCGACGTCGCGGCGACGATATAGCTCGCGGCGATGCGGTCGCCCAGCATTCCGGTTTCGGCCAAATAGCCCTTTTCGGCAAAGACGCGCACACATGCGCCGTCCGGCGCGTAGACGGACGCGTCGCCGTGCAGGGGCGAAACGAACACGAGGCCGCCGGTGAAATAAGCCTCGGCGCGGCCCGGCGTCGAAAAGGAGAAAAGCGCGCGCGGGGAAGCGCCGTCCGCAACGGAAAACACCGCGCCCGCCGCGCCGTCGGAAACGGCAAAACCGCGCGTGCCGTCGCCGAGATCGCCCGCGCCGATGATGTCGCCCGCGCCGATCTCCCGGCCGTCGAAGAACACGCGTCCCTCCCGCACGTCGAGCAGACCGCCGCCTATGGGCAGGGCGCGCTCCGCTTTCGGATCGGCGGCCATGCGCGCGGTCGCCGCGCCGGTCGCGGGATCGTACAGCGTGACACCGTCGTCCGCGCCGAGCACGCTTACGCCGAAATCCGCGTACACGACGGAACGCAAACCCTTTTTTCCATATTCTTCTAATATCAGCGAGGCGTCGCGTCCCGAATAGAGGCGGAACGCGTCGTCGTAAAGGACGGCGATGTTCCCGTTCGTTTCGTCGTACTGCGTGTCGATGACGGAGAGCGGCGCGGGGAAGGCGGTTTCCGCGACGACGGCGCCCTCCAAATCGCAAAGGCGAAGCCCCGTGTGGGAATAGAAGGCCGCGCGATTCGACGCGGCGTGGATCTTGGCCTCGGAAAACGCGTAATCCTCCGCGTAGCCCAAGAGATCGGCGTCGCCGAAGTCCGCGTTTTTCAAAATGCGGACGGTCCTTGCGTCGTAGCTGCCCGTCAGGGCGAAGCGCGCGCCGATGTCCGCAAAGCGGCAGGTGTAATCCGAGGAGCAGACCTTCACGGAATCCCCGCCGACGAAGCGATAGGGCCCCGCGCTCTCGCAGACGATGAAGTCGTCCCCGCTCTTTCCAAACGTTTCCACGTCGCCGCCGGCCGAAAACAAGAGTTTCGCGTCGCCGCTCGCCGCGTCCACGGACAGCACTTGGTCCTCGAAAGCGACGTACAGCCCGTCATCCGCCGCGCAGGGCACGAAATGCGACGCATCGGATGAAAAATGCGCGCGCCGCTCGCCCGCGCGCGCATCGAATACGATGTAGGCGGAGGCGTAGGGTTCGCGCTCCACGAGCGCGTAGGCGAGCAGATCTTCGTAAAAGGCGCCGGCGAAATGCGTGGCGCGGGAGGCGGGATGGACGGGCGTTTCCGCACCGCTTGCCGTATCGAACACGGAAAGCGAACCGTCCGCAAAGCTGACGGCCAGACGACCGCCGTCCGCGTCGAGCTCAAAGATCGCATCGTGCGGGTTCAGGAAGCTGTCGTCTGCGGGTACGCGCATGGCGCGGCCGCCAAAAGATATGCGCGACAGCGCGCGGCCGTCCCGATCGAGGACGACGGCCTCGCCGTCCGCCCCGTACACGGCGGCGATCCGCTCCCCGTCGTCCGAAACGGCGACGGAAGTCGCTTCTGCGCCGCGCCACAGGCTTTCGCCGGCCGCGACGTCATGGGCTTCCAGCCCGTTTTCGCCCGCGAACACGACGATGTCCTCAGACAGGAATTCCGCGTCCGCGAGCGCGGAGCGCAGGGTCGAAAGCTCGGCCAAAATCCGGCCGCTCTCCGTGTCGAAAACCGTCAGCGAGAAGGGTGCGACGGCGGCGGCGCGGCTCTCGCCGGGCGAAAGCATGACCTTGCCGGGCGCGGCGGGCAGGTCGAGCGCCCTGTGCGGTCTGTAGCCGTCCCGCAGATCGTAGACGCCCAGCGCGTCGGCCAAGGCCCTCTCCGCCGCGGGGACGAACGGACGCTCCGGATTTTCCGAATCCGCGGGCAATGCCGCGAGCGCGAGCAAGGCGGCGGTGTCCGGATCTCCGTCCGCGAGTTCCTCTGCGGCGTATTCCGAGAGGACATAGGATTGATTCTCCAGTTTTAACTGCATCTGCCGGTCGATCTGCACGTACTGCCAAGAGGAAAAGGCACCGAAGGACAGCGTGAACGCAAAGGCCGCGCCCACGCAGGTCGCAACCCTCTGCATCCGTCTGCGCCGGTGCCGCCGGCGCAGATCGTCGAACGCACAACCGAGGATCGGGGCCAAAAGACGCAATTTTTCCTCTTTTAAGAGTTTGATGCTCCGCTGCGGCGTTTCGGCGCGAATGTCGGCGGCCAGCGGCTCGACGAACACGGTTTCACCGTTCAGCTCCCGCTCCCGCAGGCCGGGCGGGAAGGATTCGTCGGGCTCCCCGTCGATGAGAAGGGTGATGATCCGATCCTTGCCGCGCAGCTCTCCGAAGCGCTCCACCTCGCGCATGACCCACTGCGACGCCACTGTGCGCCGCGAGCAGATGAGCAACAGAAAGGCAGAATTTTCCAGGGCCTCGTTGATGCTGTCGGAGAGGTTGGATGAGGTCGGCAGCTCTTCGCGGTCGCGAAATATGCGCGCAAGCTTCTTTTTGCCCACCCTCCGCGCGATGGCGCGCGGAATGCGGTAGGTTTCCAGCATCTTGTGCAGCTTTTCCGCCACAAGACCGTCGAGCTCCCCGTGGCGATAGCTGATGAACGCGTCGTATTTCAAGACTTCTGCGCCTCTGCTTCCTTCAACATGGCCTTGACCGTTTCCAGCCTGTCCTCGGCCTGGCGCTTGATCACGGGGTTGCCCTCCCTGTTCACCATCGCGGCGTACAGAAATTCCCGCGCCTTGAGCAGATCCCCGAGCTTGTATTTCAGCTCGCCGATCACGAAGCAGAGCTGCTGCATGTTCTTTCCCTCGATGTCGAAGTGCGAGTAGGAATACAGATATTCCTCCACCGACTTCTGCAAAGCGTATTCCATCATGCGTTCGTCACTGCAATCGTCATAGATCCTTCCGAGGTTTCGCCACAGCCGCGCCGTGATCCGCTGGTGCTCGTAAAAGCACTGCGGCGCGCCGAGGATCGCGAGGTAATAGCTCGCGAACACCGTGAAGGTATCCCTGTCCTTCCCCGTCTTGATCTCGATGTTGCCCACGTAAGGCACCATGGTTTCGCGCAAACCCTCCGCCATGCGCTTCGTCACCTCGATGTCCTTGAACAGGTCCACCATCGCGCTGTACAGGCAATTCGGACAGCTGACGGCCTCATAGTACATGGGTTCCACGCCCTTGTAGCGTATGCGGTGCTCGTCGTCCTTGGATTCCTGCAAAAGCTTCGAAACCAGCACGGTGAGATTTGTAAATTTATGGCCGCAGATCGGACACTTCAAGGTGTCCTCGAACAGGAAATCGGAAGGCGTGTTGTCGATCGGCAGGATGTAGTGGCCGTGCCCCTCCGGGAAAAGTGCGCTGCTGCCCGAGGTCATCATATTCGACGAAACGTCCTTCTTCGCCTCCGTGTTCAGGAAGCGGTTCGACGTGTCCAGCGCGTCTATGCGCCGGCACAGGCCCTGCATCAGCGTATAGGTGATCTCGGGCTGCTTCGAGAAGATCTCCCGCACGTTGGCCCGGCCGATTTCGAGGGCAATCACCTCACCCATCGCAACGGCGGTGGCGCTTCGGCCCTTTCCGAGAAAAAGGCTCATCTCGCCGAAGAAATTGCCGGGCTCCACTGCGGAGATCTGCCTTTCGTTCAGCATTTGGTAATTTTTGAACAGGCCGACGGTTCCCTGCAGCACGATGTACATGTTGTCGGAACTCCCGTCGCCCTCCTTCATGATGATCCGGCCCCTGAGAAACCGCTTGATGCCCGGCAGCTTTAATATGGCGTCAATATCCATCGGCAATCTCCTTTCCGTTGGATTTGTTCGGAAGATTTATCTTCTTCAAGATACCACAAATCCGCGCCCATGTCAAAGGCGCGGATTTGTTTTTGGGAATGTTTTGGAGTTGGCGCCGCGGAATTGCCAAAAAAGTTGCATGCGGAGAAAGGAGGACGCCGTTGATGCTTTTGGGCATCAACGGAGCCCTCCGACGCTTCATCGCAAAAAATCAAGCAAATCCATGAAATGCTAATTGTTGCATGTCAATTTATCGATTCAAATATCGTTTTGCACAAAAACAAACAACGCGTCTGCGATTTTACGGCTCAAGAGAAGGACATCAGCGCGGCGATTGCCGCGCCAGGCCCCGGTCATCAATACCCGAACGGATAGATGTACCCCTCCACGGGATCCGCCGGTTCGACGGAGCTCACCTCGATCTGCGGTTCCTCGAAGCCCGCGTATTCCCCTTTCCGGACGACGCCCTCCACGCGCACCCATGTGTCGGGCTCCAGCTCGCCGGCACCCGCGTATTTGCAGACCAAACCGTAGGGTACGAGGTCGGCGACGCAGCAGGTCATGCCGAGCCGCGCCGGAACGAATTCGTCCGCGCCAAACACCTCGGGGTCCTTGAACACGAAGCCCGTCATGGCGATCCGGCAGCCCACGTAGGTGTCCAAATTCACGTACAGCTCGTTCATCCACGAATAAAAGGCCTCGTCCTCCACCTCGATCAGCGCCTGCGCGTCGGCTGCGAGGATTTCGTCCTGCGGCGCGCCGTCCGCATCGTCGTCCGTCCGCAGCGGCTCCGACGCGGCGAAACCGCCCGCCGTCTGCGCGCCCGGCCCCGCGAAGGCATTTCCGCCCGCATAGCCGTAGCTGACATCCGAGGCGGAAAGCGGGCTGTGCGGGAGCAGGAGCAACAGGATGGGAATCGCCGGCACGAGGCAATGCGCAAGGCGCAGCCGGTTCTGCGGGCGAAACAGCCCAAAGGCGCTCGCGCCGGCCCACAGCAGCATGACGGCCGCCGTGAAATACAGATAGGGCGCCATGCGCGGCGTCACATACGTGAGATATTTCCCGCTGTACGTCAGATAAAGCAGCAGGGCCGAAAAACCCGCATAGCACAGAAACTCCAAACATACCTGCGGGTTCAAAGCCCGCGCGCGCGCTTGCGTCGTCAAAACGAAACACCTCCCCAATACGAAAACAGAAACACCGCCGCGAAGCAGACCGCGAACGCGCAGACGGCGAGCCGTATGACAAACCGCTTCGAGAAGCAGGATGAAAGCATCAGGACGTTCTTGATGTCCATCATGGGGCCGAACACGAGGAAGCCCAGCAGCGCGCCCGGCGGGAAAGCGCCCGAGAAGCTGCGCGCGACGACGGCGTCCGACGAGGAACAGAGGGACAGAGCAAAACCCATGAGCATCATCACGGCGACGGACAGGGCCAGACCCGCACCGCTCTGCGCCGAAGCGAAAACGCCCGCGCCGAGCGCCTGAAAGACGGCGGACACGAACACGCCGATCACGAGATACTTCCCCACGTCAAAAAATTCGGCCTGCGCATGGCGAAAAAACAATTCGAGCTTGCCCGCGAAGCCCCGGACGGTTTCCGCGCCGCCGTAGCAACCGCAGCCGCACAGGATTCTGTCCCAAGCGCCGCCGGACAGGATCTCCTTCTTCGGCGGCCGCAGCGCGAACGTGAACCCGATCAGCACGGCGCAGAATATGCCGAGGCAGACGCGCGCGAGCACGACCCGCATATTGCCGCTGAAAGCGTAATACGTCGAGAGGATGACCACGGGGTTGATCACGGGCGTCGCCGCCATGAAGGTGACCGCCGCCGGCAACGGAACGCCCTTCCGCACGAGGCTGCGAAAGATGGGAATGGACGCGCAGTCGCAGACCGGCAGACAGAATCCGGCCAGAATCGCAACCGGTATGCCGAGGGCGACCGTCTGCGGGAATCGGTTCTCGATGAACGACCTGCTGACGAAGATCTGAATCGCGGAGGACAGCAACACGCCGACGAGCAGGAACGGAATCGCCTGCAGGATGATCCCGAGGAAGATGTTCACGATCCTGTTCATCGGCACCGCCGATTCGAGCGACGGTGCGACAAACAGATACAGCGCGGCCACAGCCGCGATCGGCAGGAGGAAGGACGGCCACGGGGAACGCCTCTTCCGGAAGATCTCGTTCAGGATATCCTCCTCGCAGGTCGCCCTGTGCACGCGCAGGCCGGGGTTGAAGCCGCGCAGCAGTTTTTGGAATTTTCTGAGGCCGCGCGCCGTGTAGACACCGCGCACAACCGCAAAATCGCAGCTCGCCATCTGCTCGGGGAGCGCGCTTCCCGTCCTGCCGGCCAGAGCTTCGAGCTTGGCGGCGTCCGCGATGTGAATGACCTTGCCGAGCTTGCAAAGACCGCGCAGGGCCGGATGCAACAGCAGGGCCTGCAACGCCGCAAAGGGCGTCATCCCGTTCCACTCGATCCAGATCTCATCGACCGAACGGTCCCGCAGAAATTCGCCCATCCGCTCCGCGACGCGGTCCGGTTGCAAATCCAGTTCTTTCTTGGAAAACAGGACGTCCGCGCAGCGCGCATGCGCGCCGGCGAACGCCTTTTCGCCGGATTCAAAGCGGAACACTGCGAGATCGAGGTCCCGCCAATCCGGGCGGCAGAGCAGTTCGTTCAGGAAGGTCGTCTTGCCGGCGTCCAGAAAGCCCGTGACGACATAGACGGGAATCGGCATCTCAGACCGCTCCGCCGAAGAGGTCCGCGAGAGCCGGCCCGTTCAAATCGCGGCCGATCAAGCACAGCGCGTCGCCGCCGGTCGCGCAGTCCTCGATTCTCGTGTCCCCCGGGATGTACTGCAGATTCAGATAGCCTTTGCTCCCGCGCAGGACGCCCTTCGCGCGCAGGACCGTTCCCGCGGCGCCCCGCTCCATGCGCGATACGCGCGCGCGCAGTTCGTCCGGGCTGAACACGCGCTCCGTCCGGATCGTGACGGTGTCAAACGCCTCTTCGGCGGAGAGATGCCCGTGTTCGCCGCAGCCGTGCGCATGTTCGCCGCAGTCATGCCCATGCGCCCGGCGGTCCTGTTCCCCGCCGCAATGCGCATCGTGCGCATGCGCATGCCCTTCGCAACAGGATTCGTCTGCGCAGCAATCCCGCCCCGCGCGGTCGTGCCCGTGCGCGCCATGCGCCTCCCCCGCTCCCTCGCCGCCGCACGCAT
Source organism: Eubacteriales Family XIII. Incertae Sedis bacterium (assembly GCA_031276135.1). Taxonomy (GTDB): domain Bacteria; phylum Bacillota; class Clostridia; order Peptostreptococcales; family Anaerovoracaceae; genus JAITLA01. The sequence continues at coordinate 3,636 of JAISNR010000127.1, read as the reverse complement.
GCGGCGGGGCGACCGGCGAAAGCAGACGCGCCGCGTCCAAACCCTCCCAGGGCTCCGCGAACAGCGCGGCGCGCGCGTTGAGCGAGCGGACCAGATCGCGGGCGGCCTCCAAGCGGTCCGGCCGTTCCTCCGTGCGGGAAAGAAGCACCGCGTCGGCGTGCTCGATCTGGTCCGCAAAGAATTCGCCGAAGTTCTCAAGATACGTGCCGCAGCGCGCGGCGTCTACCACCGTCAGCTTGCGCCTGACCTCGGCAAGCGCGCGCAGGCTCGCGTCCGCGCAGGCCGCCGCGACGTCCGACAGCTTTCCGACGCCGGAGGGCTCGATGATGAGCTTGTCCGGCTTATGGCGCGCGATCAGCCCGCGCAGCGTCTTGACCAGATCGCCCGCGAGGCTGCAACAGATGCAGCCGGCCCGAAGCTCAGCCACCTCCGCGCCCTCCGCGCGAAGCAACGAAGCGTCAACGCCGGCCTCTCCGAAATCGTTTTCGACGACGACGATGCGCTCGTCGGGGAACGCTTCCTGCAACAGCTTCCGAATCAGCGTGGTCTTGCCCGCGCCCAAGAATCCCGATACGATGTAAATCTCCGCAGTCATTTTGTCATTCAACCTCCAAGAATCCCGCCAAGGATCCTGCGGCGTCAAGGGGCGGCGTCGCAGTCCTTGCAATACCCATATATTTCCAAATTGTGTCCCGTAACGCGGAAATCGCCGTCCTCCAGCTTGGGAATGAAGCGTTCCATGGGACAATTGTCCATCGACACGATCTTCCGGCAGCGCACGCAGACGGCATAATGCCGATGCCGGAAGCGGTTCAGCTCGTACACGGCCGTTTCGCCGCCCAGAATGGAGAGCTTGACCGCCATGCCTTTTTTTACAATTATTTCTAAAATTCGGTACACCGTGGACAGCCGAACGGGTGCGCCGTCCTCCCCGGTCCGCGCGCGGATCTCCGCCGCGCGCAAGGGCCCTTCGGCGCGTTCGAGCACGGCGAGGACGGCCTCCCGCTGCTTGGTTCTCTTCATGCCGGCCGGCCATTCGTTCCCGCGTTCCGCCGCATTCCGTTCCGTCACGGCAACACCTCCGCTCCCTTCCGCGCGCCTCAGCTTCCGCCCCGCCCCGCCGCCGCGACGCAAAGCGCCGCCAACTTCTTCACGAGCAAAATCATCAAAAAACAAACCACGCCAAGCAGCACGATCGTTCCGCCCGGCTTCAGGCGCGCGTAATACGAGAGAAAGAGCCCGAGCAACGTGAACGCGACGGCGAAAGCGATCGAGCCGGCCACGGTCTGCCTGTAGCTTTTTCCGAGCTGCATGGCGCAGGCCGTCGGCACGACCATCATGGAGGACACGATCAGCGCACCGACCGTGCGGGACGCGATCGACACCGTGACGGCGGTCAGGATGGTGAACACGAAATTGACGCTTCGCACGGGAACGCCCGCAAGGCGCGCGGCCCTCTCATCCAAAGCGACGTAGAACAATTCCTTGTGCAGGAGAACGAAAGCCGCCAAGACGGCGAAGCTCACGCAGGCCACGAGGATCATCTCAAAATCGCTGATGGCGACGATGCTGCCGAACAGGAAGCTGTTGAAATTGGCGGCGTTCTTGACGAAACCCGAAAGCACGCCGGCCAAACCGACGCCCGCCGACAGGATGATGGCGATGGACATCTCGGAGTATTTCGGGATGCGCTTGCGGATGGCCTCGATGCTCAGCGCGGCGGCGATGCAGACCGCGCCCGCGCCGACGATGGGGTTGATGCCCAAAATCAATCCCGCCGCGACGCCCGCGAGGGAGGAATGCGACAGCGCGTCGCCCATCATGGACAGGCGCTTCAGCACGACGATGATCCCGATGCAGGGGATGATGACGGCCAAGAGCAGACCGACCGCGAAGGCGCGGCGCATGAAATCATATTCCAGTATATCTATGATTTTCCACCGCCTTCCGCAAACCGCCCCGGGCCGAGAGGCGCGGGATGTTTGTGCTTGTGCGACAGTTCCTTTCGGATTTGCGCCTTATCGAGCTCGATCATGGAACCGTCCTCCAAGCAGAATATGCGCGACACGCTTTCCTCCGCGCGCGCGATGTCGTGCGTGACCATCAGGATCGTGACGCCCTTCTCGCGGTTCAGCCGTGAGAGCAACGCGAAAAGCGACGCGACCGTTTCCGCATCCACGCCGTTCGTCGGCTCGTCGAGCAGGAGCAGATCCGGCTCGTTCACGAGCACGCGCGCCAAAAGCACGCGCTGCCGTTGTCCGCCGGAGAGGGTTCCGAGCATGCGCCCCGCACAGGCCGCCATGCCCACCCGCGCGAGCGCTTCCCGCGCCTTCTCCCGGTGCGCTCTTCTCGGAAAGCGCAGGAAGCCGATCTCGGAGAAGAGATTGGCCGTCACGATTTCCTCGGCCGTGGCCGGAAAATTCGCGCCGGAGGACAGGCCGTTCTGCGCCAGATAGCCGACCCTCGGCCATGCGTCGAAGCGGCGGACATCCCGGCCGAACAGGAGGATACCGCCCGTCGCCGGGCTGAGCTCGCCGAGAAGCAGACGCAACAGCGTACTCTTGCCCGAACCGTTCGAGCCGATGACGCCCGCAAAATCCCCTGCGGAAAGGGAAAAGCCGATCTGTGAGAAAACCGGCTCATCCCCGTATTGAAAACTCAGATTGTCCGCCCGAAGCACATCGGACGGCCGAACCGCGCCGGGCATGGACGCCTCCCCTGTCGCCGCGAAAAAGATTCCGTCGCCGCAACCTATTGCAACGCGGCCTTCAATGATTCCAGATTTTGGCGCATAACGGAGAAATAGTCGCCGCCTGCGGCCGATTCTTCGTCGCTGAGACCCTCGACCGGGCTCAAGACCATCGTTTCCGCGCCGACGGCCTCCGCGACGGCCTCGGCCACCTTGGGGCTGACCAATTCCTCGAAGAAGATGACCTTCACGTCGTGCTCCCGCGCAAAATCGATGATTTCGGCCATCTTGGCCGGATCGGGCTCCGAATCGGGCGAGAGTCCCTCGATCGGGATCTGGTTGAGCCCGTAAGCCGCGCACAGATAGCCAAAGGCCTCGTGCGCGACGATGATGTCCTTGTTCGGAAGGGGCGAAAGCGCTTCCTTGAAGGTTTCGTCCAAGGCGTCAAGCTCTGCGGCGTATTTCGCGAAATTCGCCTCGTAGGTTTCCGCGTTGTCCGGATCGGCCGAAACGAACGCGTTCTTGATGTTTTCCATCTCCCGCTTCGCGTTCTTCGGATCGAGCCAAACGTGCGGATCGTAGCCTTCCTCTTCGTGCCCGTCCTCTTCCTCGGCGGCCTCCGCGTCGTGCCCGTCCTCTTCCTCGGCATCCTCACCCTCGTGCCCGTGATGCCCCTCCATCAGCTCGATGCCCGCAGAGGCTTCCACGACGGTCAAGCCCTTGTTCTCCAAGGCTTCGAGGATGTCCTCGGCCCAATGCTCCATGCCGGCGCCGTTGTACACGAAAACATCCGCGCTTTCCAGGCCCGCGATGTCCGCGGCGGCGGGTTCCCAATCGTGCGGTTCCACGCCGGCGGGGACCATGTTCGTGACCTGCGCCTTCTCCCCGCCGATCTTCACGGCGAAATCGTACATGGGATAGAAGGACGCGCAGACGGACAGCGCCGT
>JAISNR010000007.1 GCA_031276135.1 Eubacteriales Family XIII. Incertae Sedis bacterium | reverse complement strand
ACACGAAAGCGGGGAGGCAAGGATGAAAACGGACGTGCGGATCGCGCGGGAGGCGCGCCTGCTGCCCATCGCGGAGGTGGCGGCGGGCCTTGGGATACGGGAGGACGAACTGGAGCTCTACGGAAGGCACAAGGCGAAGGTTTCGCCGAAAGCGCTCACGCGCCTTGCGCACAGGCCCGACGCCAAGCTCGTTCTCGTGACGGCGATCAACCCGAGTCCGGCGGGAGAAGGAAAGACGACCACGAACGTCGGTCTTTCCATGGGGCTGAACAGGATCGGCAAGAAGGCGATCGCGACGCTGCGGGAGCCCTCTCTGGGCCCCTGCTTCGGCGTGAAGGGCGGCGCGGCCGGCGGCGGATACGCGCAGGTGGTTCCGATGGAAGACATCAACCTGCACTTCACGGGCGATTTTCACGCCGTCACCTCGGCCCACAACCTGCTCGCGGCCCTGCTGGACAACCATCTGCATCAGGGGAATGCGCTGCGGATCGATCCCAAGCGGATCGTGTGGCGGCGCGTTTTGGACATGAACGACCGCGCCCTGCGCAACATCGTCGTGGGGCTCGGCGGAAGGGGCGACGGCGCGGTCAGGCAGGCGGGCTTCGACATCACGGTGGCCTCGGAGATCATGGCGATCCTCTGCCTCGCGACGGGCCTCGCGGACCTGAAAGCGCGGTTGTCGCGCATGGTGGTCGCCCACGACACGGCGGGCAATGCCGTCACGGCCGGCGATCTGGAGGCGACGGGGGCCATGGCGTTGCTTTTGAAGGACGCGCTCAAGCCGAATCTCGTGCAGACCCTCGAAAACACGCCGGCTTTCGTGCACGGAGGCCCCTTTGCCAATATCGCGCACGGTTGCAATTCCGTGCTTGCGACGAAGCTGGCCCTGAAGCTTTCCGACTACGTCGTGACGGAGGCGGGCTTCGGCGCCGACCTCGGCGCGGAGAAATTCTTCGACATAAAGTGCCGCTTCGCGGGTCTGAAGCCGGACGCGGCCGTGATCGTCGCCACGGTGCGCGCGCTGAAGCTGAACGGCGGACTCCATGGGGAGGATCTCGCCCGCGAAGATACGGGCGCCCTCGAAAGGGGCTTTGCCAATCTGGAACGGCATCTGGAAAATATATCCAAATTCGGCGTGCCCGCCGTCGTCGCCGTCAACAGGTTCCCGACGGATACGGAGGCGGAGCTCGCGCTTTTGCAAAGGCTCTGCGCGGGGCGAAACGCGGAGGCGGTTCTGTGCGAGGTCTTTGCGAAGGGCGGGGAAGGCGGCGTCGGATTGGCGCGCAAGGTGGTTGAACTCTGCGAAACGAGGCAATCCGCTTTCGCGCCCCTCTACGACGTGAACGCGCGCCTCGCGGAGAAGATCGGCATCGTCGCGACGGAGATCTACGGGGCGGACGGCGTGGAATTCACGGCCGAGGCGCGGAAGCAGATGGGGGACATCGAACGCCTCGGCCTCGACAGGATGCCCGTCTGCATGGCCAAGACGCAGTATTCCTTTTCCGACGACGCGTCGCGCCTCGGCGCGCCGACGGGATTCAAGATCACGGTGCGGGAGCTGCGCGCGGCTGCGGGCGCCGGGTTTACGGTGGCCGTCACGGGCGACATCATGACCATGCCGGGTCTGCCCAAGGTTCCCGCCGCGAATCGCATGGACATCTCGGACGACGGCGAGATCACGGGCCTGTCCTGAGCGCGGGCCGTGCGAGAGGAGGATCGGGATTGGGAACGATACTGGACGGAAAGCGAGTGGCCGCAGGCTTGCGGGAACGGCTCAAGGGCAGAGTCGCCGCGCTCGCGGAGCGGAACGCGCGGCCTGTGTTGCGCATCATACGGGTGGGCGAGCGCCGGGACGATCTCGCCTATGAGAAGGGCATCCAAAGCGCCTGTTCGCTTCTCGGCGCGGTCTGCGAGGTAAGCGCTTTGCCTTCGGACGCTTCTTCGGACGCGTTGCTCGAAGTCCTGCGGGACGCGAACGCGGACGGGTCGATTCACGGAATTCTGGCGCTTCGGCCTCTGCCGGAGCGCTTCGACTTTGAGGCCGTCCGCGCGGCGATCGATCCCGCCAAGGACATAGACTGCATGTCGCCGATCCATCTCGCGTGCCTGTTCGAGGGGCGGACGGACGGATTCGCCCCCTGTACGCCGGAGGCGGTGATCGAAATGCTGAAGGCTTACGACATCCCTTTGCGCGGGGCGCACGTCGCGGTGGCGGGCAGAAGCATGGTGGTGGGAAGGCCGCTGGCCATGCTGTTGCTCCGCGAGGACGCCACGGTGACGCTCTGCCATTCGCGCACAAGGGATCTGCCCGCCGTGACGCGGCGGGCGGACATCGTGGTCGCGGCCGTCGGGCGGGCGCGATTCATGGGTCCCGATTTCTTCGGCCCCGATGCCGCGGTGATCGATGTGGGAATCAGCGACGACGGAAGCGGAAAACTCTGCGGCGATGTGGACTTCGAACGGTGCGCGCCGCGCGTGCGGGCGATCAGCCCGGCGGTCGGCGGCGTGGGGGCCGTCACCTCGACGATCCTTTTGGAACACCTGGTGCGGGCCTGCGAAGAGCAACTGTGCAAAAGAATGATCGGTCGCCGGGCCGCTTGGGACGGTATTGCCTCCCGGAACGTCGAAAACCAAACATGTACAACGGATTGAAAATGCGGGTTGTACATGGATTCATTGCGCGAAAATTCCGGAAGGGTTTCATCGACCGAAACGGCGACGCGGCAATCCCCGCCCGGTTCGCCGAGGTCGGTTTTTACGGATTCAGCGAGGGACTTGCCGCCGCCAAGGACGCGGAATCCGGGCTGTGGGGCTTTATCGACCGGTCCGGCGAATACGTCATACCGCCCTCTTATTCGAAACAACCGGGATCTCACTGAGAAGCAGACGGCGGGAATATTGGGCAACTTTCAGCAGGAAAGCCGATTCAGTCCCACGAACGCGCAACAAATTGCCGGAAAATACAGCAAACCGGACGATTCTTCGGATTATGTTTACAGGGTCAATGACAGCGTGGGTTGGGGCATCGCGCAATGGACGGAGGAATCGAGGAAACAAAACCTGTTGAATTATGCGATCGAGAAAGGCACGGGTGTCGGTGACATGAATACGCAGCTCGAATTTGTCTGCAAGGAACTGAACGAAAACAGCAAGTATTACATGTTTGACAAAATAAAACAATCCGACGATATCGAAAAAATAACGGAGATGTTCATGATGCGGTACGAAAATCCGGATGACAAATCCCAAGCCGCAATCGACGCCCGCATCAAAAACGCAAAAAACATTTACAGCGAACTCGGACAAGGGCAGTGACGGATGCAAAGAGAAACTTGTTGGCGAGGATGCACATTGACAAGCCGGTTCTTTCACTTGAGTTGTTTGATTCGGAAGACTCGTTGCTGGACACAAGCGACCGAAAAGCCGTTATTGCACGCATCAACGCGTACTTTGAGGAGGATGCGAAAGGCTTTTTTTTACGGTTCCGGGAAATCGAAACACTTTGCACAGGGACAGCGCGCTCTTTTTTTTGAATACGTCGAACGGGTGCGTGAGAGCCGCGGGGACGGGGTTCTCGCAAAGCAGCCGCTTTACTGCACCGTCGATTCGGAAGTCGCGTTTATGGCCGACGGGATACTCAGCATAAAACAGAGTTTCGACCGGCCGGTCGACGGATTGCGCACTCTCCATTATTACGGCTCGACCTTTGATCTGCGCACCGGAGAATTGCTTACGTTCGACCGATTTGTGCGCGACGGCAAAGAGGAGTTCAAAGCCGAGGTTCTTTCGAAGCTGCGGGAAAGCTTCTCATTGGACGAAGACGGTTTTTACAACCGGGAGCATTTTTTGAAGCGGCTTGAAAAAGACGTGGGTGAGCACGAATTTTATTGTGACGGGCAAGGCATCCGGCTTGTTTTCAACGAGGATATCCGCACCGCGATGGGATTCATTGTGCGGTATCCCGATACGGATATCCTGCGAATTCCTTAAGGTTTCGGCCAAGGCGGCGAGGCCGGTCGCTACGGTCGTTTCCTTGGTGGACGCGGTCGATGAGGGAAAGACTGTGCGCGGCAACCGGCCGGTCGCCGACACGCGTGCCCGGCATCGATCGGGATTGACAACGCCCTGTAAACAAAGTAAGATACACACATGGAGGAAAGGGCGCGAAGATGCCGAAACCCGAGAGAGAAGCATATGAAATACACATTTGAATCTCCGAAAAAGAATGCCCGTCACGCCAGCTATGCGCTTGCGGATTTGCGGCGCATGACGCTTTTGCAGCTGCGGGACGTATGCGAGCGGGAGAACATCATACACGCCGCCCTCGACCGTCTTGACCGGGAGGAGCTTATCGGACTGATTTCGGAATTCCGCGGAATCCGCGAGCATCTTTTGATCGGCGAGGATGATCCGGACGGTTTGGAACGTCTGCGGCGGAGGCACGACGGATCAATCCTCGGCTTCGTTTTGCATACGCAAAGGGAGCGTGGCTTACGACATCGAAATCCAAACGGCGTACGAGAACGGGGATACGGATTTCGGCGGCAACAACCTGACGTTCCGCATCATGCAGCTTCTCAAAATCGAAGCGGCGCGCCGCATAAAGGGAACGGGAAAAGGCTTGGCGGAGCGCGTAAAGAAAGCGTTTTTCGCAAACGAGCAAATCCTGCGCATCGTCGTAAGCTCCGAGGAATCCGCGCATCGCGGGGACACCGTTCGCATCATGGCGCCGAAATGGAATCTTTCCGCAAAGCTCGGCGACAAGCTTGAGGTTCAAAAGAATTTCCCCGCAATCGAAATCAACACGCATCAGGTGCGGGCCGTATTTTTGGCGGACATATACGATATATTTCGCCGTTTTGTCGGACGCCTGTACGAGGACGGCAAGCTGTCCAAATACTCCGTCGTCAAGCTCACTGGGCAGAGCTGCAAAATCGGCCTGTTTCGCGATTCGCTGAAGGAATACGTTCCCGGTCTGCTGATTCGCCAGGGACCGAGCGCAAAGCCCGATCGGTACGGACTCAAGCTCGCCTGTCTTGCGGGCGCGATTCGTTATCTGCGCGACAAAAATCTCGGATTTGCGCGCGTGAGCATAAAGACCGAAAGACCCGCCCTGCCGTATGTTCTGTCTGCTTTCACGCACGACGGCCGAAAGATCACGCTGATCAGGCCGCTCGACCGGGAACACGGGAGAATCAAGAGGAGCCCATTTGCACATCGAATTCATCGACGAAAACGGAGCCCATATGCCCCCAAGACAGCTGTTTCCGAGACTTCCATTTGATCTATGACGACGATTGAGGAGGTTTGCGCAATGAAGAATCTCAAATTTACCGTCCTTGTCGCAACCGCCGTTTTGCTTCCGGTGCTTGCGGCCTGCGCGCCGGGCGTCGAAGAAAAGGAACAGGATCGGGGCGCGTCCGAAATCGCGAAAGAAGCGACCGAAGCGACTTCCGATTCGGGAGCGCCGGCCGAAGCCCCGGACCGTCCGCGCGAAAATTCCGACGCGAGGCCCGGCGCCGGCGGCGTGTTTCGCAAGGGGGATTCCCTTGTCGCCGAGGACCAGAAAGCCGCCGCCGGCTCCGATTACGCGGGCATGGACATTCTGTGGCTGGACTTCGGCCCGGACATCCCGAATTTCGAAACGTTTTGGTCCAACGAAGGGGAAGGAACCTTCGTCGTGTTTCCCGAGGTGATAGGAGAAAACGACAATGCGATGCTGATCGACAAAAACGGAACGGTGGTCGTGGATCGCCGCTACGGCACGATCCGGGACTTTTCCGAGGGTTTGTTCAGCGCGGACAACCCCGACAGATATTTCTACATAGACAACGAAGGGAATGTCGTGCTGACCGAAAGCGAAAATTTGGAACTCACGGGAAATCCCTTTTCGGAGGGTCTTGCCCCGTTTGTCGTATCGGGCTCTTATCCGGACTTTTCTCACGCCGAGGGTTTCATCGACCGAAACGGCGACGTGATCATCCCCGCCCGGTTCGCCGAGGTCGGCTTCTACGGATTCAGCGAGGGGCTTGCCTCCGCCAAGGACGCGGAATCCGGGCTGTGGGGCTTTATCGACCGGTCCGGCGAATACGTCATACCGCCCTCTTATTCGAAACAACCGGGGGATTTCCATGAGGGCCTGGCATTTGCTTGGAGCGATGAGGAATTCGCGTTCATCGACAAATCGGGCGGGACTGCGATTCCTTATCAAAGGTTCGACGAGGAAACGCTGGCCGAACTGAAAACAGATCCGGAAGCGGTACACTACTCCGAATGGCCGGGTTTCTTCAACGGCATTGCCTGCGTCAACGGCCTTTACTTCCGCAGGGACGGGAGCGTCATGGAAAATCTTGCCGGGCGACCGTTCCGCGAAAAAGTGACCTTCGCCACGGACTATGCGGCGGGGGAAAATGTGTGCATTGACACCTCGGGAAAGCGCATGGCCCTCGACGGACGTTATTCCCCGTTTGCATGGGACACAAAGCAGGACGGTTTTATCCTGATACGCGACGAAACAAAAGATCGCCGGCAGATCGGTATGATGAACGTGCAGGGCCGCACAGTCGTTCCGACGATGTTCGACTTCGTTTCCGAAGCGACGGAGGGCTTCGTTTTGGTGATACCCGATTTTGAGGAGGCGCGCATCGGCATCCTTCGTCTGCCGGAAAACGCGGCGGAGCTGCCGGCGCAGTGAATGTCTGCAAAAATCGCGATAAAACGGGAAATCGTTCACGCCAAACGCTTTTTCCTTGCAAAGACCTCCGACGCGCGTCCGGCGTCATACGTGAGGATTTGGCGGCAGTGCCGTTGAATTTTTGCGTTGACAATTCATTCAAAAAAAGGAAAGCTTCCCAAATGGGATTTTGACAAATTGACAGAAGTAATGATATTTGATGTGAATAAATATTACAGGGAGTTCGTTTTGGATTTCTCGCCCGTCGCCAATCCTTTCGATGCTCTAACGGCGGCGGAATTTACGGAGAACGGACATCTGAAGATATCATATCTTTCAGGAGAAGATTACAAAGAAAAGGCATTGCTTATCCGGCCTGACGGAAATATACTTGAAAAACAGACCCGGCATGAAGAGATCCGCATGTGCGGGAGAAGGAAAACCAACTATGCCACAAGTCAACCTAAATCAGCAGGAAAGCGAATTCATTCCCACAAACGCACAGGGCATAAGCGGTTCAAACAATTTGGATTACGAGTATAAGATCGATGACAGCGTAGGTTGGGGCATCGCACAATGGACACACGAATCAAGAAAACAAAACCTGTTGAATTACGCGATCGAGAAAGGCACGGGTGTCGGTGACATGAATACGCAGCTCGAATTTGTTTACAAAGAACTGACGGAAAACAGGGACTACAAGGGCGTATTGGACAAGATAAAACAGTCCGACGACATCAATGAAGTAACGGAGCTATTCATGAAGAAGTATGAAGGTCCCCACGATCAATCAGGCGCCGCGCGCGACACACGCATCAAAAACGCAAAAAACATTTACAGCGAACTCGGACAAGGGCAGTGACGGACATGAAAAAAAAACCATGTGTTGCGATTCTTTCGCTGTGCGCGATACTGACCGTCTGCGGCTGCGACGCACGGGCGGAATCCGAACCGAAAACCGCAGAGTCCGCGCCGCCGGCCGGCGAAACGACATTCGGCGACACTTCATCGGGAAGCCCCGCAGAACCCGCGCCCGCCGTCGGCGGGACGATCCTCCTGTCCTTCGAGAGGATATCGGAAAATGCGACGGATGCGCAGGGGAACATACTGGCGAGAATGTATATTGACAAGCCGGTTCTTTCCCTTGAACCGTTCGATTCGCAAGACGGGACATCGGCGGCAATGAACGCGCTTACGGGCAAACGCGACGACAATCCCGTCATATCCCGCATCAACGCGTACTTTGAGGAGGACGTGAAAGGTTTTTTTTACGGTTCCGAGAAGTCAAAACACTTTGCACAAGGCTGGTATGATTATTTTTTTGAATGCGTTGAACGGAAGCGGGAAGCTTCCGGGGATGAAGTTTTGGCGAATTCCCCCTTTTTCTGCACCGTCGATTCGGAGGTCGCGTATATGACCGATGAGATGCTCAGCATAAAGCAAAGCTTTGATTGGATGGCGGGAGGGGTGCGCAATCTCAATTATTATGGCTCAACATTCGATTTGCGCACCGGAGAATTGCTGACATTGGACCGGTTTGTAAACGACGGCAGAGAAGACTTTGAAGCCAAGATATTCGCAAAACTGCGGGAACGCTTTTCCATCGGTGAAGAAGAAATTCATGATTACGAATATTTCTTGGCGCAACTGAGAGAGAAAAATATAGGCGAACACGAATTTTATTACGACGGACAAAACATTCATATTATATTTGACGGCATTTTCCCCGGCATGGGGTTTGTCCTGCGATACACGGATTAGTGTTTTCGACCATATACTTAGGGAAGAGGTGAATCGGCTTGCGTGAACTGATAACGGCGCGCCTGAACGAAATGCGCGGATCGGAAGACAAGTCTTTGCTCAAGGATGTGCTTGAGGATATCTTTCTTGCGATGTACGACGAAACGGAACGCAAGTACGCGGCGCTGGAGCGGCGCGTCCGCGACGAGTTGCCGCGCGTTTATGCGCCGTTTGCGGTGCATATGACGGTGTTGCCGCGCGCACAAATCGAAGCGGGACATCCCTATTTGAGCCCCATGCTGCCGGAAGAAGCCGACGCCCCGTCCGTTTCGGCGGGCGAAATCGTCGCCGCCCTGCATGACGAAGCGGCGCCGGCGCCTGACGCGGGAGCGTCCAATCTTTGAAGGCGGATTTTACGCCGGCGCGGAGCGCTGCGATTTCAAATTTCGGCTTGAGCCCGCGGGCAGATACAGCGCCCTGATCGAAAAACTTTATGCCGTTTTCCTGCGCAACGGCGCGCCGTGGACGACGGTGAACGGCGCGTACACGGGCAAATTTTTCGATGTGCGGTTGGCTGATCGGCAACGTGTTCGGGGGTCTCGCCGTGGTGGCCGGGGCGCTTCTCGTGGCGGCGGCGTTCTCCGTGGCCGCGCCGCTTCTGACAGACGGCAAAGTGACGCCCGGGCAGATCCTCAAAACGGACGCCCCGCATCTGAACGCGGAACTCGCCGCGCGGCTCGCGACGAAGGAAGGCGGCCCGGATTACGCGAAGCGGCTCGACGCGATGGGCCTTCTTTCGGAAAACGGGAACGCGGGCCGGGGCGCGGCCGGCGCGATCGACGCTTCCGCAATATCAGGCGGACTCGCCCGGCGGGGCAATGTGAGCCCGAACAAGCCCGTGTCGCCCATTGACGACAGCAAGACGGCGCGGGTGACGGGCACGAGGAAAGAGTCCGTTGCGGACTGGTACAAGGAGAGAAATTCAATTGCCAAGGATGTAGAAAAAAGATTTACTCCTATGGATAAAGGGCCGTTGCCAGATGCAATTGCAAATACTTTTCGAAGCGGCACATATAATGAAATTATTTTGCAAGAAGAAACTGTTTTTTACAGGGAATATGGCGGAAAGGCCAATGAGATTGGAAGCTACTGGACAACAATTAAACCTCAATGTTCGTTACAAGCGATTATCGATAGTGCGTTAGATATAAATTGGGGAAATACGGCCACGAATGTTGCGACAATAAAAGTCCCTAGAAATACAACAATATATCAAGGATATGTCGAACGGCAAGGTAATTTGGTTGGCGGAGGCGTTCAAGTTTATATACCGGAGGTGAATCCGATATGGTTGGTGAAGTAAATTGCATATGCAGTGTTCTTGAAAAAATAGAAGGATTTTGTTCCATGGGAGAATTTGAGAGATTCCAAAGATATATCAATGGTATTCTCGAAGATGGGAATTTAATCGAAGTACCCGTTAAAAGTAAATACGCAGGTTTTGTAGAGCAATGGTATAAATGCTCTGATTGCGAACAAACATGGAGATTGGTGCATCCGGATTTCCCCTTTAAAGGCATATGGGATACTGTGAAATAATATAACCGTATTGTACTTCCCCGACCCCGGCGAAGAGAACGCGAAGGCGATCAACTGCGTGCGCACGGAGGCGTCGAAGGAGTCCCGGGGCATGGCGAACCCGAGCAGGCGGGGGCTTCACACGGAGCACGGCAAGCGGTTTCTGCTGTACCCGGACGCCTTCGGCTTTGAGAGCGACACGGGCGGCGGGCCTCTGCGATTCGTGGCGAAGGACGGCGAAGGCATCGCGGTGGAGACGGCGCACGGCGTTTCGATGCTTGCGGGCGGGAGCATAAGGATCGAAGCGCCCGTGATAGACATAAAATCGCCGGAGCGCGTTTCGCTTTACCGCGCGGCGGGCTTTGAGGGCGGCGTGCCCGAGGGGGCGGTGGAGACGCGGGCCGGGAGGACGGACGTGTTCTCGGACGGCGGGCGTTGCACGTTCACGGGAACGGTGGAAGGCATCGTCACGGGTGCGGCGGGGCTTGCGTTCAAGGGCGTGAAGGCCGCGACGCGGGCGGGGAGGCTGCTGCTCGCGGCGGGGCGGGAAGCGACGGAGGGCGCGGTGTGGAGCGGAACGGACAATCTTCTGCGGGCGGGCCTTTCGGAGGAGGAATTCGACGCGGGGGAATTCGGAAATTCCCTGCTGCGGGGCTCCGTTTCGGGGGTGATCGGCGGCGGGGCGGGAAGGGCGCCGGGTTTGAACGCGCTGTCGAAGGCGATTTTCAAAACGAAATCCCCGGCCCTGAACGCGAGGCTCGCCTCGGGCTTTCGCGTCGCCGTCGGCGGGGCCGCGGGCGGAGGGGCGAACCTCGGTGCGCAGCTTGCGGAGATGGCGCTGTTCGACGAAGAGGGACGCTTCGACCCCGACCTCGGGCGGGCGGACGCGAAAGCCTTGGATTGGACGCAGCTTGCCATCTCCTCGGCCATGGGCGGCGTCGCCGCGCGGGCAAACGTGAGCCCCGGCAACAAAGTGACGCCCATTGACGACGGCAAGAGAGCGCGGGTGACGGGCACCGGGAAAGAATCCGTTGCGGACGGAGATGGGATCAAAAAAGAGTTTGACGGCGATTCCGGATACCTCGGCTATATGATGAGCCCCGAAGAAGCCGCGCGATACGATGAATACTGGCGAACACAGGGAATTGGTTCCGACAATACGTGGAATGCTTTTAAAAAAGCGAATCCCGCCGCTACGATTGATGACTATTTCACATTGATAAAAGAACAGTCACCCTGGCCCATGGGCGAAAATGGAAACCCGGCGATATTAAAGGCGGGTGACAGGTTCTTTATGGCAGTTGAGAATACTGCCCCTGACAATTCAATAGGGGGATTTGGAATTAAAGAAAGAATCCCAAGTGTTGAGTTTGTCAGAAAAAATTTGGCGGTTAAATCCAACTGGAAAACAACATGTAATGTCATCAGAGAATTTGAAGTCAATGACGGAGTCAACCTGAATGTGTTGGAAGGGCCTGCCGGGCCACAAATAGATTTAAGTGTGGACAAATATTTGCCGGGAGATGAAAACATCACCCAATATGATTTGTTTTCAAGACTCAAGACCGGTATTAATCGTTTGGACTATGTTCATATGGTTGATGAGTTTTGGGTTGATTGAAAAAGGAGAATGCCATGATTAACATAATAACCGATCACGAAAAAGGAACGGTTAAATGGTTTTATGACGGAAAAGAAATGATTGTTGAAAATCCCGATATGATTTATGCGTTTGAGTATGGAAATGAAATGATCATGTTAAAAACCAAAAACAAAACCAAGGGAATCGGGTTTATTCTTCATGATATCAAAGGGAACGTGATTTTATCATATTTCCTGTCTTGCGGCAAGATATTTAACGGAAATGACAGGGAAATTTTTTCGGGTGCCCTTGTTTCGGTCGATTACAACAATGTTTACGACAAAGTAATCGCGATTGTGGGCGATTGTTCAGAAACATACAAATTATTGATTCTCGAATTAAGCGGAGATATCGTCGCTGTTATTTCTCATCCGAGAGAATATTATTTCCATTCCACCAAATGTGTCAAGAGTGATATATTGGCTGTTTGCCGAGGAATTAATGATCAAACAAGAGACAAATACGGAAGAAATGATTGGAATTTCAGAATTGATTTAAACAATTTCTATGTTGAAAGATTATCAATAACACAATAGCGGTCAGCATATGCAGTATATCCATGGGCGCTTCGACCCCGACCTCGGCCGGGCGGACGCGAAAGCCTTGGATTGGACGCAGCTTGCCATCTCCTCGGCCATGGGCGGCGTCGCCGCGCGGGCAAACGTGAGCCCCGGCAACAAGGTGACGTCCATTGACGACGGCAAGAGGGCGCGGGTGACGGCGGAGGCGGGCGGAGTCGATGAAATCGCTTCGACGAAGGGATATTCCGATTTTGCGGACGGAATGTCGCCGGACGACGCCGCGAGATATATAGCGAAAAACGAAATGAAATTCCGTGCGGAATTCTCGGAAAGGGCACGGGCAAACGGATTGACCGACGCGCGGATTTCGGAAGCGTACAAAGCGATGAGAGCCGGCGATTACAAAAAAATGGCATCGCATTTTGACACATCCTCCCCTTACAACGGCGCCGTGTTTTGGAGCGGGAGCAAAACGGATGCGGGCAGGTACGCACAGTCGATCGGCGGCACAATATTGGAGCAGACGCAGGGCGGACGCGTGTTTGACGGTTGGCGGGGATTGAACGGCATGTATCCGGAGTGGGATACAAGTGGCGCGTTGGCACAGAGGCCGATATGGGAAGCGCTGTCCGGTCAATATGCGAACGGCGCGTCGGGTACCGTTACATTTGTTCATCCTTCAACTTATGAGGGCGAAATGTGGAAAGAAGTCGAATCGGAAGTCCTCAAAGACAGAATTGAAAACGGATTTGTTGACAAGATTGAGGAGGTGTTTACGAATGGAGCACAGTAAAGCATACGGGCGCTTAATTGATCAAATCAGCGTGATAGGCACAAAAGAATCCGGCTCCTATCCTCTCTGCACAATAGATGAACTTTACGACCGGGAGCGGGATGAGATGGAAGACCTGATTTGGAATACTTTTCATAAGACCAATGACTTGAATTTGGCGAAATTTCTTCCGAAATTGAAGAATTACGATGG
>JAISNR010000203.1 GCA_031276135.1 Eubacteriales Family XIII. Incertae Sedis bacterium | reverse complement strand
TTTCGCGACGAAATCGAAGATCGCGCCGTGCGTCAGACGCGGCCCGACCACGTTCGGGAAGCGCAGGATGTTCGCCGCGAAACCGTTCATGGCCGCATAGGCCGATATGAAGGCCTCCGCAGCGAGCTTCGCCGCGCCGTAGTGGGAAACGGGCCGCAGGCCGCCCGCGTCCTCGCGCAGAAGCCCCGGCCTGTCTCCGTAGACCGCCGAGGTGGATGCGAACATCAGTTCTTTGACCCCGTGCTTTCGCATCGCGCCCAGCAGGGACACCGTGGTGAGAAAGGTGTCGCACAGATCGACGCCCGGGTCCTCTCCGCCCTTCCTTATGTCGGAGTTCGCCGCGAGGTGGTACACGCGGTCGAAGCCGTGCTCCGCGAACAGCGCGTCGAGCTTCTCCGCGTCGCATACGTCGGCTTCGCAAAGAGCGAAGTCCGGGTTGCCGAAATGCCGCCCGAGCATGCTCTTTTTGCCGAGGCGGAAGCAGTCGGCGCAGACGACGGCAAAGCCCGCCGAAAGAAGCGCGTCTGTCAGATGGCTTCCGATGAAGCCCGCGCCCCCCGCAACAAGCGCCTTTGTTTGTTTTCCCGTTCCGTGTTCCAATGTCCTCTGCCTCAATGCCCCTTGGGTTTGTCGCCGACGTGGATGACGGCCGATCCGCCCGGGCTGAATCCGAATTCCATGTGTTTCAGATGCGAAAGCGCGTTCTTCACGTCCGCGTGCCGATGCTCGGGCACATAGAACAAAAGGAAGCCGCCTCCGCCCGCTCCGAGGAGTTTGCCGCCCGTCGCCCCGGCGGACAGAGCCTTTTCGTAGGCTTCGTCGATCGGGGGCGTCGCGATGCCGCTCGCGAGCTTGCGTTTCTCCCGCCAAGACGCGTGCAGGATCGGACCGAGCGCGTCTATGTTGTCCCTTGTCAATTCCCTGTGCAGCTCGTCCGTCATCGCGAGAATCGCAAGCTGGGCCTTCTCCTTTTCGGCGTTTTCGCGCACGTTCTTCCCCTGCTCGGCCAGAATCGCGGACGCGGAGCGCAGATCGCCCGTGTAGAACATGAGCAGATTCCTTTCCATGCGCGCCGCCGCTTCGGATGAGAGCAGCACGGGTTCCGCTTCCGTGAGCCCGTCCTTTCGGAACCGGAACACGTGCAGGCCCCCGAACGCCGCCGCGTATTGATCCTGCTTGCCTATGGGTTCGCCCAGCGTGTCGATCTCCGTGCGGCAGGCTTCCTCGGCGAGGCGTCCGCGCGAAACGTATTTGCCCGTGTATGCGTACAGCGCGTGCAGAAGGCCCACCGTGAAGGAACTCGAGGAGCCGAGGCCCGTTCCCGCGGGCACGTCCGCCGTGGACGTGATCTCCGCGCCGTTTATGCCGAAGCGTTCCAGAAGCACGCGGAAGATCGGATGCTTCAGCTTCGACGCCTTCGCGACGATCTCGGTCTTGGAGTATTTGCACACCAGCCTGTCCGCGTGGAAATACGGATGGATCGACAGGTAGACGTAACGCCCGAGCCCCGCCGACAGAACGGCGCCGCCGTGTTTTTCGTAAAAAGCCGGCAAATCGCTGCCGCCGCCGCAAAAGCTGACGCGCAGGGGCGTCCTGACGATGATCATTCCGCGTCCCCTTTCACGTGCTCTGTGCCGAGGAGCGTCTTGCAAAACACGGCCGCCATCAGATGGTCGAACATCATGTGCGCGTCCTCCGCGATCTGCATGCTCGTCACGGGAACGTGCAGCGAAACGTCCGCGATCCGCCCGAGTTCGCCGCCGTCGAAGCCCGTGAGCGCAGCGACGGTCGCGCCGGCGGATTTGGCGAACTTCGCCGCTTTGATCACGTTGGGGGAGTTGCCGCTGCCCGAAATGCAGAGCAACGCGTCCTCCCTTCTCACCCTGCCGCGCAGTTGGAATTCAAAGACCGCGTCGTATCCGATGTCGTTGGCGATCGCCGTCAGCGTCGCCACGTTGTCGTTCAGGCAGACGAAGCGGAACGGCGGATCGAGGCGCTCCGAAACGCCCTTGTTGAAGTCGTTCGCGAAGTGCGAGGCCGTGGCCGCGCTGCCGCCGTTGCCCATGACGTACACGGTCGCGCCCCGCTTCCTCGTTTCGTCCAGAAGATCCATCAGCGCGTTCACGGCGTTCGCGTCCGTCTTTTGCAGGACGGACACTTTCAGATCGATGTATGCTTTTATCGCGGCGCTGCGGTCCATTTCCTTCCTCCCCTCAAATCGCCCATTTGATCACGGTCTTGAAATCGTTCAGCGCGTCCTGTTCAAAGGCGTACGCGATGTCGTCCTCGGTTTTGACCTCGATCGTTTCCGAGATCAGCATGCGCAGGTATTTCCCGCACACGGCGTTTTCGCGTATCAGCCTCGCGGCCGAGGCGAAGTCGTCCGCGTCGCTGCGGCTGTTCCCGATCAGCGTCAGCCCCTTTTCGAGCACGGTGCGCGTCGGTATCGCGACGGGGTCCTCGCTCACGCCGAAGAGCAGGATCAGGCCCTGCGGCGCGACGCGTTCCGCGATCTGCGCGATCGCCGCCTCGCTGCCCGCTCCCCCCGCGCATTCGAAGCCGTGATCGATCTTCGTGTCCCGCGGGATGTCGTCTATGAAGAATGTCCCGTCGGCGAACGAAAACTTTTGCAGCTTGCGCGCCGTCTTTCCGAACACGAAAATCTTCGCTTCGGGATACAGGCACTTGAGCGTCAGGGCCGTCACGTAACCCATGCCGCCGTCGCCCCAGACACCGAGGACGGACGCTTCCGTCGCGCGCGCCCTCTCAAAGGCCCCGATCGCGTTCAGCGCCACGCTCACGATCTCCGTGAACACGTACGCGACCGAAGCGCTTTCCCCGATGGGAACGAGCCGTTCGTGCGGCGCCGCCACGGCGTCCCGCATGAAGCCGTCGTGTCCGCTGGACAGGAAGGGGTTCGCGGGGTTGTAGTTGCCCTTCACGAAGGGCATCTTCTCTTTTTCGACGAGCGGCACGAGCACGACCTTTGCGCCGGGCGCGTATCTGCCCGCCCTGTCGTGAAGCACCGTCCCCGTCGCCTCGTGTATCAGCGCCATCGGCAGCTTCTTCTTCAGAATCTCCTGCTTCCTGCGCCCGAAGTAGTAGCGCCTGTCCGCGGCGCAGATCGACATGTGCTCCGGCCTGACGAGCACGTCCCCTTCGTCGTCCCGTATCTCGCGCATGACCGGTTCGATGCGCTTCGTGTCCACGAGCCTGTACACCCGATTGATCATGTCCCGCCCCTTTCCCTGAGAAGCGCGTTCGCAACCTCGAGATCGTAAGGGTTGATGATCTTCATGTTGAAATGTTCCCCCCGCACGAGCCGCATTTCGTGCCCGCTTTGCACGAAGAGTCGCGGCAGCTCGGATTCGCCCCGCAGCGCCCGCCCGTTTTCCGCCGCCCACGAAAGCGCTTCCTTCAGCGCACGCAGATTGTAGGTCTGCGGCGTCTGTTCCGCGTGCATGCGGCTGTGGTCGGGAACGTCCGAAAGCCGAAGTCCGTCCTCCGAAACGAGAATCGCGTCGTTTGTGCGCATCGCCGTGTTCGCCGCGCCGTGCGCCTCCGCCGCGTCGATGTTGTCGTCTATGATCCGCCGCGTGACGAAAGGTCGGATCGCGTCGTGGGCGATGAGTATGTCGCGCTCCCCGATCCCCCATCGCGCTTCGATGCATTCCACCGCCACGCCTATGGATTCGCTCTTGTTCGATCCGCCCGATATGACGAGGATTTCCTTTCCCATGCTGTCGTATCCCGCCAGAAGGTCCTCCGTGTACGGCTTCCACGTCTCCGGCGCGACGACGAGGACCCTGCCGACGCGCGGGTGTGCGTAAAACTGCTCCAGCGTATGGATTATGATGGGCTTCCCGCCGAGGGGCAGGAACTGCTTGGGCAGGTCCCTGCGGTGCATGCGCACCCCGAGACCCGCCGCCAGCACGGCCGCGCAGATCATGCCTTTTCCCCTCTTCCCGTGCGCTTCATCAGCGCCTCCGCGAGAAACAGATCCTCCGGATGCGTGATCTTCATGTTGTGCTCCGTGCCGAAGCGTTTGCGCACGTTCGCTTCCGGCGGCAGCTGCTGCACGATCGCCGTGCACGGGGAATACGCGTCGAAGCGTTCGCTCAGCATCCCGAAGCGGAACGCCTCCGGCTTTTGGATCAGGTAATACAAAGACCTGTCCGTGAACGCCTCCCCGTCGCGCCCCAGGCTGTCCGTGATGCGGCGCGCCGTGATCACCGCGTCGCAGTCCTCCAAAAGCCCGTAATATTCGTCTATGCGCTCCGCCGTCAAAAACGGCCTCGCCGCATCGGCGAACAGCGCGTTTTCGCATGCGGGCAGGCGGGTTTTGACGTATTCCAGCGCGCTTTTGACGGAGGCGTTGTGCGTCGCCCCCGCTTCCGCGCATTCGATTCCGTAAGCGTTTTCCAACCGTTTTGTGTGTTCCCTCTGCGCCACGATGAGCACGCGGTCCGTCAGGGCCGAGGCCTTCGCCGCGCGGACGGCGTATGCGATGATCTCTTCCCCGAGCAGCATTTGATATTGTTTCGGCGTTTCGCCGCCGAAGCGCACCCCGATTCCGCCCGACAGTATCACGGTCGCGTTCATGTTTCGCCTCTTCCCGCGCCCAAAAGCTCCTTGCGCAAATGCGCGCAGATCGCCTCACCGCTTGTGCCGTCCGCGTGCGCGTTCTCCGCCTCTATCATTGACAAATAAAACGGGAGGAGCAAATTGTCAGTCTTTTGCTCAACATAATTTTTGCCTTTCACGCAATACGCAATGCGTTTTAATAAATTTCTCCTTGCCTCAAGACAGATGCTCTGATCCTTCATCTTCGCGCCAAAATTCTCGCGGGCAATAAGTTGTTTTGTTCTGTCAAATACAAGCATTTCTTCAATAGTACTGCGCTTCGAGTCTCCGGACAGTTCCGATCCGCATAATATGTCAATTACATAAAGAGTCGCCGTTGCGTATGTATAATAAATCAGATCTTCGCTTCTTTTACTGATATCGCCACATTTTTCAATCATAAAGCGATGCAGAACGTTGAAGTAATCAACCGCTTGAAATCTATAAGTTAATGCGCCCGTGGAATCCCATGCGCGAGAAGCGCTATCGTGGCGCTGATGATACCTGTGCAATATCATTCCAATAATTCCCATTCTCTCGCTGTGAAAAAATGCTTCGAGTACGATTTCAAAATCATAGGTGTTAACCCTTTCTTTGCGAAATCTATTGATCACCGAAGAATGATACAGTTTTCCCCATACGGGATTTATGATCTTATACCATCCCGGCAAATCCCTGTAATCGCTTGTCACCATTATCCTGTCGGTGCCATAGCCCCATATAATCACACCGGGATGCATATTGCTTTCGGTAGCCACAGCCACGACATCCAATTCGTTCGCGCGCGCGAAGGAAAGCGCTTCATATGCAAACTCCGGCATATATTCGTCGTCTGCGTCCAGTACGGCCATGTAGTCATAATCGACATCGGGAAGGATGTCGTTTTTTCGAAACGGCGTGTAGAACAGATTGTTCACATCGTTCCGCTTTACCGACAATCCCTGAATCCGGCTGTCTCGTTTTTCATACGCACGAATGATCTCGCCCGTGCCGTCCGTGCTGCCGTTGTCCAACACATAGTAAACCCAGTTCGAATACGTTTGATTCAGTATGCTGTCCATGGCCCTGCGCAGATATTTTTCGGCGTTGTACGCGCAGGTGAAAAACAGTATCTTTTCGTTCATCGCTTCTTCCTTCACATTTGTTCCGCAGCCGGGATGCGTGGGCTGTTCACAGGATCAAACCCATTGCAGTAAGCACAACCCAACAGCGGATATTTGTCAAAATCTTTCACTTTTTGGATGGCGGCTTCATTGTCGGTATTCAACAAATCAACACAATCCCGCGCGGCGACAGGACATTTAAGAAGTTTATGCCCTGCCGCGATAAAACCGCACGCATACAATACGCCATCCCAAACGGTTTTGCATTCCGTTCTGTTGCGGCAATTGAAAAACAGTTTTTTCAATTCGGATGCCGAATAATGCTTATCCTCATATTCTGTGCCGAAATCAATCCAACCGCCGCAAAAATAGTTGTGTTCACAGTTGTTTCGAACTTCGTAATCAATTTTGTGTTCACCCAAAACTGCTCGCAGTTCCGTTAATTTTCCTGAAAGCTCTCCATAGTTGTCAATTCTTACAAGCACGGGACAATTTAAATTGGCCATCGATTGTAAAATTTCCGATTTTGGCACATACGTGGCATTTGTCACAATGTTAATGTATCCAAATTTCTTCCTGTGTTTCGCCGTTTCTTCTATGACCTCGATTACATGCGGATACAGAAACGCTTCGGCTCCGGCAATCCTGATTTCGTGAATATACGAAAACACATTGAACAATCTGCCGATTGAGCGCTTTATCAGTCGGACATCGCTGTCAACGGGCGGATTAAACAATGGGAAAGAGCAAGAGCATTTTTTGCATCTTAACGTACATCTGGTGGTTGTCTGCACCGACACCAAATTGGCAATCAAAGGCGTTTTTTCCATTTCTGTTTTCATTCCCATTCATTGAGCAATGCGGTCAATTGAGAAAAGTCTTTCTCGGCCAAATCCGCCAGTTTCACAACAGAACGTACCATAGGGTAATCCCGCTTAATCACATCATACAGATTTCCGAAGGCTTCTTCCCGAAACAACCAGACAACAACATCGATGGACTTTTCGGCAATGACATCCGGTGTCTTTATTGATTTGGATCCGTTCAGTCTGTCACCGCTATTGAAATATCTTCCGTTCGGATTTGCGTTGATCAGCCAGAAATTATCGTGATAAACCATGTCCGGGGCTGTTTGCAGCAAAAAGTTAATGTTCGAACTGGTTGCCGGCCACAAAGCAACCTTATGCCCTTCCAAAAGCAGAGCGAAGTTGCGCCTGAAGTTCCCCTCGTCAAAATTCGACGTGCTCCTGTACACAATGTTGAACAAATCCGCTTCGTCAAACATTTTTCGGTATTCTTCGTCGGTCATATTCGTAATGTTTATTTGAAAATTCCCATCCCGCAAATACTTGACTCTGTCTTTGATGACTCCCCTTTCGCAAGCCACTCTGTACACATGGCTGCCGGGGAAAGTGAGCAATCCGAATACGGAAACCGAGTATTGCGGGTTGCGCCTTAACCAATCCAAGGAATTGCGATATGTTTGTGCGGTTTCCGCAAGATCTCCAAGAATGATATTGCCTGTCGGAACAAGTCCGACTTCAATTGCGCTGTCGTAAGCCATTTCTATTTGCTTAACGGTGATGTTCTTCTTCATGCTTTTCAGTATATCGTTGTCCGCACTCTCTATTCCCATACAAAGAATGTCACAACCGCTGTCTTTGATTGCTTGCAACTTCTGTTTATTCACCGTGTCGACACGCGTCTGCGCCCAGTATTTGATGTTGTATGGTTTCATCCTTTCGCAGAATTCCAAAACATAATCGCTTTTATCGCAAAACAACTCATCGTTAATCATAAGAGAATCGATTGCAAAGGTCTTGATAAGCCAATCTATCTCCTTAAAAACATTGTCGATGGATCTTCTGCGATATTTGACGCCGCTTGAATGAAAACAAAACGTGCAACAAAACGGGCATGATCGGCTTAGTATTAAACTCGGAGATCGCATGTCGGCGTTCAATAAAGAGTTCTCCTTGGATTGGATCTCATAATAATTCAATCCAACATAATCGGGAAACGGCAAAATGTCCAAATCGTCAATTGCGCGGGCAGGACTGTTGCAAAATCCGTTTCCGATGACCCCCGGGACATTGAGTGCATCCTCGTTGTTTTCCAAGGCGTACAGCAATTCATTGATTGCTGTTTCTCCTTCGCCAATAACGCCAAAGTCCGCATTTTCCAATGCCTGCATAGCCACACCCGGTTCTGCGGTGACAATGCCGCCGCCTATGATTGCAATGATTTCGGAATTTACCGATTTGGACACATCCAATATCGTTTTCAATTCTTTATACTGCGCACTCAAACCGCCGGTCATTATTACTCGAATATCACGATCGATAATTGTCGAGCGCAACAGCGCATAGCAATCGTTTTTATAGTTCAAATTGAGCACATGCAAATTCCTTCCGCTTGCCTTGACGGCGGACGATATGTACGCCAACCCGGTGGGAAACAGATACGCCGCCCGATCGCTCTCGGCCATGCGCGGCACGACGAGAAGACAGTTGAGCGCGTTGCCGTCGGGACGCGGAGCCTTTATGCTGTTTAAGAATGCATCCGTCACATTTTCAATCATACCGCATTCCTTAATAATCCAATGAATCAAATATCGCGTGTTCCAATATTTGTATGCAAGCCGACGCAAGCGACAGATTGTGATCCAAATCAACCGCATCGACGGTTTCCGGCGGCAAAAGGCGTTTGGTAAAAGCATGGTCTATATAAGCGTCATTTTTGCCGACAATCGCCCGCAGGCGTTTCGTGTCCGCCCTGTAGAGACACTCGGCGAACAACTCCGCGTATTGGCGTTCGTATTCGCACGGGAAATCCCCGTTTGTCCATTTGTGCAGATACATAAAAGGCGCAAGGCAGGGATTGATCAACAAAACCGGCACATCGAGCATCGATTTCAGACAGTACGCAAAGAAGCCGCCCAAACTGTACCCCGTGATCAGTTCGATTTCATCCTTGGCCCCTCCCGACACCAAACCCTCGATCCCGCGCGGAATATCGCGCGTTTTGCAGATTTCAAGCAGACATTCCATTGCGCCGTTCGGGGACAGCGTTCGGTAGTCCATAAACGGCATGATCACGGCGCGCGCACCGCTTTCTTTGATTTCCCGCGAAAGGATTCTGAACGCCAAATTGTCATGGTGTTGATCGTATCCGTGAACGTGGAGTATCATATCTGCTCTCCCGCCCTGAACCGCACGCCGTTTTCGGCGTCGAAGCTGTCGCAATGTCTGCACGCGTCCTGCGGCCGCGCGATCAGTCGCTCGACCTTTTCGCGTTTGCTTTCAACGCTCTCCGAGGAGAAAAGGTCGATTTTCTCCCCGTCGGGAACCGTCAGTCTGCCGAGTTGCACCGCGCCGCTTACCGTCGGGCAGCGGTAGACGCAGTCGCCCCAATTGAAAAACGTCTTGTAATTGCAATTGTCGTACAATTCCGCAAGTCTTTCCTCATCGTAACCTCGGTGCGTCCAGTTCGTTCCGAACTCGACCCAACCTCCGCAATACTGTTCGTCCTCCGTGTAATTGACCGCGGTCGTGTGGATCTTCCGCCGTGCGAGAAGTTCCGTCAGCTCGGCGCATTTGTGCGAATGCACGCCGTAGTTCGAAATGCGAATGTCGGCGTGATACGCAACGCTTTGCAGGGTTTCAAGCAATTCCCGTTTCGGCAGAACGGTCGCATTGGTGACGATCCTGACAAATCCGAATCGCTCCTTGAACCGGCCGAGCGCTTCCAGTATGCGTATCATGCCCACCGCATCGTACAGAAACGGTTCGCCTCCCATCAGGCATATCTGATCGAAGCGGTCAAATATTTCAAAGATGCGCGGCAGCGACGCCACGACCCGATCCGCGTCGGCGTTCCACGGTTTCTGTTCCGGTATCATCAGGTAGCAACCCCGGCATCTCAGATTGCAAAGCGTCGTCAGCATGATGCCGAGCCGTTCTTTTGACATGTAGTCGATCACAGTCGTGTGTTTCCTTTCATTTGCTCCCCCGCCGGGAAGCGTTTTGTGCCGTCTTCCGTGCCGTGGTCTCCCGAGCAATGGTCGCAGGAGCTCAAATACGCGGCGTTTGCGATGCGAACGAATTTTTCGCGCTTGCTTTCGCGGCTTTCGCCGCCGAACAGATCGACATAGTCGTTCGGGTTGTCCGCGATCAGCCCCAGTTCCGTTCCGCGCTGCGATCTTTGGCACCAATGCACCTTTCCGTCACGGGTCCGCCAATTGCCGCGCATGTGCTTCGTGATGCCGCAGTTCGCAAAAACTTCCGCCAGTTGTTCGCCGGTCCGCTTCCGCGCTTCCCACGGGCCGAAGTCCACCCAGCCGCCGTAGGCCGGATCCTCGCCGTAATATCGAACCGCTCTGACGTTCACCCCGTTGTCCGCGAGCAGCCGGCGCATCGCGGCGCTCCTCTCCGGCGCGATGCCGTAATCGCTTGCGTGAACGATCAGTTTGGGCTTGCCTTTCAGCGCGTTCAGCAATCCGTCGGAAATCCGGACCGTGCCGTTGGTGAACACCATGAACCTGTCAAACCTGTTCTCGTATTCGTAAGCCGCCTCGATCATTTCGGGCAATTGTGGGTTCAGGAAGGGCTCTCCCCCGCCCGACAGATGCAGCATGTCCACGCGGTCGACCGCGTCGAAAAACGCGTCGAGTATCGCCAGTTCTTCTTCCCGCGTCATGTCCCGAAAAGGCTTGTGCATGGGGATGAATTCGTCGCACAGCCTGCACCGCAGGTTGCAGCGGGTCGTCACCACGAGCGACATCTTATCCAGCTTGAGTGTTTCCGACATATCTTTTCATCCACATGCTTTCAAAATCCCGTATGTGCGGGCTGTTCAGGAATTCCGCGCCGTGCGCCGCCAGCGTGCGCTCCAATCCGTCCGCGATTTTCCCGCAATCGGTCAGACCCAATCTCAATACCTTTTCAAGCATGGAGATGTGAAAGGACCATTCGAAATACCGCCACGCCGCCGCGCTGTTCGGGAAACGCTTTGTGAGCCATTCCGTCCGATCGCGGTAAACCCGCAGATATTCGTTCAGCGTGTCCGCGTCGAGCAGGCTGTGATTCGTCGTCCACGCGGAGTTGTTGCCGCCGTGCCTGCGGAATGTGTATTTCGGCAATCCGCGGTACGCGACGCGGTTCGCGCCCGCGAGGATCCGCGGCATGAGCTCGATGTCATCGTACCGCGCGCTTTCGGAAAAGCGCAGACCGTCGAACAGCCTTCGGCGGATCAGCTTCGTCGGGAATTGCACGTTGAAGCGTTTTCGCCGCAGCAATTCGATCACCGCTTCCTCGGCGGAATACATGCGCGTTTCGCCGCATGCCCTGTCCGACGCGCCGCATATCGAAACATCCGCTTCGTTGTCTGTCGCAAGAGCATGCAGAAACTCCAAAAAATCCGGCTCGCAGCGATCGTCGTCGTCGACAAAGGCGATGTATTCGCCCCTTGCCGCGTCCAGCCCCGCGTTGCGCCCGCTTCCGATGTTGCCGCGCGCGCGGTGAATCACGCGGATGCGACCGTCGCGCGCGGCGTATTCGTCCGCGATCGCACCGCTGCGGTCGCCCGATCCGTTGTCGATTATGATGAACTCAAAATCGCGGAACGTCTGCGCGAGGACGCTCTCGATCGCCTCGCCGACGAGTTGTTCGCGGTTGTATGTGAGCATTGCTGCGGAAATCTTCGGCATATCTCAAATCCTTATTATCGCCAAACTGCATTTATCGAAAGACGGTGCCTTAACCAACGGCCCGGTTTCGTTTTCAAAATCCAGAACCGCTTTTTTGACTCCGTGCAATATCGGATTATAATAATCGTGCAACAGCATCATGCCTCCGAAATTCATTCGGGAATAGAAAAATCGCATGGCGGCGAGCATCGGAGCGTACAAATCCATATCCAGACTCACAAAACAAAACATGTCATCAATACCCCCCCCCAGCGTATCGGGAATCCACCCTTTTTTTACGATTACGTTTTCGGGATACGGCATCTTGCTCATGACAAGTCCAACGCTTGTTTCAAAGCCGCCTCTGTTGTTTGAATCTCTGATATGCTCACTTGAATTTATGTCTATCCTCTCTTCCGCAATCAGATCCTGTTCGGCAAATCCTTCAAATGTATCAAAAAGGTAGCATTTTCTGTCGTGGAAAATCGTATTCAAACGACAGGCGAAATCACCGCGATTCACTCCTGCTTCCGCAACACTGCCTTCAACGCGCAGAAACATCAATTCGTTCATTTTACGAACAAAATCAAGTCTTTCGCCACCAAACTCGATTCTTTCCGGTTCTGTGAGCAAATCCCGTTGAGCGATATCCAAAAGCGGCTGTAATTCAATCCGCTCTCTATTGATGCCCATATCGATCAGCATCAGGAACGCTTGCATTTTGGCATTCCAATCAGCCATTGTAACTACTATGCGATCAAATTCATAATTTGAAATTGAACTTGGAGGGATGATTTCTTTTCCGAAAAACCGCTTGCCCCACAATTGAGAATTTATATCTGAAACGGCGACTATTTTCTCATCGTTTCTTTTCAAGGAGCCATACACAAAATCGCAACCTTTTTCGCCGGCGCCGTAAACAAGAGTATTGCATTTCCTTGTTCCACTCATTCTAATCCTCCCACACTTTCCACGGCGCGTTGCCCGCCGTCCACAAATTTTCAAGCGATTCCCTGTCCCTCGCCGTGTCCATGCACTGCCAATAGCCGGTGTGTTTGTGCACGCCGAGTTTTCCGTCGGCGGAAAGCCTCTGAAACGGCGCCCGTTCGAGTATTGTCGCGTCGTCGTCGATGTAATCGAACACGTCGTGTTCCATGACCATGAAGCCGGCGTTGATCCAACTGCCGTCGGCCTTCGCCTTTTCGTGAAACCCGGTGATCGTTCCGTCGCGGTCGTCGATGTCGAGAACCCCGAAGCGCCCGACGGGCCGGACGGCCGAGAGCGTCACAATCTTGCCGGATTTCCTGTGCGCGGCGATCAGCTCGGCCAAATCGATATCGCTCACGCCGTCGCCGTATGTCAGGAGGAAACGTTCGCCTTCGAGGAATTTCCGTATGCGCCGTATGCGCCCGCCCGTCTGCGTGTAAAGACCCGTGTCCACGACCGTGACGCGCCACGGCTCCGCGACATTCGCGTGCGTCGTCACCGTGCCGCCGTTCGTGAAATCGAAAGTGACGTCGCTGCGGTGCAGATAGTAATCCGCAAAATATTCCTTGATGACATATCCCTTGTACCCGCAGCACACGATGAAATCGTTTATGCCGTAATGGGCGTAATGTTTCAGAATGTGCCACAATATGGGGGCGTCGCCGATTTCGATCATGGGCTTGGGCCGCAAATGCGATTCTTCGCTTATGCGCGTTCCCAATCCTCCCGCCAGAATCACCGCTTTCATGTGTTTCGCCGCATTCCTCCCGCAACGCAAAGCGCGCAATCTAATTTCCGCGCCACTGCCGGATGCAGTGCGCCAGTATCGCTTCGCCGGATTTACCGCAATCGTTTTGCCGCGCACTGTTCGAACCCTTGTTTCCCTTATTTGTATTTTCTTTCATCAAAACATCCGCCATATCCGCAAGACCCGCAACCCCTTCCGTGATATTCCCCCCGCTGCGCACAAGGTATGCTAGAGATTGGAACAAGGCCTCTTTGATGCGGCCCGTTTTCGGCACGGTGAGTTCTTCTTTTCTGTGCCGGCCCGTTTCCAAGTTGTATTCGAAGAACCGGTTGGTCTTTGGACATTGTGCGTAAACTGTTTTGCCGACCGATACCGGTTTCGTGTAATTCGCTTCTCCTCGGTGCAAACCGGCGTCATACTCAATGTCGCATTCGCTTTGCAAGACCTCGTCCACGCAATAAGTCTGTGTCGGCATGTCAAACACCCATGCGGAATTGCCATAACCCGGAATCAGCCGGAGTTTTTCGCCGTATCTCAAAACGGCATAAATCCCCACGTTGTATCTGTTCGCGATTTTGTGCGGAAACGGAAACACGGTGAATTCGTCCGTTTCGTAATTCCACCTGAACAGCCCGCCGTCGGAGGTATAGGAAGGCAGCCAAAAATCCTTTCCGTCAAATTCAATGTCGCAAAATGCCACATTTGCTCTTCCGACGGTGCGAAGTTCCCAATCCATGGTATCGATATCGAATATGACAATCTTATTCCCTTGATTATACGGAATGAATACCTTGTTTCCCAAAGGGAAAGCGAAGCGAAAAGAACACTGATCCACCGTGCTGATTTCAGAATTGCGACTTAGCGATGATATGACGTCAGAGCAGATATCGATTTTTCCTGACAATGTATCGTATACCAATATCGCCGGATAGAGGCTGGGTACAAAAACCAATTTGCGATCAACCCTGACGATAGCATCCGAAAATTTCCATTTGTTGCAATCGAATTCAACGTCGTATGGCAACTCTATTGTTTCAAATTTGCCCTTTGCGATATCATAAACACCTATCGATGAGGCCGTTAGCGGCGCAAAATAGAGTTTTTCGTTAAATTCGATTACACCGTCATACATATCATGTTTTGTAAATGGCTCGTTTGGAAAACTTCCGATATAGAGTACATCCCAAGTATCCAAATTCAATCTGAAAAGTCCGTTGAATTCCGTGGCGGCAAACCAGACAGAACCCCCTGCGAAACAAAAACGATTTATGGCAAGAGATATACAATCATTCATTTTGCGGTGCGTAAATACATGCTGTATCATCACCGGCTTCCCCGCTGCCACATAAAGCGCCACAACCGAACTCCCGTCCCCGTAATACGCATCCGTCCAAGCGATCGCCCTGTGCAGATCCGCCGTGTCGTCATAAATCCCCCATCCCGCGCGGCGGTAGTCCGCGATGATGCGTTTGTACGCGGCCAAAAGCTGCGGACGCATGGAAGAATACGTCGCTTCGTTCAGCGGGTGCGGACGCCACCACAGCGCGACGTCGCCGCGGTTTTTGAAAGTGTCCAGCACGTGACGCAGCTTCCTCAAATATTGCTCGTTGCCCGCGAGGAGCGCGCCGTTGCTCGTGTTGTAAAATATGACCTTCCTGTCGCCGATCAACTTGCGCCAGGCGTCAGGCAGGACGCAGTCCTCGCGCTTGGTGTTTATGACCTTGTCGAATTTCGGCGATCCGAGCGCGACGAACTTGTCCTCCGGTCTGCCGAACCGGTTTCCGTAAGCCTTCCTGAACTCGCGAACGTAGACACCCCGCACTCCCTCGGATTGCAAGATCACCCTGTGCGCGAACACGCAGCCCGCGAGCGTGCAGAAATGCTTCTCGACGGTGTCGTCCGCCGTGACAAAATATGGAACGTACACAAGCAGATCAGTCAGATCCCGCAATCTCTCACAGTAAAAGTCCGGATGTACGCTCGTCACGAGATTGCCTCCGTCGTAAGGATTGAAAGTAAAAATCACATCGGGACGCCGCGCCTCAATGTCGTATTCCCGCCAATCGACGCATTCGATGCCGTCGCCGTAGCATTCCGCGCCCTCGTAGCGCATGGCTCCGAGCGAACCGTCGGGCCTGCGTTCGCAATAGGGAATCGGAATCCAATATGCGTCGCAGTAAGGATCGGAATTTGCGGCGAGGTAGATGCTTTCGATGCTGTCGGACATGCTCGCGTTGTAGGACAGGAAGGCGATCTCGATCCTGTCCGGCGCGAGCTCGTTTCTGACGCTGTTTTCCATGTTGATTAGTTGCTTTCGCAACTGTTTTTCGCCGATTTCGCCTTTGTGCGCCCTGTAAAGCAGTTCGCAGTATTCCGCAAGCAACGCAATCGTGCCGGCGATGCGGGGATTGTCCGCGCCCTCGACGCTCTCGATGAAAGCGCCCGCAGACAGTGC
>JAISNR010000087.1 GCA_031276135.1 Eubacteriales Family XIII. Incertae Sedis bacterium | reverse complement strand
TGCGTTTTCCGGCTGCGCGTCGCTCGAAAGCATCGCGATACCGAGCGGCGTGGCGTCAATCGGCAATTTTGCGTTTTCCGACTGCGCAAACCTGACAAAGGCAAGGCTCGGAAGCGGGTTGACCGACATCGGAGGCTATGCGTTTTCCGGTTGCGCAAAGCTGGCCGAAATGATATTCACGGGCGCGAGCGCGCCGACAATATCATCGTACGCAATCCCGTCGGTGGCCGTGGCGTATGTGCCGAAAGGCACGGCGGGCGGATATGCGGGGAAAGGGTTCAGTGGCATCGTGGAGTACGAGGCCGAGGAGCTCGGCGTCAAATGGAGTTTCGACGAAGACACAGGAACGCTGAGCGTCGCGGGCTTCGGTCGGATGGGCAATTACGACGAAACGAACGTGCCTTGGAAGGCGTACAAAAGTTCCATTGTGTCCGCGGTGATAAGCGACGGGGTACAAAGCATCTCGCCGTATGCGTTCAGAGGTTGCTCGAATCTGACGAGCGTGACGATGCCTCCGAGCGTGACCGACATCGGCGATTATGCGTTTTCCGGTTGCGCAAAGCTGTCTGCGATCGAGTTGCCCGCAAACCTCGCGAGCGTCAACGACTATGTGTTTTACGGTTGCGCGTCGCTCGAAAGCATCGCGATACCGAGCGGCGTGGCGTCAATCGGCGACTATGCGTTCTACGGCAATAGCAATCTTGAAACAGTCTCGTTTGAGGCGGGCTATTGCACAATAACCGGGCGATACGTCTTTGCAAACTCGCCGAAAGTAAAATTTATCGCGCCCCGAAATTCATTGGTAACCGTCTATGCCCTTGACAATGGGATCACTGTTGAAGTCAACCCAAATCTTCCGTCAAGTCTGCCATCGGTTTTAATCAATCGGGAGCTTTCGGCTTTTACAAGAGATTACAGCAGTGTTAATGCAACGGGGACTATTATCTTCAAAGTGAATTATAGGCTTACAAGCCTTGAAAATGTAAGCAATTCCAAAGTCACAATTAAGCTGTCAAGCAATCTGAATTTAGCAACAACGGAATCGCCGGTTCTTGTAAACGGGAACGCAAACACTGATTATACGTTCAATCCTTCGACCGGAGTGCTTACAGTGCCAGTAGTGCTGATCAAAAACGAGATACTTGTTTCTGTTGTACCGACTGACACAGAAGCGTTGTATGCGTATGCTGCGTTCGAATGCACAAAAAACGGCACAAGCGTTAAAGACATTATCGGAGTCCTCATGGAGGACAGCCCTCTGTTGACCATTTCGGCAGATGACGAAGTTAATTCGCCGACGTTCACGGTCAAGGGAATTGCCGCAGCAAAAACAAATGTGTCGATTTATGTCGGCGACACTTTGTTAACCGCGACAACTTCAAGCAGTGCAGGTGGCTATTCCGCAGAAATTACCATTCCAAATGCCGTGGATAAAACAACATACACAATCAAAGCGGTCGTATCCGTCGGCGATATACCGATAACGGCTTCGAAAGACGTGATTTATGATTATGAAGCCCCCGTACTCAGCGAGTTCAAATTATTTTACGATAAAAGAGAATTCGATTTAATCAGTCTGAACGGTTTGAAACCTGTGATTGTATTTACCTCGAACAATAACCCTTGGATGTTTACTGTCAATTTTTCGAATCCGGACGCAGTACGAGAGGTATTTGTATGCAGTGAGAAAGCAAATGATAAAAGGCGCATACAAGCATTTTGGGACGTGGAAAAGGAAGTATTCATTGCTGTCGGATACTTCGATTTCGGCAATAAGTCTTATTTGCCGGGTACGCTTACCGTTGAATATGTTCGACCGAACAACATTGCGAGCGCTAGGATCCTCGATGCGGAATTGCCCGATGACAGGGATGTGCAAGGAGATGTGAGGTTCAGTCGACGAATCAATACAGAATTGCTCTATGCTGCGAATGCGCAAGGGCACAGTGAATCAGAAGATGGGAATATAGGAGAATTCTCTGCCCTCTCTGGTGGCGCGACGCTGCTTGCGGGCACATTAAACCTGCAACAGTTGAAAGAGAAGTTTCCTCATGGGAGATATTGGAATCACGTTGGGATGGTTGGGAACAATCCTGACGGAACGACGGATAAACCTTGCCCCACCACACACAAGAATGAATTAAATGAATCAACATGCAATACTTACGTGCCGGGAAGATCACAACAATGCATGGGGTATGCAGAAAAAATAGCCGAAGACTACTATGGCGAACCAATTGCACGCAAATGGCAAACAGCAGAGAACCTCGACAGCTTGAAAGCCGGCGACATTATACGTTACGGCGGCCGAAGCGGCGCAGGTCACAGTATATTTGTGACGGCGGTAAATGGGGAGAATATAACGTATACCGATTGCAACAGCGATAACCACTGCGTTATTAACTGGGACAAATCGATAAGCAAACAAACAGTAATGAGCAGTTTCGGCTATGTTTTGGTGGCGCCGTATGAATTATCAAGTGGCGGATCGAGCGAGCCGGATCCCGGCTCCTCGGACGGAAGCGTTCGCGAATCCGCAGGTTTTTCCGTAAATATTCAGTGGCGAATCGACCCCTCCGGCTATGTTTATGAAGCGGTTACTTCAAACCGCATTGAAGGCGTCAAAGCTACAGCTTGGTGGACAGAACCGGGTGAGGATACGGCGCAACAGTGGGATTCGACGGAATATGAGCAAAACAACCCGTTGCATACCGATTATAACGGCCGCTACGCATGGGACACGCCCGAGGGCCTGTGGCAGGTGCGCTTCGAAAAGGAGGGCTACGCGCCTACGGAAAGCGAATGGTTGCCCGTGCCGCCGCCGCAAACGGAAGTCAACGTCGGCATGGTTTCGCTTGAGGCACCGCAGATCGCTTGGTTTAACGCATACGACACATACGCGGAGCTTGCGTTCACTAAGTACATGAAACCCGAAAGCGTGAATGCGCTCGTGCTGAAAAGCGCGGCGGAGACGGGAATACCTTATACGCTAGATTATCCGAACGACGAGAGCGCGCTCGACGGCATGGTATACGCCAAGCGATTCAAGCTCGTCTACAACGACGGATATATGGCGACAAACGGGAATTACACGATCGAAAGCGGCGCCGCCGTCTTGAGCTACGCGAATGTGGGCGCGATCACGGAAAGTAAAACCGCCGCTTACACGAAACCTCTGTCCCTTATACTGCCCGAAGCCGTAACCGTCGATTACGGACGGACGATCGAGGTCGAGGTCACCGTCGTAAATTACGACCCCACGCATCCTGTCTTTCTCGAAGCGGAATCAGACTTCGATTTGATCGCCGAGGTCGTAAGCGTCGGCGGGGTTTCCGCAGACGGCAAGGCGATCGTCCGCATCCAAGGCAACCTGCCGGGCAACGCGAGCGTCACAATCGCTTTGGCCGGAACGGGCGTATCGGCCGTATTGCCCGTCAGAGTGGAGATGAAGGGAGAAGATGTCGGCATCCTCGTGTCGCCGAGGGAAGCGAATGTTCCCAAAGGCGGAACGCAAGCCTTCGGCGCGACGGACGAGTCGCAGGGCGGAAAGGCCGCAGATGTCGCATGGAGCGTTTCCGGAAACACATCGGCGGAGACGACCGTCGTTTCGACCGGCGAAGGCGCGGGACTTCTGACGGTCGCCGCGGACGAAACGGCCGCGACATTGACCGTTATGGCGACATCGATTTCGGATCCGGAGATATCCGACAGCGCCACCGTGCATGTGACGACGGCGGACACCTTCCTGCTCGGCGACGTGAACGAGGATCATGTGATCAACATGGCCGATGCCACACTCGTCTACCGGCATCACAGAGGCAAGACGCAGCTGGTTGGAGACAACCTGCTCGCGGCGGACGTGAACAGAGACAATGCGGTCAACATGGCCGACGCCACGCTCGTCTATCGGTATCATCGCGGGAAGATCGATTCTTTCCCGGCGGGCGGAAACTGAGGCGGATGCAAGTTCTGTGAACCGCGTATTAAAGAAAAGGGAAAGGCCATGTTCAAGCGAAAAATCGTAAGTGTTTTGTTGGCGGCGGCGTTGATGTTGCAATTGTCGACGGGTATTGCATTCGCAACGCCCGATGCCGGCAATGAGCTGCGGG
Source organism: Eubacteriales Family XIII. Incertae Sedis bacterium (assembly GCA_031276135.1). Taxonomy (GTDB): domain Bacteria; phylum Bacillota; class Clostridia; order Peptostreptococcales; family Anaerovoracaceae; genus JAITLA01. The sequence goes on along the minus strand of JAISNR010000087.1, from coordinate 56,260 downwards.
TGTTGGGAAGCGGCGAAATCGAAGCGATGGCCGCGAGCGGTGTTTCGGAATTGAAAGCGGCTATGGACGCGGAAATTGCGACGCTCATCGGCGATCTGGAGGCGATGGCGGCGAACTTCGAGCGGGAGCTCGCGGCGGCGGAACAGATCATGGCCGTCGGCGGCTTCCTCGCGTCCATAGAAGCGCCCGATCCGAACGCGATTAAAATCTATACCGCGCAGGATTTGCACAATGTGCGCAACAATCCGGCCGGGTCGTATGCGCTGATGAACGATGTCGATTTGGCGGGCTTTAACGGCGGAGAGTGGGTTCCGATCGGGGACAAAAGCGCTCCTTTTACAGGTACGTTTGATGGGCAGGGGCATTCAATCAAAAATTTAATAATTACTTCCAGGTCAGGCTATGACGGATTGTTCGGCTACACCAAAAACGTTACGATAAAAAATGTTTGCGTGCAAGCCAAATTCGACATTTCTTTTGATTCCAAATCTTCCAATATTTTTGTGGGCGGAATTTGCGGTGTCGCTTCCGGTTTTGCCAGTATAACCAATTGCCACAGCGCCGGAAGCATATCTTCTTCGTGCTCTGCCGCTTCTCACGGTGAACACCATTCTTATGTGGGCGGAATTTGCGGTTACATTTCCGGTTCCGCCACCGTAAGCAATTGCTACAATACAGGGGATATTGCATCTTTGTCATTATTGCCTTCTTCCTATTTCTCATACACACATGCGGGCGGAATCTGCGGTTACGCTTCCGGTTCCGTTACGATAAACAATTGCCACAACAAAGGCGCTGTTTCATCATCGACACCTTCCGGTCGTGCATATTCGTATGCGGGCGGGATTTGCGGTTACATTGCTGCCGGCGATTCGGCAACCGTAAACAATTGCAAAAACACAGGAGATATTTATTCTTCCAATTCGGCCACCGCAGCCTACGGAGGGGGCATTTGCGGCTATACTGTCGGTTATGTGGGCAATTGCCATAACATGGGAAATATTTCCGGATACTATTCGGGCGGAATCTGCGGCTACGCCGCCGATACCGTGAGTGAATGCTACAGCACGGGAAATGTTTCTTCCAAATGCTATGCGGGCGGAATTTGCGGCCAGGTTTCCGGTTCCGTAAATAATTGCTACAATGCGGGAATCGTTTCTTCCAATCACTATCAAGGGTCCTATGCGGGCGGAGTTTGCGGTTATGTGTTCTCTGCTGCATCAATAAATGATTGCCAAAACACAGGGGATGTTTTTTCCTCTGCTTCCTATTCGCATAGGAATTGTGAATCCAATGCGGGCGGAATTTGCGGCTTCACGTACGGTCCTGTAAAAAATTCCCACAATTCGGGAAATGTTCAGTCTTCAAATGCTTCCGTATCCCGTGCGGGCGGAATTTGCGGGTATGCGGATATTGATATCCCTGTTAACTTGAGCAATTGCCATAATTCGGGCAATGTTTCGGCATCTTCTTCCACATCTGCCACTTTCGAAGATGCCAATTCTTCCCTTGCGGGCGGTATTTTGGGGAAATCCCGCGGCATCCCCATAAGCAATTGCTCCAACTCGGGAAGGGTTTCCGCTTCTGCCTCCACTTTGTCTTCTTCCTCCGTTGCTCGACCATCTGCGAGTGCCGGCGGCATGATTGGATCAATCGAAACTTACCCGGCTGGTTCCATTTCAATAAAAAATTGCCAAAACGCAGGGGATGTTCTGTCTTTTGCCTCTCGTGCGTCTTCTTATGCCGGCGGAATTTGCGGTTACGGTTCCGATTATTCGAGAGGCCCACTCACTATAAAAAATTGCCACAACACAGACGGCGATATATCCGCATCGTCTTCCTCTTCTTCCGGCGCTGTGTATGCCGGCGGTATCTGTGGTTATGGCGACAGCACCAATTCATTTAACATAAACGACTGCACGGTGCTGTGCGACAGCATCGTCAGGACAAAAGCCAACAGCTGGGGAGCTTATACAATCGGTTATGCGGGCCGTGAACAAATCAAAACCAACAACGGAGCAAAGCGGGGCATTGCGGGCAACCCCGTGAACGACGCGGATTACATGATCGGCGGGAACACCGTCACGTCCGTGCCCGCGGAAGGCTTCGCCGTGCTCGTGACGGACGAGGACGACAGATCCGTGCCGAACGCGACCGTGGGCATCGCGGAACTCGGCGGGACGGCCGCGACGGACAAAAACGGCACGGCGGTCTTTCAAAGTCTGCCCGCCGGCGTTTACGGCATCCGCATCTCCGTGATCAAAGAGGGTTATCTGAGCGCAGAATACACGCGCATGGTATCTAAGGGTTCGACGACGTCGGTCGCGATCTGCCCCGACGACGGCAAACCGCACATCCTTGCGGCGGACGCCGCGTTGCTCGGGGGTACGAAAGATTTGCTTTCCGCGCCCATGTATTTCAAGTCCGATGCGGAGAAAACCCCGCAGACGCCGGACAACACGACCGCCCTGCGCATCTCGGTGAACGCTTCGGCTCCCGCGGGAATCGAGACATACCAACTGCTCCAATCCGGCAAGGTCGTCTTTGAGAGCGACGCTCCGTCATTCGCGCTCACCGTCATAACGGGCAAGACGGGCGCGGATTTCGGAAAGGACATGCGCATCGACAAACTCGAGGCCGGCAAGAACGTGACGCTGCGGATCGTCGACGCATCCGGAAACGCCGTTTCAAAGAAGCTTGGACTCAAAATAAGCGAACCCGCCGCCTATTCGGACGCGGGAACAACGGGAAAACTGTCGATTGGAAACAGCCTGAAGCTGTCCGTTCCTTCGGACGTTCCGATAATCGGCGACACGGAAATAGAACTCGGATTGACGCCCGTTCCCTTTGAGGTTGAGATTTCGGAAGACGGGAAGATCAGGTTTGCCGTCAACAGGCCGGAAGGCACATCCTTGGAAAAGATGAAAGAGGATTTTAAAACATTCCAAAAGCGCATTGATGCGACAAAGGCTTTCGGAGGCACGTCTTTCAATGCGGGACCGGTCAAGAGCCTGGGCGCCGACGCGATGGGTTACGGAGAAGGCTTTGTCGACAAACACGGAAACGCGACGATCAATGTGGGCGTCGCGGTCAGGGTGTCGGCGGGCGCCTCGTACACGCAGCATTTCATCGTCGCCGTCGTTCCCGTGTATGTCTCCGTCGGTCTGAAGGCGAGCTTGTCGGGCAGCGCGGAACTCAGAATCTTGATCGCAGACGGAACACCTCCGTACGTTTCGGGAGGCCTCGGCGAAATGAAACCGTCCGTTGCGCTGAACCTCGACGGCGGCGCGGGCGCTTCCGGAGTTCTGAGCGTGGGCGCGTCCGGCAGGGCGACGTTGGCGTGGTTGCATCGCTTCTCCGACAACTACGACAACGTGTCCCTGACGGGCGAAATGTATCTCTTCGCGGAAGCGTTTGTGTTCAAGGCCGAAAAGAGGATCCTCGGCGGCACATGGACGATCTACGACAGCAACGCCCGGTCGTATGCGTCGCCCCTGTCCGCCGAGGACTTCGACCCCTGCGACAGCGGCGCCTACAAGCTCATGGACCGCGATTACCTGCAACACACAAGCCCCGGCGCCTTGGGCCTCGTCACAAGCCCCGGCGCCGTCGAAAGCATGCTTCTCGCATCCGCGCCGGGAAGCGCGTCCGCAGTCTTTGAGTACGTGTTCCCGAACGCCATGCCGGAGCTCGTGCGCGCGGGAGGCAACAGTTACGTGTTCTGGCTGCACGACATTCCGGAAAGGACGGCGGAGAACAGGACGGCTCTTGTGTATGCGGTTTCTTCCGACAACGAAAACTGGAGCGCGCCCGTGCAGGTATTGCCGGAGAGCGAAGCTTCGACGGCCGACTTCAACTTCGACCTTGCCGTCGTCGGAAACGACATTCGGATCGTGTGGACGAAGGCGAAAGAACCGCTCGGACAAGGCGCCGGCTTGGACGAAACAGCCGCCGCCGCAGAAATGTATTGTGCGGTGCTCGACACGAACACGGGGAGCGTTTCCGGCGTCACGGCGCTCACGAACGACGCTTATGCCGACATGACGCCCGCGATCTCGGACGACGGCTCGCTCCTCGCGTGGAGCGTGAACGGGCTCGACGGCGGGGACGGTCTGTTCGGCGCGGGCAACGCGCATTTCGTCGCCTACGCGCACACGTCGAATCCCGGCGCGGTTTCGCGGATCCCCGCGAATGCGGGCGCAACCGTTTCCGCGGTCGATGCGGGCACGCTCGGCGGCGTTTCGTGCGTCGCTTATGCGGAGGACGCGGACGGCGATCCTTACACAAACGGGGACGGCGAGATATGGGTGCTCAACGCGTCGAACGGCGTCAAGACGCGCCTGACCGACGATGAAGTCGCGGACGGCAATCCGCGCTTCGGCAGGGTGAACGGCACGCCCGCGCTGTTTTGGCATTCGGGCGGCGACATAAAATACACGACCGACCTGACGAATGTCGAAAGCGTTGCGGGCAAGAACGGGCCGAAGGCATTCGGCGCGGGCTTCGCGCTCGTTCCGGACGAAGCGGGGAACTCTCGCATCGTTTGGGAAAGCACGGCGGAGGGAGAGGACGGGACAAGTCCGCGCATGTCCTTTTACGCGTCCTCCTTCGACGGCGCGGCTTGGTCGCTTCCCCACAGGCTCTGCGACACGGAGAGCGAACTGACCTCTTCGCCGAACGGATTTGCAACGGGAGGAACGCCGGTCCTCGTCTTTCTCGAAACAAAAGGCATTGCCGGCGACGCGCCGCTCTCGTCCGTAAAGGTCGCCCGGATCGAACCCAAAACCGACATCGCGCTCGCGGAAGCATATTACGATTTTGACGCGGTTCGGCCCGGCGGTCCCCTGCCGCTGACGCTCGCGATCGAGAACAGGGGCAGCGCGGCCGTTGACGCGATCGGCGTGTCTGCGGACGGCAATGCCGTCGCGACGATAAACGGCGCGGGACTCGGCCCCGGCGAAACGAAGGAATATGTCGTGGACGGATTCGCCGTCCCCGCCGATCTCGCGGAGCTTCGGGACTTTGAGATATCCGTCCTGGCGGATTCGGAAACGGAGTTGTCGGACAACGCCCGGGCCGTCCGAATCGGCTATGCGGATCTTTCCGTGAGCGCGACGCGGCTCCTGTCAAACGGCGACGACCACGCGAACGTGATCGTGCGAAACCTCGGCGGCACGGAAACGGACGCCGTGCTGCGCGTGACCGCGGACACGCCGGACGGAGAAGTCCTGTACGAAACGGAGCTCGGCGCGGTGAGCGGCGCGCGGCATCGATCCCTGCTGATCAACCTGACGGATTTGGCCGAAGGAAACGGAACGGAAGCCTTTTGCTTTGCCGTCGAATCCGAAAAGGACGAGCTTCTGACGGGCGACAACACGGCGCTTGTCTACATCGGCATGGGCGCGGAGGACGATTACACGCTGACGGTCGAGGCCGGTCCGGGCGGCGCCGCGGTCGGAACGAGGGGCGGGAAGTACTTCGAGGGCGACGCGATTGAGATCTCCGCGAAGGCAAATCCCGGCTATGCGTTCGACGGCTGGAGCTCTTCGAACGGCGGCGACTTTGAGGATGCGTCCTCTCCGAACACGCTGTTTACGATGCCGGGCGGCGATGCGGCGGTCATCGCGAATTTCGCCGCACTGCCTTACACATTGGGCGACGTGAACGGAGACAACAGGATCGACATGGCCGACGCCACGCTCGTCTACCGGCATCACAGAGGCAAGACGCAGCTGGTTGGAAACAACCTGCTCGCGGCGGACGTGAACGGGGACAATGCGGTCAACATGGCCGACGCCACCCTCGTTTATCGGTATCATCGCGGGAAGATCACTGTTTTTTCGATCAGCGCCCATTGACGCAGATGTTTACATATATGATATAACATGCCGCAGGGCAAAGAAGATTTGATCCGTTTCACAAAAACATTGAATGAGGAGGGAACTATGAAGAGAACAATCAAAAAAGCCGGGGGAAGGAGCCTTATGGTTTTGCTGGCAATGTTGCTTGTTGTGAGCGCATTTCCGGCCGCGCCGGTCACGGCCGCAGGCAGCATCCCGCTGACCGTGACGCCGTCGGACACTGTGGTGGAAGTGGGCGACGAGGTGGATTTCACCATAAGCATGGGAAGCGCGGAAGGGAAGAATCTTTTTTCTTTCAGCATAGAAATCCAGATTCCCATCGGCTTTGCGTTGAAGTCGGGAAGCGGTGTCGTAGCAGGCGCATTCAAGACTGCCACCGGATTTGCGGACGCGATTTTCGACGAAGACCCCAAAATAATGGTCAGCGGCGGAATGAATGAGGCCGTATACAGCGGCGGCCCGCTGGACATCGCGACCTTCACATGCACGGCGATCACGAGAGGCCTCCATACAATAAATTTGATCGAAAGTGCGCTGTATGATGAAAGTGTCTCCAATATGGTGGGTCTCGTCAGCCCTGCACAGGTTATTGTCAAAGAAGACATCGGCGCGCAGATCACGCTGGCGGACATCACCGCCGCATACGACGGAATCGCCAAATCCCTGACGGCGACGCCGACCGACTTCGGCGACGGCGGATCGTATGCCTACAGTTATGCGGGAACCGGCGGTACGGCCTACGAGCCGACGGCGAACCCGCCCGCAAACGCGGGAACGTACAGCGTGACCGCGACCTACACAGGCGCGGAAGCATTCGGTTCCAAAAGCGCCACGATTACGATAACGCCAAAAAACCTGACCGGCGCGACCTTCGGCACGATCACGAAGCCTTACGACGGCACGAATGCCGCGACCGTACCCGTGACGGGGCTTACGGAGATTGAAACCGTCGATGAAGGCAAGGTCACGGCCACCGTGAGCGGCGCATACGCCGACCCATATGTCGGAACGGGGAAGACCGTCGCGCTCAGCGATTGGACGCTTCTGGGCGATAGCGCGGGCAACTATTCCGCGTCTTCTCTGCCCGCGTCCGCGCTGGGCGGCGAGATCAGCACGGCCGCGCAGACGATAAACGGCGCCGCAAACAAGACCTTGGTCATTAACGGCGCGCTTGACGTATCCGCCGGCATCTCGGCGAGCGGCGGCGGAACGCTGTCCTATGCAATTGCAAGCAGCACCGGCGCGGCCGACGCGCAGCTCTCGGGCACGACGCTGACCGCAGGCGAGGCCACGGGAACGGTGACGATCCAAGTCGACGCGGCGGCCGTGAACGTTGACGGCGACGGCGGCGACGAGTACACCGCCGCAACGCCGACCACATTCAATGTGAGCATTGTGGACAAGACAATCGTCGACGATACAATCACGTTCGAGAACGGCGCGTTCACTTACGACGGAACGCCGAAATCGTTGCCTGCGGCCGTGAGCGCGGACGGCAGCGGCGGGACGTTCATCTACAGCTACGCGGGCGTCGGCGCAACGACCTACGGGCCGACAGCCGCGCCGCCGACGAACGCGGGCAGCTACGATGTGACCGCCGCATACGAAAGCGCTGCGGCGATCGGAAGCAAGACCGCGCGCCTGACCATAGAGAAGAAAGCTCCGTCGCCGGAAGACCTCGACTTCACGCTGCCGACAGGGTTGCAATACGACGCGTCCGCGCATTCCGTGACGGCGACGGCCAAGGCCGGGTTGACGGGCTTCGGGGCCGTGGGCGCGGTTTCTTACAACGGTTCGGCTGCGGCGCCCGTCGATGCGGGAAGCTATGCCGTAAGCGTCGCGATCGCGGAGGGCGACAATTATTCGGCTGCGCCCGCTCTCGCGCTCGGCGGCTTTACGATCGCCCCGAAGCCCCTTGAGAACTCCATGCTGGCCATCACGGGAAACTACGCCTATAGCGGAACCGCGCAATCTCCGATCTATGCCGTGACGGACGGGGACCCCTTGGATGCGGACGATTATACCGTCACGAATCTGCCGACGGAGACGAACGCGGGCAGCTACACGCTGACGATCGCGGGCAAGGGAAATTATTCCGGCACGGCAAGCCAAAGTTTCGTGATCGGCAAGCTCGCGCCGGCGACGGACAACCTGAGCTTTGACCTCGGCGCCGCGCGCTACGACGGTGCGCCGCATGCCGTGACGGTGACGGCGGGTGCGGGCAAGAGCGGACTCGGCGCGGTCGTCGTGAAGTACAACGGCTCGCCGGCGGCGCCGACGAACGCGGGAAGTTACGCGGTTACGGCCGATATCGCCGCAGGGACGAATTACGGCTCGATTGCGGGCCTTGCTCTCGGCAATCTGGTCATCGACAAAGCACCCGCCGCGAGCATCTCCCGGATTCTGTACGTCAAATCGAAAGAGTCCGCCGATTACACGATCGATCTCGCGGGTCTCTTGCCGGGCAACGTGGCTTCGTCGCAGGTGAGCGCCTACGTTATCTCAAACGGCGCAAGCAATCCCGTTTTCGCGCGCGACGCCGAGATCGACGGTTCGATGCTCACCGTTCACATGGCGAGCGCGGCGGCGGTCGACGCCGCAGCCGGTATGGAGATCGGATTCATAAGCAACAATTACGACATATCCAATGCCGTGATCACCGTCAACATAACGGACAAAACGCCGGTTTCCATCTCGGCGCCGCTTGGCATGACGAAGGTTTATGACGGAAAGCCCCTCGATGTGAGCGCGGTCGCGTCCGATCCCTCCGTCGAGCTCTCTTTCTCATACGAGGGGGACGCGTATGACGGCACGCATTTCGCAGTCGGAGAAGAAGCTCCCGTCAAGGCGGGCGTCTATGTTCTCACGGCGGAGGTCCCCGCTTCCGACGCGGAACACATCGGAAGCGCGCGCTTCGGTTTCGCGATAGAAAAAGCGCCGCTGACGCTGACGGCGGACGACAAAAGCATCCGAATCGGCGAAGCGCTCCCGACATACACATACAGCATATCGGGTCTCGTGAGCCCCGACGCGAAGGCGGATGTGATGTCCGTCGAGCCCGCCCTGCAATGCGACGGTGCGGATTCCGGCGCGGCGGCGGAGTACGCGATCACGATAACGGGCGGAACACTGAACGGCACGGCCGGAGCGAACTACAGGATCGCCGATTACGCGAACGGGAAGCTCACGATATCCGATTCCTCGGGCGGGGTGCCGTCCGGCGGTTCCGGCGGCTCGTCGGGACCCTCGTCGGTGACAGTGGCCGGTGGTTCCGTTACGATCTCTTATGCGAGGTCGGGAGGCGATGTGACGCTTTCGTTGCCCGACGCGAAGATCGCCGAGATCATCGACAAATCGGACAATGCGGCGATCTTCGACCTGTCGAAGATTTCGGGAACGACGTCCGCAAGCATGCCCAAGGCGGCGCTTGCGACCATCGCGGAGGCCCTGTCCGGCATTGAAATCAGACTTCCCGCAGGAACGGCGGCGTTGGACGGGGTTGCGGCGCGTTCGGTGGCGGCCGCTTCTCAAGGCGACAATGTGTCCGTAAGCGTCAAATCCGTTCCCGCTTCGGGCTTGAGTGCCGCGCAGCGGACGGGTGTGAAGCAGGGCGATTCGGTGTTCGACATAAGCATATCCTCGGGTTCACAAAGCATAACGTCGTTTGAAGGCAAGATGGAGGTGTCCGTGCCCTATGCGGGCGGGCTTCCGGCGGGCGCGTGGAGCCTTGCGAACGACGGCGCGCGCGAAAAGCTCGCAAGCCGCTACGACGCCGCGACAAAGATTCTGCGCTTTGAACTCCCCGGCCATCTGTCCTTCTATGTGGTCGGCCAAGATCCGGAGGCTCCGGAGGAGGAAACATCGGCTTGGGCCAATCCGTTCGCGGATGTTTCCGCATCCGACTGGTTCTTCGGTGACGTGGAATACGCGGTGACCAACGGCTTGTTCAACGGAACTTCGGCGAACGCGTTCAGCCCGAACGCGACGATGACGAGAGGCATGATCGTTACGGTTCTCGGCAGACTTTCGGAGGTGAACGCGGCCGCGTACACGGCGAGCGGCTTCGACGATGTGCGGCAGGGGCAATATTATGCCGCCTATGTGGAATGGGCAAAAGAAAACGGGATCGTCAACGGCGTGGGCGGCGGGAAATTCGCTCCGGACGCCGAAGTGACGAGACAGGATTTGGCGGCGTTGCTTGCGCGCTACGCGGATTTTTCGGGCAAGCAATTCCCCGTGACGCTGCAATATGTGACCTTTGAGGATGAGAGCCTGATTTCCGATTACGCGAAGAAGGCCGTGGAAACCCTGTATTGCGGCGGCATCGTGAGCGGCAAACCCGGCAACCTGTTCGATCCCAAAGGCAACGCCACGCGCGCGGAAACCGCCGCCGTGTTGCACAGGTACGCCGAAGCGATAAAATAGTTTTTGACAAAATACGCGCATACGGATTTTCGGGAACGGGCGGGCTTTGTGCCCGCCCGTTCCGATTGCGAACATGTTTTTTTTCGCAAATCGATTTGCATTGCGGATTGATTATTCAAAATTATGGAAAAAGAATCGTTTGGAGTGAAAAATATGAACATCGGAAAGCGTTTTGTTGTACTTGTTTCCGCATTAATGATTGTAAACGCGGCATTCATTGTGCATGTTTCGGCGGCGGAGAGCATCTCGTTGACGGTAACGCCGTCCGTGCGAGTCGCGGCGCCCGGCGACGAGGTGCGGTTCACGATCGGCATGAGCGGCGCGGAAGGCACGAATTTTTTCGCGTTCAGCTTTGACGTGATCCTTCCCGAGGGCTTGACCGTAAAACCCGGAACGGGAGCGGTGACGTCCGCTTTTAAGGAAAGCACGGGATTCACGGATGCGGATTTTCAGGAAGAGCCCAGGCTGAATGTCGCGGGCGGACTCACCGACGCCGTGTACAACGGCGGTCCGTTGGAAATCGCAACTTTTGCCTGTACGGTATCGACGGGCGGCGACAAAACGGTCACGTTGGCGAACATTGAGCTTCTCGACGAGGATGTCAATGGAATTCCGAATACGGTCATTCCCGCGACATTCGTTGTAAAGGACAAAGAAGTTCCCGCATCTTCCTCCGGCGCATCCGGCGGCGGAACTCCGTCCAGCGGAGAGGATGCGGCGCCGAAGCCGCCGTCTGCGACTTCCGGCGGTTCGGAGGATGCGACGCCTGTGCCGGGCGATGATTCCGCGTCTGTCGCCATGACGCCGCAGACGAATCCCTTTGCCGACGTGCGGGAGAGCGATTGGTTCTTCGAAGCCGTGAAATACGCGCTGGACAAAGGTCTGATGAACGGGACGGCCGCAGACAGGTTTTCGCCGAATGCCGCGATGACGCGTGCCATGCTTGTCACGGTGCTGTACCGAAGCGCAGGCGGATCCTCGGTGGCGGCAGACAATCCCTTCGCGGACGTGGCAGACGGGCAATGGTATACGGACGCCGTGCTTTGGGCCGGCGCGAACGGGATCGTGAACGGGGTCGGCGGCGGTCGTTTCGCGCCGGACGCTGCGATCACGCGGCAGGATCTTGTGACGATTTTGGCTCGGCATTCCGAATTTGAGAGCAGACAATTCCGCGATGATGCCCGGTATGCGGCATTCGCTGACGAGGACGGAATCGCGAATTACGCCAAGAGTGCGGTACAGATCTTTTTCAACGCCGGCGTCGTGACCGGCAAGCCGGGCAATCTTTTTGATCCGCAAGGAAATGCGACGCGGGCCGAGGTCGCAACCGTATTTGAGAGGCTTGTTGAAGAAATGCAAGAGTGACAGCAAAGCATTCGAATTGCCGTATGTTGTGATCACTATTAATAATATTGTCATGTTGTCGTACAACCTTTCGAGAACAATGTAAATAGGAACAACGCAATCAATATGACCAACGCCACACTTGTTTATAGATATCATCGCGGCAAGATTGCTTTTCCTATTGAAACAGACCTTAGACCTCCGTCCGAACGGTGGCCGGTGACTGAAAATATTGAAAATCTAATATATTGTCAAACAATTCGGATTTGGTGAATAATATGGACATTAAAAAAAACAAACCGCTAAATGTGGATGCAATTCTCAATGCAGTGGATGCCGGTATTATATGGATTGCAACAATTTTTATTGATGAGGCACCATTTAAATATATCTTTCCGTTGTGTTCAATTTTGCTTATTTGGCACAATTCATATTATACGTCAAGATATGGGCATATTGCGCGGAACAGAGGGTTTAAAAATATTTTTATGCCCAAATTCATTTTTTGCTTACCCAGTTGGTTGATTGTGAGTATACTTATAATTTCAAGCTTGATTCCAATAATAATAAAAGTTCAGTATAATGCTATAAGTTTGGACACATATTTTCAATATTTACCAAATAACATATTTGGAGCACTTATTTGTGCGAGCATTATAATATACACAAAATATTTAAAAAACTTTCAACAGTTTGACTTGTTGCGTCAAGATAGCAGATTTTTTCTGCTCATGGAAAATTTCATGGTTTATTTTGCATTGATGACGGGTTTTCTGTTTTCCAAGACAAGAGAGATTTACCTTCCCTATGAATTTTATAATGCGATACATTTGACGATTGTCATTTATCTTTCAATTGTAGTTTTTACATTTCATACAATTTTCTTATTGCGTAATAAAAGAAAAAATGAGATTTCCAAAGAAAAACTTATTCCCAAATGGACAATATTATTTGCTTTTTTGTATGTTGTGTCTTATTCAATGCCGTTTCTTGGCAAAGATGAAAAAATGAGAGCACATTTAATAATAGAGAACTCAGCTAAAATTCAATTGCTTATATTTATTGTTGTTTTAATATTAACATGGGGATTCGTTTATCGGCATTACGATGGTGGTGAACTTAAAAAAAGTAATATGCTTGTTTACATATTGCTTTTTTCGATATGGTATTTTTTAAAAATATTGATATCGGAAGGTGGCGAAAACAGTGGGAACGTATCAAGTTTATGGTCGACATTGTACACATATTGCCCATTTCTCGGTCTTGTAGTATCGTTCGCATGTTTATTTGCGTATGCGAAACATATAAAAAAATAAGGGAGATTACAAGCTATGTTCAAGAGGAAGATCGTATGCGTTTTGCTGACGGCACTGCTCGTCACGGCCCTATTGCCGTTCGGAAGCGGTTTCGTTTTCGCCGCCGGTGCGGACGGGATGCAGATGCTCGGAAGCGTGGAGATCGAAGCGATGGCGGCAAACGGCATCGCCGACATCAAGTCCTCGGTGGATGCGCAGGCCCGCGTCGTCATAGGCGGCTTGGAAACCATGGCGACGGAGTTCGAGCAGCGGCGGACGGAACTCCAAGCGATTGTTTCCAACGGTGGTTTCCTCGCACCTATAGGCGCGTCCGATTCGAACGCGATTCAAATCTCCACCGCACAGCAACTTTCCGATATCAGGAACAATTTGTCCGGGTTCTATGTGTTGATGAACGATATAGACCTGTCCGGCTTTAACGATGGGTAATGGATTCCGATTGGGAATGCGAGTACACCTTTTACCGGGATATTCGACGGGCGCGGACATGGCATTCTGAATTTGAAGATTATCGGAACGGGTTCCCAATATAGTTACAACGGTTTGTTTGGTTATGCTAAAAGTGCGACAATCAGCAATTTAGGCTTGCAAGACGTGTATATTGACATTTCGACTACAGGCACGCCCTATGTCGGGGGAATATGCGCTTACGCATCAGATTCTGTTACTATAAACAATTGTTATAACTCAGGATATATTTCCTCTGCATCGTCATCGTCTGCCAGGCATTCCTATGCCGGAGGGGTCTGTGGTTATATTTCCGGTTCTGTTGTCATAAACAGTTGCTATAATATGGGTTTTGTTTCGGCTCCGTCCTCCCGTTCTTCTTATGTGGGAGGAATTTGCGGCTATGCGTATTCTTTAAAGGCCATAAGCGATTGCCATAACATTGGCGATATTTCTGCATCTTCATCTGCTGCAGATGCATCTTATGCAGGAGGAATCATCGGTTACACTTCTTCGGGCATTATAGACCATTGCAGCAACATAAGCAATATCGCTGCATTAACCGGTTCCAAGTCTTATGCTGGAGGGATTAACGGTAGTGCTTCCGATTCCGTTGTCATAAGTAATTGCAACAATGTAGGCGAAATTTCAGCTTCCGATTCCGGCTTGGGTTCTTCTTCCTATGCGGGCGGAATCTGCGGCTACGTTGATGCTTCAGGAACTTTCGAGATAATCGGATGCCGCAATACGGGAGAAATTTCTTCTTCCTATGCGGGCGGAATCTGCAGTCGCGTTCCTGCCACCGGCTCCTTCAGTGTAAACAATTGCTACAATACAGGGACAGTTTCCGCCATTTATGATACAGGCGGTATATGCGGCGTCCTTAGCGGTTCTTTCACTTTGGGCAATTGTTATAATACAGGAGAAATTTCTTCTTCCACCAATTCTGGTGGAATTATCGGCAGCGGAGGTTCCAATAGTGTCTGCGCCGTAAATCGTTGCTACAATGCAGGGAAAATTCTGGCTCCCGTTTATGTCGGAGGAATTTGCGGAGATATTGATGGTTTCATTTCAATAAACGATTGTCGCAATACGGGAAATATTTTTTCTGTATCGACTTCAACTTCCACATCATCCCGTTCCTATGCGGGCGGGATCTGCGGTTACTTCCATTCTTCGAACTCGGTTGCAATAAGCGACTGTTACAATGCAGGAAACATTTCCGTCGCTGCTGTTGTTTCTAACAATGATCCCAGCGCGGGTGGAATATTGGGCTATGTTTGGCCTTCCGGCTCAACTTCGTTAATCGATTGCTTCAATGTAGGATATATTTCTTCTTCACACCGTGCCGGAGGAATTTGCGGATATGTTTATGCATACGTGTCGAATTTTGGTGCAATGGCAATAAGCGACTGTTACAATGCAGGAAACATCTCTTCACATACGGCGGGCGGAATTATCGATTCTGTTTATGGTTTGGTTTCCATAAGCAATTGTTATAATACGGGAGATGTTTCGTCTTCCGATCGTTATGTAGGTGGAATAACCGCTTGGGCCTATGCTCACCAGTACGGGTCAATTACCATAGATACTTGTTATAATACAAGTAATGTTTCTTCACTTGTAGTACTGGGAGGAATATGCGGTCGAATTTCCGGCAAAGTCATTGTAAACAATTGCAACAATGCAGGAAAAATTTCTTCTCTCCTCAACTCTCTGGATCCCATCTATGCAGGAGGAATTTGTGGTGAAGCCGTTTCCAGCAGCTACGGCGATGTTGCCGTAACAGATTGCCACAGCTCGGGAGAGATATTTTCTTACAGATCCGATAGCACTGTTTATTCAGGAGGAATCTGTGGACATGCTGAAAATTCCCATGGAAGCGTTTTCATAAACGACTGTCTTGTTCTGTCATCCGGAATCACGGCGACAAGCACCGGCACCGGCAAAGCTTACAGCTATCTGATCGGCTACGGCAACGCGAAAAAGATCAACAACGCAGCAAAACGAGGCATCAAGGGCAACCCCGTAAACGACGCGGACTACACGATCGGCGGCGATATCCTCACGCCCGCGCCCACAAACGGCTTTGCCGTATCCGTGACGGACGAAGAGGATCGAGCCGTAGCTGGTGCCTCGGTCACCGTCTTGAACAATACGACGACCGCGACGACGGACAAGAACGGTTTGGCGTCCTTCGAGAATCTGACGGGCAGCGTGCGTCTCTCGGTTTCCAAGGAGGGCTACCTGAGCGCGGAATACGCGCGCACGGTGTCGAGAGGCTCGACGACGACGGTCGTGCTGTGCCCCGACGACGGAAAGCCGCACATCTTCGGCGTGAACGCCGCGTCGGACGACGGCAGGGCGGTCGATCTGCTTTCCGGCTTCATGTACTTCAAATCCGACAAGGAAAAGACGCCGCAGACACCAACCAACACGAAGAAGCTGCGTTTCTCGGTGAACGCATCGGCTCCGGAGGGTGTAAGAACCTATCAGCTTATCCAGTCCGGCAAGGTCGTATATGAAAGCGGCGCTCCCGACTTCGACCTTACGATCATCACGGGCAAGACGGACATGGATTTCGGGCAGGGCCTGCGCATCGAAAAACTCGAGGCCGGCAAGAACGTAACGCTGCGGATCATCGACGCCTCGGGAAACGCCGTTTCTCGGAAATTGGGGCTGCGGATAAGCGACCCGGACGCATACGTGAAGGAACAGGAAGGGAAGCTGTCTGTCGGGAGCGAATTGAAGATCGGTGTTTCGTCGGATATTCCGATCATAGGGGACACCGAAATCGAGTTCGGCCTTAACCCCGTTCCTTTTGAAATCGAAGTTTCGGAAGACGGGAAGATCAAAATAGGGATCAACAAACCCAAGAATGTCGATTGGGATAAAATGGTCGAAACATACAACAAAACAATGGCGCAATCCTATGCGGGGAAAGCGTTCGGCGGCATTCCGCAGTCATTCGGCGCGGGGAAGGTAAAGATAGAAGCGAGTGCCATGGGCTACGGAGAAGGTTATGTCAGCGAAGACGGAAGCACGGTTGTCAACGTGGGCGTGATCATGAGCGTATCGGCGGGCGCATCGTATACCCAACAATTTTTCTTGGGATGGATGCCTGTGTACGTCGGTATCGGAGTGAAGGCTTCCTTGTCCGGCAAAGTCGAAATCAGCGTACTGATTACGGCCCAAAATACCGGTGTTTCGGGCGGCCTCGGGGAAATCGAGCCTGTTATTGTGTTCAACATCAACGGCGGTCTTGGAGTGGGCGACGTTCTGTGCGCGGGCGGATTCGGCAGGGTAACGATAGATTGGCTGCATCGCTTCTCCGACAACTATGACAATGTGTCCCTGACGGGGGAAATGTATCTTTACGTGCAGGCGTTTATGGCCAAAGCCGAAAAGAGGATAGCGAGCGGCACATGGACGATCTACGACAGCCACGGCCGGACAATGCGGATGTTGTCCGCCGAGGGCTTCAACCCCTATGACAGCGGCGCCTACAGGCCCATAGAGCGCGACTACCTGCGCCGCACAAGCCTCAGCGCCTTGGATTTGAGCACGAGCCCCGGCGCCGTCGAAAGCATGCTCCTCGCCTCCGCTCCGGGAAGCGCGTTTACGGTTTTCGATTACGTATTCCCGAACGCCATGCCGAGGCTCGTGTACGCGAACGGCAGGAGTTATGTGTTCTGGTTGCACGACAACGGAGAGAGAACGGCGGAGAACAGGACGGCCCTCGTGTATTTCGTTTCCTCCGACAACGAAGATTGGAGCGCGCCCGTGCAGGTATTTCCGGAGAGCGAAGCTTCGACGGCCGACTTCAACTTCGACCTTGCCGTTGTCGGAAACGACATTCATATCGTATGGACGAAGGCGAAGGAACCGCTCGGACAAGGCACTGGCTTGAACGAAACGGCCGCCGCCGCAGAGATATACCGCGCGAAGCTCGATACGGACACGGGAGTTGTATCCGGCGTTACGGCCCTCACGAATGACGCCCATGCCGATATGACGCCGGTCGTATCGGACGACGACTTGTTCCTCGCGTGGATTACGAACGAACTCGACGGCGCGGAGGGTCTGTTCGGCATGGGCAACACGCATTCCGTCGCCTACGCGTACACATCGAATCCCGATGCGGTTTTGCGGATATCGGCGAGCCCCGGCGCAAGCATCTCCTCTCTCGACGCGGGCACATTGAACGGAACGCCTTACATCGCCTATGTCGAAGACGGGGACGGAAACCGCAGCACGGGCGAAGACAGCGAGATACGGGTTGTGAACGCGTCGAGCGGTGAGATCACGCGCCTGACCGAAGACGAAACGGCGGACACGGGTCTGCGGTTCGGCAGGGTGAACGGCGTACCCGCGCTGTTTTGGTATGCGGATGGCGACATCAGGTACACGAGCAACCTGACGAACATCGAAAGCGTTGCGGGCCGGAACGGACCGAAGGCATTCGGCGCGGGCTTTGCGCTCGTTCCCGACGAAGCAGGGAATTCCCTTATCGTATGGGAAAGCACGGCGGAGGGAGAAGAAGGGACGGATCCGCATACGTCCTTTTACGCGTCCTCCTTCGACGGATCGGTTTGGTCGCCGCCCTACAGGATATACGACACGGAGAGCGAACTGACATCGGCGCCGAACGGTTTTGTGTCCGGGGATACGGCGATCCTGACCTTCCTCGAAACGAAGGGCGTCGCAGAGGACGCGCCGCTCTCCGCCGTAAAGGTCGCGGTGATTGAACCCGAGACCGACATCGCGCTCACGAATGTATCTTACGACTTCGGGGCCGTTCGGCCCAGAAGCCCCCTGCCGCTGACGCTCACAATCGAGAACAAGGGCAGCGCGGACGCGGATACGATCAACGTGTACACGGGCGGCAATGCCGTCGCGACGATAAACGGCGCGGGACTCGGCCCCGGCGAAACGAAGGAATATGTCGTGGACGGGTTCGCCGTCCCCGCCGATCTCGCGGAGCTTCGGGACTTTGAGATATCCGTCCTGGCGGATTCGGAAACGGAGTTGTCGGACAACGCGCGGAGCGCCCGAATCGGCTACGCGGATCTCTCGGTGGGCGCTACAAGACTGCTGTCCGACGGCGACGATTATGCGAACGTGATCGTACAAAACCTCGGCGGCATTGCAACGGACGCCACACTCAAGATTACGGCGGACAGCCTGGACGGAACATTGCTTTACGAGGAAGCGCTCGACGCCGTAAGCGAAGCCCGGCATCAATCTCTGTTGATCAATCTGACGGAACTCGCGGCGGAAACGGAAGCCTTTTACTTCACTGTGGAAGCCGATAAAGAAGAGCTTTTCACGGGCGACAACACGGCGCTTGTCTACATCGGCATGGGCGCGGAGGACGATTACACGCTGACGGTCGAGGCCGGTCCGGGCGGCGCCGCGGTCGGAACGGCGGGCGGGAAGTACTTTGAGGGCGATGCGATCGAGATCTCCGCGAAGGCAAATCCCGGATATGCGTTCGACGGCTGGAGCTCTTCGAACGGCGGCGACTTTGAGGATGCGTCCTCTCCGAACACGCTGTTCTCGATGCCGGGCGGCGATGCGACGGTTACCGCGAACTTCGCCGCCCTGCCTTACACCTTGGGCGACGTGAACGGAGACAACAGGATCGACATGGCCGACGCCACGCTCGTCTACCGGCATCACAGAGGCAAGATGCAGTTGGTTGGGAACCTCCTGCTCGCGGCGGACGTGAACGGGGACAATGCGGTCAACATGGCCGATGCCACCCTCGTTTATCGGTATCATCGCGGGAAGATTGCGATGTTCTCGGTGAGCGAACAAATAGGAGCAATGTTTCAACAAACAATATAATCAAATTCGATCATTATGTTTGATTGTATTTGAGATGGGTGATGAATATGGGCACTATTAAATCGTTTATTGGAAGTCCTATAGTAAATCTGATGTTTGGCGGGATATTTGTGGCTTTGATTTCGAACACCATTATGTATGCCATAAATGCATTCAGAAACTCGGAAACCAGAATTGTGCTTAGCAAGGTGACTGTGGGTCTAAATATTTTGCTAACAGCAATTTTAATTCTTCTTATTTTCGTTAACTATCAAACAAATACCGAAGACAATAAAAGTCTTGTTCTTAACAATGCCAACGCACTCCCTTTTTCAGATGTTCCAACAAATGCGTGGTACTATGATTCTGTAGCATATGTGCATGAAAATGGAATTATGAAAGGAACGACCGACACTGCATTTTCACCCGATATACGCCTTTGAAGAGATACGAACTGATTATTTCACCGCCACAGATCTGCCAATATAAAAAAAGCGTACCGGCAATACGCAGTCAGAGATCCACCGATACGCTTTTTCAGATCCGATTTGCATTGTGGTTGCGACGGACTTACGCTTGACCTTGTTTTGCGGCGTACTCCCGCATGTTCATGCCTCCGGCATCGACCCATATGGCATTGTGAACAATGCGATCCATGATCGCGTCCGCATGGACACCGCCCCCAAGACGTTTATGCCATTCATCCTTTCTGTATTGAGTGCAGTAGAGCGTTGACGCGTCATCATGCCTTCGTTCGATCATTTCGAAGACAAAGTTTCTGTCATCCTTTGACATTGGATCAAGCAACCATTCATCGAGGATCAGCAGTCTGTAACCGCTGAGTTTCCTGAGAAGCCTGTGTATGCCTTGGTTTCTCAGCGAGGCCTCGTCCCTCAGCATGAACAGATCCGGAATACGGATATAGCGGGCGCTCGCGCCGAGCTTGCATGTTTGTTTGCCAAGTGCGCAGGCGAGGAAGGTTTTTCCGGAACCTGTAAACCCTTGAAAAATGACATTTGCGTGCGTTTCCATGTATTGACATGTGGCGAGTTCCTGAATCAGCCCTCTGTCAAGTCCTCTGCCTCCATAATGGACGGCGCTCATGTCGGCGTCGCGATAGCGGAATCCGGCCGCCTTGATCAGACGTTGCACTTTGGCATTGTGCTTTTCCCGGTAAACGAAATCCACGACGCGTTGGAATCGTTCGTTGAACGTAAGCCCTGCGCTGGCGGCGTCCCTGTCCTGAGATTCTGCGGCGGAGATTGCCTCCGCAAAGCCCATTTCCTTCAGTTTCCGCTTGGTTTCTTCATTCATCATCACCGGATCCTCCATAATATGCCGCGCCGCGGACATAGCCCGGCGCGTATTCATCGGCACGGTCTTCCCGCGCTTCTTCCCGTTGTGCAAAAACCTTGTCTTGCTCCGGCGCAAGAATCGATTTAAGATGGTTGTAGCGGGGCGACTTGATTTTTGTCAGAGCGAATTCGCAAGCGGCTTCGAGACGTGTTTCGGAATAGGTTTTGCTTAGTCGCAAAACGGACAGAGATGAGTTGTATCCCTGTTCCCTTATCTTCACTCCCGCGAATATTCGCTCAATCGTTTCACCTGTGCATGGGCCGATCGAATGCGCCCACCGCTTTATGCGCCCGTCGTCCCATTCGGGTCTTTGGAATCTGTCGGGCATGTCCTCCTCATGGGTGGACCAACCGCCCGACACATAGCTTGGAAGCTTGCGGTGCGTGGCGATGCGTTCGCCTCCGCAGTATATCTCCAACATGTTGCCCGACACTTTGACGTCCGCTTTCTTTCCGACATATTGGTAAGGGCATGAGTAACGATTTTTGGCGTGTACAACATGACAATCCAACGCAACCGCGCGTCCGTAATGCCATTCGGCAATTTCGTAAGGCGTCGGAGGAAGCACCCGAAGGCAAGGCTTTTCCTCGGAGGAGAACACCTCCAAGCGGCTGCCTTGCCTTTTTTGGAATGGTGCGCCATTGAATTCCCCAAGAGCCTTGGACACCGCAGACTCCAAATCGTTGAGGGAGAAGAAGCGCACGTTGCGCAGCTTGGCTATGATCGCGGTGGCCACTTTGCCAACGGTTCCTTCGACAGAGGCTTTCTGTTTGGGTTTGCGAACGTCTGTGGGCATGACGGCGGCGACATAATGACTGCCCAATGCCTCATAGCGATCATTCAGGACGATGTCACCATCCTTCGGATGCCTGATGACGCCGGTTTTCAGGTTGTCGCAGACTATCCGCACAGTCGAACCTCCAAAGAACGTGAACATTCTGACATGACATCGCAACCATGTTTCCTCTTTCATGTCGAGACAGGGTTCGACATACGAATACTGGCTGAACGGAAGCGTCGCAACGAACAGGAATACTTTTGCGGTTTCTCCCGTGGTCGGATTCACGATCTCCATGGTGGGACCGGACCAATCGACTTCGACGGAGATTCCCGGTTTGTGCCGGAGGTGATTGGTCAAGCTGTTGGAAAGCGTATGCTTCGCATATCCGTCGCAGTACTTGGTGTAGCCCATTGGCAATTCGCGCTCACGTTTGCATTCGGCGACATATTCCTGCCAAAGCAACTTGAGCGTCACGCCTACCTTTTTTAGTTCGGAATGAATGTAAGCATAATCGGGATTTTTGTAGATCGATGCGATTGCAGACTTCTCCGGGTAGAGAAGCCTGTAAATCTCGTCGTCGCTCTTGTTTTTAACATCCTCATGGGTGACGGCGAGTTCGTCCGCGCGGTGCATCACGTCGCTCACGGACAGTTTCGAGATGTGACGTGTCTTCGCGATCGCATTGCGGGACAGACCTGATGCGCGAAGCTCGAGTATGAGCTTCAATTTGTTTTTTGGGGCCATATTAGTGGCCTCCTTCCATAATATTAGTAGGCGGCATGAGCCGCCCCCAACATATTATATATGGAAGGATGCAATTGTGTGGTAATGGGTTAACCTTGGCGTTTGTCGGCAGACGCTGCCGAGATGTTCGATGCGTTACAAGGCAAGGACGCCACCCGTGAACGTGAGTCTTAACGGCGTACCGTGTTTGGCATGTACCGGATCCTGTGTGCGTAATGGCGGATCTTTTGACGTGGATTGGCCGTTTTATACAAGCGGATCAAGTGTGCGGATCGGTGGATCCCAAATTGCGAATCGGTGGGTCTGATGGCACGGAATAATCAACGAACTTCTTATCATGTTGGCACGTTGGGGGAAATTCGATGCAGGAGAATACAACCACACTTATTTTTTGGATGTGCCATTTACAAACCGCGCTTTCAATTACGTTGCTTGGGCGGTAAACCACTCCCTTGTCGACAATACTGCAATCAAATTTCGACCTGAACACCCTATTACGCAGGAAGAATTTTGTCTGATTTTGCGCAGATGCACGTTGGGAAGCGACGCAAAGAACAATTCGTCGAATTTGATAGGCGTATCAGCCGAAGAAGGTTTGGATTGGGCGTTTGCTTATCAAATTATAACTGTTATCGAGCCAAAAAAACATATTTCCAGAGCGGAAGCGGCCAGTATGTTCTATAAAACACATGGCGTAATCACCGACACAACTCTAAGAGTTTCCATTGAAGAGCCTGCTTCAAATCTTAAACAAAAATTGTTTGGAACCCAATATCGTTCCGACCTTATTACATACGAAAACACGACAACTCGACCTACAGTCTTTTCATATGCAATCCCTTATTGCACGGGGTTTACTTTTGAAATAAAATTATCTCCTGCTGATGAAAATGATATTTCCGCAATGTTGTCGGGAAGGAAATTTACCGTATATGTTTCGTCTGAGGACGGCAATTGGCAAGAGGTTGGCACTGTGACTCCGCAAAACAACGAAGTTGTCAGTGCACACGTCCAATTTTTGGAAAAAACATTGTCGCGGATAATTTGCATTCCCGAATCCAACAGTATAGGCCAATGGAAACTTGGTTTAAATATCACAGATGTGGATTTCAAATATTAATGACCATTTTAATTTGCGATTCGACAATTTCAAAGTATGAAGTCAAATTGTCTTGGTTGTATTTCAACATTTTTAGCTCCTGCCGCGCGGTCTAAGCCCACCGCCTTTAGGCGGTATACGCTTTCAGCCTTGCCCTTACATTAAAACCGGCGACATGGTATAATTACGGCGAAGACCGGAAACCACACGAATCTACGCAAAAGCTGATACAGAACAGAAACGGCTGGCAATAGAAAAAGCCAACTTTAATTTCGGTCCTCTGACAGAAAAACTCAATACTGATCGCTTTACCATAAGTGATGACAACATGATAAAGCGATTGTATGGATTGAAAGACTGATACCTTTCACTTTTTAATTCGAATTTCAGGGGCGACGAAGTGCAGACACAATTGCCGCCCCACTGATTCCATCGCATTTTAATTCGAGTTTTAACCACGGATCTCTGTCGTTTCAATGCTTTCGAGCGTAACTCGAATTAAAACGAAACTCGAGTTAACCACACTTAATTCGAAGGTGAATTAAGTGTGGCGAGCAAGGCGGGCCGGTACACACCGGCCCACGCTCGCTGTGGCGCTGCCCCAGACCCCGTGATCGACGCCTAAAGGCGTCGGCTGCGCGGCCCTTGCGGGCCGCTATTTTTGTTCCGCAAGCGGGTCAGCGTTCTTCGCGCTGCGTTTCGCGTTCGCGTCGGTCGTCCGTGATGTTCAGCAGGCGGTCAACATTGGTTTTCGCCGTTAAAAGCTCCCGCATCTCGTCACGCGCCCCGCGGTATTCTGCGTAGGCTTTTTTCTTTTCCTCCAGCGCCGGAGCGTATTCCGCACGCAGGATTGCGACGGTGGGCAGTTTCTTCCCCTTGCCGTAACCGAGTTCGTCAAAGGCTTTCTTGGCGGTCTGATGCAGAAGAATGTCGGCCTCATGCGCCGCTCGGAACGCTTTGGAATAACCCGCCTTGCGGTATTCCACATAGATCTGCCGGGTCTTGGAGTAGGTGACGATGTGCTTCTGCAAGGTCGCGTTGGCGTCCAGCTTCGCGTCAAGCTCCTTGATTTTGTCGGACAGGGAGTTGAACCGCGCCGAGGCCGCCGCCGCTTTTTCTTTCAAGGCGGCATAGTCGTCTAAACCATTCTCCTGCAAGTAGATGAGCGTCTTTGCCATCTGCTTTAGGTTGTGAATTTTTGCCCAGCGCGCGTATCCCTCGCCCTTGCCCTCGCGCATTTTTATCTCGATGTCGATGAGCAGGGTAGGACGTTCGGCGTAGGGTTTCCCCGAAACCTTACCGGCAGGAGCGGAAACGATACGCAGCCCGGCGATGCGTTCACGGACAGCCTCCTCTGTGTAATCGCCTTTGAGCGCGTCGATGCGGGTGGGCTGTTTCCGGCCGGGCAGCCACAGCCGGAGCAGCTTGCCCCGCCGTCCGGATTGTATGTTTTCAGCCGACAGGAGTGCGAGGAAGTCCTCGAAGGTCGCGGGCTTCCGGTCCAGCGCGGCGTCGATGGCGGCGCGGAGTCTGTCCCGGTAGGAAGGCGGCTTGTTGTCTCCGAACATATGCCGAGCGTAATCTCTGCCCGGACTCGGCTTGGGGTTTCTGACGACGGACAGACCGTTCTCGGCGCAGATGAGATCGCTGCACCGGCGCAGGGCGAAGGTTGAACCCTTAAAGTTTCGGAATTTCTTTTTGCAGTCCAGCCTTGTGCTGTTCCAAACCAAATGATTGTGAATGTGCGCGCGATCCGTGTGCGTGTAGACGGCAAAGGCGTGGCGGTTTTTGGTAAAGCGGGCGGCAAGCTCATAGCCCAGGCGGTTGGCTTCCTCCGCCGTAATCTCGCCCGGCTTAAAACTTTGACGGGCGTGGTAAGCAATTACATCGCTGTCCTGCCGTCGCCCGGTGAGAGAGCGGTAACGGCTTTTAGACAGAAGAAACTCAGCCTCAAGGGTTTCGGGAGAACACTCAAACGAGGAAATGCGTTCGCCGTCCTCGGTCTTGAAAGGGTTTGCCATATAGTCCGCCACGTCTTTGAGCGCCCGCGCCACGCTCCGCCCGTTGCCGGCGTGGATTGGGAAAATGGCCGTCGTCGCTATAATGCTCACCCCCTCAATGAAAAGCGCGGAGCCGTGGCTCCGCGATGAATTTCAGAATTATATTAATTTTTGCTGTTCCCGCTTTTTTACCGGCAGGAGCGAAAAAGCAGGCGGGGCGCGAGGCCCCATCGTCTCTCACGCCGCTCACACACTACCTCATCCGAAGATGAACCCTTTCAGCGAACCGGAGAGACCCTCCAGCCTCCCGATGAGCCGGCGGGCCGGCCCCGGCAGACCGTAAGGACTGACGAGAAACGCCACACCGATCCACGCGAGGCCGCCGACCGTCTCGCCGGTGATGAGCAGCACCACCGCGCCGACAGACACCAGCCCTGACGCGATACCGAAAAACACATCGGACACCGACAGGACGAACGAGAAAACGGCGGTCAGGATAGTCGGCGCCGGCGCGACCGGCGCGGCGACCGGTTTCGAAATGAGCCTCATAAATGCCACAAATCCTTTCAGAACCAAGCGTTTGCTGTTGTTACAGTGCCGGTTTAACTCTGTTCGGAGTGCTTTACAAAGGCTCTTTGCGTCTGTTTTCCGTTTGTTTTCAATCGGGCGGCGAGATTATTTGATTCCCGCCAGCCCGGTCAGAATTTTGTTGGCCGCGCCCCATAGCTCACCGTAGCGCCGCCGCAAGTCCTCCACGTCGGCGGCGTAAATGCTTCGGGTTTCATTGACGCGCTTGGCGATTTGGTTCACGTTGTCGGTGGCGTTTTTCAGCAGGCGAACCATCTCCCGCACGTCGGAGAGGTCGAGCGTGACATGGTAGCCGTTGATAGCCATCTTGCGAAAATACGCGCCCATGCTTGTAACGCCCATCTCGGCCATGCGCCGGCGGATCAACGCAGCCTCTTCCTCGTCCACGCAGAAATGAAAGTGAACGTCACGCTTGCGGTTGGGTTTATTTTTAGGCATATTGCGCCTCGCTCTCAAACAGGGCCGTTGACATCATAGCTCTGCGTCCCCCTTGTTTTTGTTTTGGTCTTTTGCTTTGCGCGGCGGCTTGGGAGCCTCCCGCGCCTCGCGCAGCTGTTTCAGCACGGATGGCTTTTCGGCGGGCCGTTCCCGTTCGCGCACAGCCGGAGCCTTGTCGTAAGCCCAAACGTAGAAGTAATCATCGCGCAGCGTTGTGCAGCGTACAAAGTATTGGCGCGTCTCGGTTTCCAGCTTAAAGCCGTAGCGCTCAAGGTTGGCGTCGCCCGGCAGCTTTGCCTCCGGGTGGGCGCGGCAGTACGCCGCCATCGCAGCGTGGTCTTTCAAAACGCCCCGGCGCAGCTCAAACATCACAGCTTGGAACTCCGCCCGGAATTCCGGCGTCTTTCGGGCGCCGTCATGGTCAGCCCACGAATGAAAGAAGCTGTCGCCACTCCGACCGAAGTCGCCGCGCAGATGACCGATACAGGTATTGCCCTCCTCACGATTCCGGTAGAACAGCTTCGCGTCCTCAATCGCGCCCGGCGCGAGCTCCGCCGCGACCCGGAACTCCGGCTCGTACAGCGCGCCCAGCGCCTCCATGCGTTCGGCGAACTGACATATGTGCCAAACCGTGCCGTTCCCGGCTTCTTCAAAATGCGTATCGTCCAAATATTTGCACTGACGGACGCCGGGTTCTCTGCCGTCGCCGGGCGGGTAGGTCACGCGGATGCGCCCGCCGTCCATAATGCTGAAAAGCTCGTTGTAACCGCTGTCAATAAAGCGGATTGTCTTGTCGCTCATATATTTCCTCCCGCCGCAAAACGGCTATATCTCCACATCGCCCCTGCTTTTACCGGGCGTTTTTCCCTTGCGCGGCGGCTTGGGAGCGCGCTGCGCCTCTCTTAGCCGCTTCAAAACGGACGGTTTCTCGCCGCGCGGATTTTCGTAGGCGCGCCGGGCCGCTTGCTCAGTTGCCAAATGCTCCGCCGCGCTGAACATATCTATCAAGAACCTCCTGCCGCCCGCCTCCATCGCTGCGGTCATAGCGTCGGAGAAGTTGTTGAAACGCTGTTCCACCGCGGGACGGAACATGGCCTCCCCGATATGCGGGACGGCCCCCTCATACGTTCCGGCCTCCAAAACGCCGTCGCTTTGGATTCGGATGTAGGTTCCGTCCTCGCCGCCCGTGTAATACAGCGCGCCGCGCCCGTTCAGGCGGTAGATGTCGTCCTCGACCCACCGATGGCGGCTGTTCTCGGTGACAGCCATCCACGCGGCGAACTCCCGCTCGGCGGTCGTTGGCTCCGATGGCTGCTCTTTGTTCCGCGCGCCGTCAATCATATTGCCGTTCTGCTCGGCGGTCATTTCGGCGGCGGCCGGCGGGTTCGGGATTTCTTTCACGTCGCCGCCGCTTAAATGCACGATAACGCGGGCGGTATAGTTATCCGCCGCGCCTTTCAGGTCGCCGGCGTAGGTTCCCCAATAGAAATCCCGCTTGCCGTTTTCCGTCGTGAACCGCCAGCAGACAAACGGCGACGGCGCGTCCGGGTTATGTCCGATGGCGAAGCCGCGCCGGTCGTCAAAGAAAACCGACCGCGTGATTTCATAGCCGCGGACAATCGCGCCGCTTTCCTCACGACCCGGCAAGGCGAAGCGTTCCGCGCCGAGTTCCTCGTACAGTTCGCGGGTGCGTTTCGTGAAATCCTCAAGGAGAATCGGATGCGCGTTCATGTAAGCGGATTGGAACGCTCCCTCCGGCAGATGAAAACCCTGCGCCCACTGCTTATTGGAGTCCGAATAGCGTCCGTCGTACTCATGCGTATAAATATTGTGCATCAGCACCGCCTGTACACGCTCAAAGCCGTATTCGTGCAATACCTTCATCGCCGCGAGGTCGAGATTGTAGCGGTACCGCTCATAGCAGGAGCCGTCGATTGCCGCGTCGATATCGCGGGAGCACTCGCCATTGCGTTCGCGGCTTGCGTGGAAATATGAGGTTTCCAGCCGGTTGTTCGCGTCCTCGAAGGAGTGGGGATAGACGAGCCTCACGGGGTCTGCCGTCCCCGCCGAAGCCTCGTATATCGCCGAGAAAAGCTCCCGACAGAACTTATGCTCATCGTCGGGTTGTTTCAATTTTAACTGCGTTGCGAGATAGTTTCCGCAGATGACGCGCGCCTCGTCCAAGCCGTGGCTTACGGCGGTATCTCGCCAAAAATCCGCGCCGGTTTCGTACTTGATTTCCTTCTCGACGCGCCTGAAACTGTCCTCGCCGTAAACCAATCCCAGCCCGGAGCCGTTGTCCCACTTTACGAACGCGGTGCCCGTATCGTCGAAAAATTCAATGGCGCCCCTGTCGCCGGGACGAAGCGTGGTATAGGGGTCGTTCATCGACACAAGCTCCACGCGAGTCCCCGCGGGATACCGGTTCCGAAGCCTTTCGACTGTTTCTTTTGACGGAAATTTGTTCACGCGATTTTCCTCCCGTTATTGTCAAATTCAAGTTTGAACTCCGTTTTGCCGTCCGCGTCAGTGAGAACCACTGTTGCGGCATAGGTCTTGCCGGTTTTTTCGCTTTTCAAATCAGAAAAAGAAACACGCCCCTCCGAGAGAAGCGCGGCGGCGGTCTTTTTGTCTAATTTTTTGCCCTTCGCTGCCCAAAAGCGCGAGTCCTTCCACAGCGCGAATTTGCAGGCGCGGCCGGAACAGAAAAAGCCCTTCGCCTCCTCGGTCACGTCTGCGCCGCAGCGGGGACATTTGCCGATTACAGAGCCTTTGGGCGGCGCGGCGAACAGTGAGGCGTACTCGGCCGGCGGCGCGGTGTTGGCGGCCACAAGCCCCTTTGTGAGCGCCGCGATGCCCGCCATAAAGTCCGCGTCCGAGAGCGCGTTGTTTTCGACGAGCTTGAGTTTCTGCTCCCAATCGGCGGTCAGCAGCGGGGACTTAATATCCTCCGGCAGTATGGCGATGAGACCCGTCCCTTTTTCCGTGGGAACAAGCTGTTTTTTCAGGCGAACGGCGAAACCGCCCTTGATGAGCTTTTCTATGACGCCGGCGCGAGTGGCGGGCGTACCAAGACCCTTGCGCTCGGCGTCGCCCGGGAAATCCTCCGCTCCCGCCGTTTCCATCGCCCGCAGGAGCGTACCCTCGGTGAACCGCGCCGGGGGCTTGGTCTTACCCTCGCGGACGGAGGCCGTGACGGACGGAAACGCCCGGCCTTCAGTTAAATCCGGCAGAGCGGAATCCTCCTCGCCGTCCTCGTCGGCGTCGGGCTTGTTTTTCAGACCGGCGCGGAACGCGGCGTCAATAGCCTTCCAGCCGTCCACCAAAACCGTCCGGCCCTTCGCCGTGAAGCGGTGTCCGCCGCACTCCATGATTGCCGTGACCGCTTCAAAGGTGTGCGCGGGCGCGGTGGCGCAGACCAAGCGCGCGATTACCATGTTCAGAACTTCGCGTTCCCCGGAGGGAAGCGCGGCGAGGTCGCTCTTGCCGGCGTTCGCCGTGGGAATGATGGCGTGATGGTCGGTGACGCGCTTGCCGTCGATGACCGCGCCGGCGTTGACGGACAGCGGAACTTTGATGAACGGCAGCCGCATGGCGGCGAGGTTGACGAGCTTCTCCAACCCGGCCGCCATGCCCTCGGTCAGATAGCGGGAATCGGTGCGGGGATAGGTGAGCAGTTTCTTTTCGTAGAGCGATTGGGCGTAGTCCAGCGTCTGCCGGGCCGTAAAGCCGAGCAGACGGTTGGCCTCCCGTTGGAGCGAGGTCAGGTCGAACAGCTTCGGCGGGGCGGCCGTTTTCTCCGCTTTTTCCACCGACAGGACGGAAGCGGACCGGCCGTCACAGGCGGCGAGGACACTCTCGGCGGCCTCCCGGTCGGGTAGGCGCTCACCGGACGCCGCGAACACGCCGCAATCAATGTGCGGCGTGTAGAACGGCTCCGACGTGAACGCGGCAATCGCCGCCTCGCGCTGAACCAGCAGCGCAAGCGTCGGTGACTGCACCCTGCCGACATTCAAAGTCGAACCGTACAGGCAGGAGAAAAGCCGCGTGGCGTTGATCCCCACGAGCCAGTCGGCCCGGGCGCGGCAGAGCGCGGCGCGGTACAGGCTGTCGTAGTCCGCGCCGGGGCGCAGCCCCGCGAACCCCTCCCGAATAGCAACGTCCTCAAGGCTGGAAATCCACAGCCGCTGCACAGGTTTCTTGCATTTGCAGTAGTTGTAGACCAAGCGAAAGATTAACTCCCCCTCGCGCCCGGCGTCACAGGCGTTGACCACGGCGGTAACGTCGGCGCGGCTCATGAGGGAGCGCAGGATGTCAAGCTGCTTCTTTTTGCCCTCGGACGCGGCGTATTTCCACGTCTCCGGCAGAATGGGGAGCGCGGCGCGGTTCCAGCGTTTGTACTCCTCTCCGTAAGCGCCGGGCGCGGCAAGCTCGACGAGATGTCCGCAGCACCAGGAAACGATCCAGCCGTTTCCGATAAAAAAGCCGTCCTTGCGGTCGGTGGCCTCAAGAACGGCGGCGATGGACTGCGCGACCGAGGGCTTCTCGGCCAACGCAAGGCGATATGTGGTTTTCATAATGCGATTCCTCCGTTTGATAGGGTTTGGGCAACGAAAAAAGCCCCCGCCGAAGCGGGAGCCGTGTGGCTTACAGTTCCGTATCGCCGCGCTTTTGGCCCAGATCGGCGACCTTGCGCGGTTGTTTCGGCTTCTTCCGGCCGGCCTCCGGCATGGCCAACATCGAGGGCTTCGTCGCACCGGGCGTGTCCTTGCCATGCGCCCGGTCAAGCGCCGAGGCAAGGAAGGCCTCAAGGCAGGCGTTGACCGCGCCGGCGATGGCGCGGCAGTCTTCCGGCGTCGGCTTGTGGGCGTACCACTCGGTCTTGCCCGCGGATTCCCAAACGTGGGGCGAACGGGAAAAATCTTCGTCCCGCCCGTTCGCGCAGTTCTTGGCCGTGCAGCCGTTGCAGCCCCAAATGCCGCCGTCTTCGGCGGGTCGCCACGCCATCGTGCGCCCCATTCAATCCTCCGCCATGCCGCCGCGGGGTTTGTGGCTTTTGGTCATGGTGCGCCTCCCGGTTTCGTCATGCCGTTCATCTCCGCCGCTTTTTTCCGGGAACGACGGCAATGGATATATCGCCGCAGTCATAGCCGATGGCGCCAAGAATCTCGACGGTAAGCGTCTTGATCAGCCATTCCGTGTCGAAATAACCTTCGACGAAAATTCCCTCCGCGATCTCAATGGGGCAATCCATGCCGTCGGGCTTATCGGAAAGGATGGTTCGCGTCCTGCCGGAGATTTTGTTGCGGAGGCTCATAAGCGCCTCGCGCATTTCCGGCTCTTCGGCGCACCGACGCAGGATCAGCGCGTATACCGCGCGCCATTTTTTGACCTCGACCCTCTCGTCGCCGAAGTGTACGGCGACCGGCCTTGTCCCCTTGAACAGGCCGGGCTTTATGCCCAGCGGCCACACCGTTTCGACGGCCGGCGAGCTTTCGTCGAGCGGCTCGCCGCTTTTTACCCCTTCGATCAGCGCGTCCACCCTGGCATTGATCTTGACAAGCAGAAGCTCGCGGGTTTCCTCAAGCTCAAGAAGAATCGCATCCCTATTCATGATCCGCCACCCCCTGACAATTGAACTCCTCGCAGGGCTCACCGCCGACATAGTCCCGTTTGATGACGCAGAACAGCCGGTCGGAGTCACCGTCATTCTCAGCCGGTTCGCTCATGGAATGACCGCAGCAGAGGCAGTCCCGATACCCGCGCATTCCCATATGGTGGCCGATTGCGGCGGGAGCGGCCCCCGGCGCGGCCTTTTTGCCGTCGCCGGTCTTGTGCGAGCCGTTGCCGGACAGGTTTGCGAGCAGGATTCTTCTTGACTCCTTGTACTCGTCGCCGATGAAGCCGAGCTTCAGCAGGAAGCAGCGGAAGGCGAACTTCTCAGACGCGCCCTCGTCGAGAGGCTTTTCCTTGAGGATCACCCGCCTCTGCTTTTTCGCCGTCTCGCAGAGTGCGGACACGAACCGGGCGCAGGCCCCGACCGCCTCCGGCGAGGCGTCCGCGTTGAACCACGGGAACGAAAGCCCGTCCTCCGAGCGTTCCACGGGAAGCGCCTCCGCGCCCACGGCCTTGCGGATCAGCGCGGCCTTGCCCGCGATCAGCTTTTCGAGGTTGGCGAACGCCGTGCCGGTGAACCCGTCAGGCGGCATCTCGATTGCCAGTCGGCCGGAGCGCTCGTTGAATGCGGCAACTCCCCGAGGTGCGGCGTGATCCGACGGATCGGCCGGCCTTTCCTCCCGCACAGACGTCTCGCAAACCGCGATGGACTCCGCCGCGGGCGATGCGCCGGACGCTCCCACGCCCGAAGCGTCGTCGTCCTCAAAGGGATCGCGCCCGATCTCCGCGTGCTCGAACCCTCGCGCCGCCAAGCGCGCCGTCAGATCACGAAACTCGTCCCTGCGGACCTCGGACGGTTCGAAGCGGAGGGAACCGTCCCTGCCGACGGTGTACGGCCCCACCGTAAACGCGAAGGACGGCGCAAACCGATAGACCGCCTTCTCTCCGATAAACTCGCCGACCGCCCCGGCGAGTTCCTTGCGGGCGGCGCCCGTGACGTTGTACCCGATGATTTCCATAATATACCGCCTTTCCAAATGGTTTTAAGTTGCCGCTCCCGCGGCTTGTGTGATGTTAACTTGGTTCGGCGGCTTGTGCAAGTCTTTTCTCGCTTGTTCGAAACAAATTTTTCGCCCCGTTTTCAGGGCGCTTCCCGTGCGGTGTGCCGGAGGGAGAGCCGGGGTGGGAAGCGACAGTCGAAAAGGGATATATCCGCATACCCTCGGCAATTTTTTTAGTTACCCATTTTACTGTTTTGGGGAATCAATACCCTGTGCGGGGGAGTTTTTCGGGCTTCGCGTAGGTTTTAACGCGCCAGGTCGAATTGCCCGCGACCCATTCCGAGCCGTATTTGCCGGCTACGTCGCATTTGTTGGCGAACTCGCAGCCGTTCGGCAGATTAGGCAGAACCTTGACGTAAATCTGCGGCTGTTCCACAATCGTGAACCCGGCTTTCACCGTTCCGAACAGCAGAGTGAAGCTCGTGACGTACTCGTCGGAGCGCAGACCCAGCGAAACACCCGCGCAGTCGATGACGTTGTTTTTCGTTGTGCTGAGATTGTCGGCGATGACCCGCGTGTCGCCCTTGTTGGTCGTGACCGTCACCTTGTATTTGAGCGATTGATTGTATGTGCCGGTGACAATCCTGCTCAGCCTAACCGCGTCGGTGGGCAGAATATCCCGCCAGTAGAAATCGGTGAGCGGCACCGTGGACGTGTTGCGAAGCTCCTTGATGGTGAAGAAAATCGTATCGCCCGGCATGGCTTCATAGTTGCCGGTCTTGCGGATGGTAACGCCGGTGTTGACGCTGTAGTTGAGATATTCCAGCTTTACAATCTGTGTGGCGAACTCAAGCTCCACATCTAAGGTCCGGTCGGAGAGCTTGTACCACCGGGGCGCCTGCACTTCCTTGACGGTGTAGCGGCCCGGCGGGAGCGGTTTACTAACCGCGCGCCCGTCCGCGCCGCTGATGAAGCGGTCGACGAGGCTGCCGGACTTGTGGGCGTACACCTCGAACACCGCCCCCGCCAGCGGTGAGCCTTTGGGCAGACCGTTGACCTCGTTGTCGTCGCCGCTGCGCTTGGTGATTTGAATCTGCCCGGCCTGCGGCGTGTTTTCCCAGCGAATCTCCGTCACTTTTCCCGCAGTGAACTCGATGGTCTTGGGGATTTCATCGAGGTAATACCCCGGCGCGGCTTTGGTCTCGCGAATGGTGTAGCGGCCCTCGGACAGGACGCCGGTGAAGTCGATGACGCCGTTGTTATCCGTGATGTAGCGCCCAACGACCACGCCGTTTGAGTCGAACACCATGAACTCAACCCCATAAATGGGCGCTTTGGTAATACTGTCGATTTTTATGACTCTCAGCCCCGCTTTGGGCGTGTTGGTAAGCTGAAGCGTTGCCGGCTTGCCCGGCGTGACGGTGACGGCGTGAACCTCGGTATCAAGCTCGTAGCCGTCCAGCGCCTTGCGCTCGGTGACGCGGTACTCCCCGGCGGGCAGCGCGTTAATGAGGATTCTGCCCTGCGCGTCCGTGGTGTAGCTGCCGGAAATATCTCCGTTCGGAGAGGTTGTGCGGTTGGGGCTGTTCGCCTCGGTGTCCGGCCGGTTGCCGTTGAGGATATTGCCCGACACGCGCCGGCCGTCAGCCCTCGTCACGTCAAAGAGCACGCCCGCCAGCGGTTTCCCGGTGTTGGCGTCGGTCTTGACGATGAGCAGACCCGATTGCGGCGTGTTCAGCACCTCCAGCACCGTGGGCTTGCCGGACTGAATCAGCACCGTTTTCGGCTCGGCGTCGAGGATGTACCCCTCCGCCTGCTTGATTTCCGTCACGGTGTAGTAGCCATCCGCCAAACCGGGGATGTAAATCTGCCCGGCTTTATCGGTCTTAAAAGCGGTTCCGCCAAACTCGGTCGGAACGTGTTCGCCGTCCATTTTGCTGACGGAGAACTCCACGCCCGCGATAGGCTGGCGCGTCGCGCTGTCCAGCTTCAGGATTTTGAGGCCCGACAGCGGTTTGTTGACAAACTCCGCTGTCGTCAGCTTGCCGGATTTGACCACCACCGTCTGCGGCGCGGCGTCGAGGATATACCCCTCCGGCGCGACGGTTTCGGATACGACATACGTCCCTTCGGTCAGCCCGGACACGAGGATTTTTCCCGCCGAATCGGTCTTGTAGGCGCCTATTTTCTCCCCGGTGTCGCGCTCCACCGTAAAGGTCGCCCCGGAGAGCGGCGCGTGGGAGTAGGCGTCGGTTTTGAGGATTTCAATGCCCGACAGCGGCTTGTTGGTAAAGGTCACGACCGCGGGAACGCTTGCCTTGACCTCAATTGTTTTCGCGGTCTCGTCCAAAGTGTAGCCCTGCGGGGCGCGGGTTTCGCGGACGATGTACCAGCCCGGCTCGGCGGCGGGGATGCTGATTGTGCCGTCCGCGCCGGTGGTGAAGTCGTCGCCGATAAGCGCGCCGCCCTGATGGTGGACGGTGAACTTAGCCCCGGAGAGCGGAGCGTCGGAAAACTCGTCAACCTTCTTAATCTGAATGGACGCCAGCGGCTTGTTTTGGAATTCCAGCGTCACCGTTTTGCTGTGGGTAATCTCCACCGTCTGCGCGTTATCGTCCAAAATGTAGCCCGACGGCGCTTTGGTTTCCGTTACGGTGTACCGGCCGGGAGAGAGCGCCGAGACGGAGAACGTGCCGTCCGCGGCGGTGCGGTAATTGCCGACGAGCCGCCCGTCCTGCGTTTTGATACTGAACTCGGCGCCCGTCAGCGGTTTGAGCGTGACCGCCTCCACCTTGCGGACGATGAGGCCGGACATTTTGCGGTTCTCAAACACCAATTTGATGAACCGGTCGCTTGTGACCTCCACATCCTGCGGCGTGTCGTCAATGAGATACCCCTCCGGCGCGCGGGATTCCGCGACCTTATACCAGCCGGGGGCGAGCTTGTCGAGAACGATGACTCCGTCGCCGTTGGTGGTGTAAGTTCCGACGATTTCACCGCTCATCTTGTAAAGCGTGAACTTCGCGTCTTTGAGCGGCTGCTTGGTGTCGGCGTCGATTTTGACAATCTGCAAGCCGCTCATCGCCTTATTGCGGAACGTGACCTCGGCGATTTCGCCCCACTTGACCTCTATCGTTTTGGGCGTGCCGGCGAGGATGTAACCCGCCGCCGCGCGGGTCTCGCGGATCACATAATTCCCCGGCTCCAGCGAGGGCAGGAGAATCGCGCCGCGCTCGTCCGTGGTGTAGTCGCCGACGTGGGAGCCGTCCACTTTGGTGATGTTGAAGTCCACGCCGGGGAGTGCGGCCCCGGTTTTGTCGTCCACCTTCTTTACCAGCAGGCCGCCGAAAGGCTTGTCGGTGAATTCGACGATGGCGGGCTCACCGAGCCTGACCTCCACAGACTTCGGCGTCACATCGATGGTGTAGCCGGTGGGCGCGTAGATTTCAAACACGGTGTACCAGCCCGGTTCAAGCCTCGGAATGGATACGAAGCCGTAGCGGTCGGTGGCGTACTCGCCCACGAACTCGCCGTTCATCTTGACTACGCGGTACTTCGCGCCCTCCACAGGCAGGCCGGTCTTGGCGTCGGCTTTCTTTATATACAGCGGGGACAGCGCCTTGTCGCGGAACTCCGCGAGATGGTCTCCGTTCGAGACAAGCCGGACGTCCTGCGGCCCGCCCGTGACGGCGTAGCCGTCCGGGGCTTTGACCTCGGTGATGACATACAAATCCGGGTCGAGTCGCTCAAAGACGATTTCGCCCTTGCCGTCGGTGGTAAAATCGCCGAGATTGCGCCCGTTTTTAACGGTGATGTTGAACACCGCGCCCCGGAGCGGCGTCTTTGTCACCTCGTCGGTCTTAGTGATGGTCAGGCGCGGCTTTTTGTCGTTCTCGTAAATGACCGTCTTGGTCTTGCCCCACTCAAGCTCTATGGTCTGCCTGCCGGGGGCGAGGATGTGCGTGTCGGGAACGGAAATCTCTTCGACAGTGTAGACAGCGTCGTCAAGATTCTTGATGGTGATTTTTCCGTCCGCGCCGGTAATGTAGTCGCCGGTGGTATTGCCCTCGGTCTTGGTGACGCGGAACTTCACGCCGAACAAAGGCCGGCGGGTGACGCGATCCAGCTTCACAATCTCCAAAACCGGGCGGGCGCGGTTCGTGAACACAAGCTCCTTGACCTTGCCCCACTCCGGCGCGATGTCTTTGTGTTGGGTGTCGAGCAAGTACCCATTCGGCGCCTCGAACTCCCACACGGAGTAGACGGCTTCGTCCAAATCGTAAATCGTGACCGTGCCGTCCGTGCCGGTGACGTACTCGGACACGGTTGCGTCCTCGGTCTTTTGCACCTTGAACTTGGCTCCCGCAAGCGGCGCGCTCGTCTGCGCGTCCAGCTTGATGAGCTTCAGCGCGGGGCGCAGGCGGTTGTCAAACTTGACCTCAACCACCTTGCCCGGTTCGAGGTACACGTCCTTCGTTTCCCGGGTTTTCAGGTAGCCGTGCGGCGCGGCGAGCTCAGTCACGGTGTACCAGCCCTCGTCCGGATCGTCGAGCCGAATCGTGCCGTCCATGCCGGTGATGCCCTCGTGGACGATACTGCCGCCCTTGTGC
The DNA here is from genome assembly GCA_031276135.1 of Eubacteriales Family XIII. Incertae Sedis bacterium. Lineage (GTDB taxonomy): Bacteria > Bacillota > Clostridia > Peptostreptococcales > Anaerovoracaceae > JAITLA01. The sequence goes on along the minus strand of JAISNR010000087.1, from coordinate 18,805 downwards.
GCGACGGAGAACTCCGCGCCGGCGAGGGGGAGACCGGTGTCCTCGTCAAACTTGCGGATGACGAGCGCGGGTTTCGGCGCGTTGGTGAAAACAAGCTGCTTGACCTCGCCCCACACAAGCCGAATGTCCTTGCGCTGAGGGGAGAGAACGTAGCCCTCCGGCGCGGCGATTTCCTCGACGGAGTAGACCGCCTCCTCCAAATCGTAGACGGCAATCATGCCGTTGGCGTCGGTGACGTACTCGCCGGCCGTGCCGCCCTCGGTTTTCCACACCTTGAACTTGGCCCCCGCCAAAGGCGCATTGGTCTGCGCGTCCACTTTCAGCAAGCGGAGTGCGGGTTTCAGGCGGTTGTCGAACTTGACCTCGACCACCTTGCCCGGTTCGAGGTACACGTCCTTCGTTTCCCACGTTTTCAGGTATCCGTGGGGCGCGGCGAGCTCGGTCACGGTGTACCAGCCCGCAGAGAGGCCCTCCGGCCGAATCACGCCTGAAGCGTCGGTGATGCCCTCATAGACGACGCTGCCTCCCTTGTGCGCGACGGAGAATTCCGCGCCGGCGAGGGGAAGGCCGGTGTCCTCGTCGAACTTGCGGATGATGAGTCCGGGCTTTTGGCTGTTCACCACCGTGACCGTCGCGGTCTTGCCCGCTTCCAAAATGACGGTCTGCGGTGTGCTGTTCGGGATATATCCCTCCGGCGCGGTGATTTCAACCACGCTGTAAGGGCCGGGGGCGATATCCGTGAGATAGGCCCGGCCGGAGGAATCGGTCTGCACGTCGGTCAGCTTCATGCCGCCCTCACGGGCGATACGGATAACCGCGCCGGGCAGCCCCGCGCCGGTGTCGGCGTCCACCTTGTGAATGGACAGACCGGGCTTTTTCTCGTTGGTGAAGGTAACGGTGGTTTTCTGCTCCCACAGGACGGTCACGTCCTTGTGCGACGTGACGCCCGGCAGATAGCCGCTCGGCGGGGTGATTTCCTCCACCGAATAAGCCCCGGCTTTGGTCAGCGGCACGGCTGTCTTTCCGGAGGCGTCGGTGGCAAACGTGCCGACCACGCCGTCCGGCCCCGTAACTTTGAACACCGCGCCCGCAAGCGGAGAATTCGTGCCCGCCGCGAGCTTGACGATCTCAAGGAAAGTATTCTGCGGAGAGTACAGGACGGTCGCCGTCGCGTCCTCGAAGCTGAACGGGTCGCGGGTGACGGCAAAGTCCTGCAGGGAGGGATCGAAAGAAACGCCGTAAAGCACAGCGTCCGTTTTCAGTTGGCCCCGAACCGTGACTTCAAAATTGCCGGTTGCGTTCGAGATGCGGTCGGCGGGAATCAGCACCTTAAACTTCTCGCCGGGCGAAAAAACAGTCTTGGAATTGTTGCTGAGGTCTGTGACTTTCGTGCCGCCGGGGATGCTGTCGTCAAGAGCAACCTCATAACTCCTGATTTCCACGTCCGCAGAAACAGTGAAGGTCTGCGACGCGAAATTGGGATCAAGCGCGTCAATCTCGGCTTTCGGCTTGTCGGCGGCAACGGTGAAGATCGGTTCTCTGATCTCACTGACGGCCATACCCGCAGCGTAAATCTTTTTTACGGCGGCCAGCGTGGCGGCCTGTTCGCCGTTCGCGGCTGTCCAAAGGTTCACGTCCCAGCCGTTGATGTACGTCCACAGCGCCATCTTCGTGGCGTAAAACGCCTGTTCGCGGGTGTGAACGCCAAGTTCTCCGATGGTCTTGTAGGGATAGCCATTCGTGATGATGCCCCAAATCTTGGGGTTGGAGATTAAACTCTTGGTATCTACGCTGTACGGCCCGCCCACGCTCGGCCCCGGCAAATGCGGGTTGATGCAGTAGGCGGGATATTCGGTGACAACGCCGGTGATGGATTTTGTCGTGTAATACGCGGGTGTGAGGCTTTTCGGGTCGCCGTCGTAGAGCAGATGGCTTACGGAATCCCCGACCGCGTAGATGCGGACGTCGGTCATCGCTTCCTCCGGCGTGGGCGCCGCGAAAGCGGGCGTCATCGCGCCAAGCAGCGTGATGAACGTCAGCAGAAGGGATAGGAATCGCTTCATAGAAAAATCTCTCCTTTTCAGTCTGATTTTGGGCGCAAAAAGAGGACACGGCCGAAGCCGCGTCCTCTGCGCTTGATATGGGATTGTGCGAGTCACTTCATAAAGTATTGGGTGTCAAGATACTTGCCGTTGTTGTAGTCGTCGATGACGTAGATGCGAAAGATCGCGCCGCCGCCTGTGGATTCCACCTTTTTCTTTACGGCGGCTTCGCCCGGCACAATCGCGTTCTCCCACGGATAAAATACGCCGGTTTCCATATCGTCCGCGTATTCAACCTTGATTGTGAAATTCGGGACGTTCGTCGCCGGGTTTTTGTCTTGCCACAGGGACGGATTGTTTTTGGCGTAGGCGTAAATCGTCCGTATCACGCGCTCGACCTCGTAGGAATTGAACACTGTCATAGAGTCATAGGCTGCTCCGCGAATGTCGCCCCGATATCGCACCGGCGTCGGAGCGGGGATGCTCACGCGGGGATAGCCGTCCCATTCGCTTTGCCACGCCGGGAGCGGCGCGTCGGGCGCGAGCGGTTTGCCGAACTCAAGACCGTGCCGCTCCAATTCCGCCTGACGCTCAAGCTGTCCCGCCGTGACAGTGTAATCGCCGTCCGTGGTTTTCACCACATCGCCCGGCTTCAGGATTTTGGGCGCGGTTCCGTACCCGCTTGTTGCCGCCGGCGCGGGACTGTACCGCTCGTCCGGGTCATAGCTCCGGCCGGTGTCGATGACGACGCGGTTTCCCTTGCCGTCCCAAACGACGCCGAAGTCCTTGCCGCCCGGCGCGAGCTTCGCGGAGAGGTCGCGCAGCCGGAAATAGTGGCTGCCCTCAATAACGTAGCCTTCCAAGTCAACCGTCCGGCCGTCGATCACGACCGCCGCCGTCTTTGGTTGCGCGAGGATGCCCGCCGCGAACGCCGCCGTGCTTCCGAACAGCAGCGCCCCGCAGACGAAGCCCGCGACGAAGCCGAATTTGCCCTTGATTTTCATATTCTTTCCTCCTATGGTTCACTTAAACTTGTGTTGTATGTTACCATAGGTTTGCGGATTGTCAAGGCCGTTTGGCGAAAAAGGCGCGTAAAATCTCGCTTTGCGCCTATACGACCTCGCGGGCCTGTACAAGAAATCGCTGCTCCGGGGTATTCTCGACGCAGGTGATGAGGCTGAGGATGTTGTCCGCCGACCAACCGAGGCCGGAGGAATCGTATTCGCCGATTTTCACCTTGCCGTACACGGCATACGTCCTCGCGCCGTAAGGCGTGGTGTAGGTGACGGTGTCGCCGACCTCCAAGTCCTTCACAAAGGAAAAGTGCGCCGAGCCGCCCCGGTTGTGGCCGGCGAAGGCCGCGTTGCCGTCCCACGCGCTTGTGGAGACGAAATGCCCCGCGCCTTTGGCGAGGTTCGACAAATCCTCACCCTCGTACACCTTTATCGTCTTTTTGGTCTTGGTGACGCAGAGGGTTCCGATGCTGCCGTCCGCGTAATACTTCGGCGCGGTGTTCTGCGTGACGCCGGCCGAGGCGGACGGCAGGAGTCCGGGCGCAGCGGGGAGTTCGGTAACGCCTGATGAGCCGCCGCCCGCGCCGTTCGGCGTGTTGTCGTGGTAGGGGCTGCTTGGATCGGTCGGGATGTCGCCGCTGCCGTAGAAGTAGGGCGGCGGGTTGTGGGCGGCGTCCTTGTTGCGGCGCTCGTTGGAGGCCTGCGGGTCGCCGGTCACGGGTTCGTCGTAGCCGGTGGGCTTGCCGAAGACGGAATCGTAATCCGGCCCGGAGCCGAAGGTGTGGTCGGCGGCGAAAACGGGCGCGGCGAAGGCCGCGCACAGCGCGAGGGCCGAAAGCAGCGTGATCGGTTTTTTCATACGGGGGAATCTCCTTCATCGTTTTTGTTGATTGCGGCGCGCTTTTTGCGCATCAGAAAATATCCCGCGCCCAAACCGGCGAGCAAGACGGCGAGCGCGATGAAAATCACCGGGTACGCCGCGTTCGCGGACGGGTCTGCGGTTTGTTCGGCATCGGGCGTTGTTTCCGCATCAGGCGCGGGAGATGCCGTTACGATCTCCGGCGGCGTCAGTTCGGGAACAATCTCCGCACCGAGGAAATACGCAGTGTAAACCGTGCTGCCGGGCTTTATTTTACCAATCGTCCCGCTGTACTCGGCGGCAGTCGTGTAGCCTGTCACCACGGTCTTGCTCCCGGTGCCGGTGTAAGTGGCGACAGCCGTGTAATACTCCGGGAGCGCCTCATAGTCCACCGTGACGAGGTTCCCGGCGCGCCAGTCTACTGCGGCAAGCCGGAGCGTCCTGCCGCCGTCCGTGATGGTCTTGGGAATCAGCGAGGTGTCGTTAGAGGACAGATGAGGATACTCCCTTGTCGCGGACACGTTGAAGCCGGTGGTTTTCGTCCCGGCCTGCTCCACCTTGATTGCGGCGACGTTCAGCGTCAGAACGCCGGTGTAGCCGTCCTCTGAGGTGAATTCCAGCGTCGGAGCAAGCTCGCGCAGGATCGCCTCCATGTCCTTGCTTTCGGTGTTGACCGTGACCGTTTCGGTATGATCCCGCGCGTCGGCGAGAGCGGTCTCGGTCTTGGTGATGTCGCTTAATGTGTAGAGCCAACCGTCGCGCTCAAAGGGTTCGCGTGAGATATTTTGCGGGTTCTCGTTCGCGGAGAGCGCGTAGGTCTTAATGATTTGCCGACCGTTATTCTCCCGCAGTTCCTCAACGCTTGTCGGATACAGCGCGGACGCGGCGGGGAGTGACGGCGCGGAGATGGCGGGCGCCGATTGCGTGCCGCCCTGCGGGGGCTGTTCCGCCGTATCCGGCATGACGACGGTAATGCTCACGCCGGTAGGCGGCGTATCCTCGGCGGCAAAGGCCGAGACAGCCGTCAGCGCCGTCAGCGCGGCGATGACCGTCAGGGAAAACAATACGCGTTTCATTCGGTTTCCTCCTTGCCGTCGCAATCGTCATCTTCGTCGTCAGCGGAATCACCGTCGTCCGAATCCTCCTCCGGCTCGTCGTACTCCTCAAAATCGTCCGCTGCGGCCTGTTTCTTGGGGCGCAGGATTTTGAAGTGGTACCCGGCGCCGCCCGCGGCAATCGCGGCGAGAAGGATGAAGATGACCGCGCCGCCGCCCATGCCGCCCGGCGTGGCGGGAGCAGCGGGCGCTTCGGGAGTCGGCTCCGGCGATGTGTCGCCGGGCGGCGTCATCGTGGGTTCGTTGACGTTGCCTCCGGGGATTGCGCTCTCGCTTGTGCCGTCACCGGACTCCGCGATGGAGAGCAAATCCCGCTCGGTCACGGCGTTCAGGAAATATACGTTGTCGCTCGTCCGCCGGCGGTCGACGATCAGGTAATACACCGCGCCGTCCTCGGACTTGATGGTGAAAAACTCCTTGCCTTCACCGGTGGTCACGTTATCCATGACCGTACCCGCCCCGTCCGGGGTGAAAGCTCCGTCCGGCAATGCGGACTCGCTCTGACCGGGTGACGGCGAAGCGGTTCCGCCCTCGTCAGGCGTGGGCGCAGCTGCCTGAGTCTCCGGCGCCGGGGCTGTGTAGTAGGGATTCTTGAACCGGATCGTGTTGGATTTGTTGCCGGCGCGGTCAATGGCCTGCACGGACACATACTCGTCGCCCGTCCCGGCGTAATCGCGCAGATTTAGCTCCAGCGTCCGGTCGGCGCCGGTGCTTCTGTCGGTGACCTGAATGTGCAGGGTGTCGCCCTCCAGCCACACCGCCTCCACGGTCAGCGTTTCCGCGGATTCGGCGGCGAAAGCGGGCGTTGTGAAAAGAAACGCGCCCATGCAGAGCATAAGCGCGAACATCGGAAGGAAAAGTTTACGCTTCGTCATCGGTCTGAGCCTCCGTTTCCCGGTAGTCGGTTCGCGCCGCTGTCGGCGCGGGCTGTTTGACAAGCTCCGCCCGATAGGACGCGAGGAAATCCGCGAGATCGCCGGGCGCGACGCAGGCCGAGCGCACGGCTTTGACAATCTCGGTGTTCTCAAGGTCGGTCTTCTGCTTCTCCAGTTCGGGCAGGAGCGCCTGAAGCTCGGCGATTTTCTCCTTCGTCCGCTCAATCTCGCGGACGGTTTTTTGAAGTTTGGGGTTCATCGTGTGCCTCCTCATATTTTTTATGGATTGACGCGCCCGTAGGCGTAATGGTGACTCTGCCGGAAGGCGGTATCTATGGACGTGTACCGGATCGGGCTGCCCGCGTGGATAACCATGCCGTTCCCGACATATATGGCCACATGGCTGACGGGGTTCGGGCAGGAGTAGGTGCCTGTCAGAAAAACCAAATCGCCCGGTCGCAGATTCTCCCGCGACACAGGCGTACACAGGTTATACAGCGCTTGCGCGCCGAGCCGTCCCGTGTTTTTGACGCTGCTCTTGGTCAGGCACCGGGACACGAACGAACCGCAGTCGAAAGCATCGGGCCCGTTCGCCCCGAAAACATACGGCTTGCCCAAGTGCTTCTGCGCCTCCTCCATCAGCGCGGCAAAGCTCGGATCGTCCATCGGTTCGCCGGGGTAATCGGGTATCGGACGCCCTCCGGGGCTGCCGGGCGGGATAAACGCGCTCCCGTCGTCGTTGGTGATTGCAAAATACAGCGGATTCAGGTACAAACCGTTCTTCGTCACCTCAAAGTGCAGATGCGACCCTGTGCTTTGCCCGGTGCTGCCCACGCGGGCAATCACGTCCCCGGCGTTCACCGTCCGGCCGCTCGTGACGAGAACCTCGGAGCAGTGCGCGTACTTGGTGACAAGCCCGTCCGCGCCGGTGATTGTGACGTAGTTGCCGTAGCCGCCCGCGTCATAGCCGACGCCGGCGGTTCCGGCGTTCGCGGCGTGAATCTCCGTACCCTGCGGCACGGCGATGTCCGCCGCCTTGTGATAATCCTTCGCGCCGGTGACGGGGTGTACGCGCCAGCCGTAGTAACAGGACACATAGGACAGCCAGTTGAAGTCAAAGGGGCTGTCCGCGTATTGGCGGTTGCCCTTCGTCCGCAGGAGCAGACTGTAATGCCGGCTCTGTTCCGCGCTCAGGCGGCCCGAAACCACATCGGTGAACGAACGCGCCGTGAGCGTCACGGTGAGGACGCGCCACTCGCAGGCTTCCTGTTCCTCGTATTCCTCGCCGGTGTCCGGGTCGGTCTTTGTGACCGTGCGGTAGCGGGTTTCGACAGACTCCGTGAAGGTAAGCCGGTACTGCTCCGCGAATACGGCCCGAAGGTCGGCCTCTACGCCGGAATAGGTGAAATCCCTGAACCGAGCGGTCAGATAGGCCATAAGCTCGTAGGGATTGTGGGAAATATCGCCGGTGCTGTACCGATACTCGTCAAATCCCGGATGGGTTGATTCCGCGCTTGCGATTTCAAGCTGTAAATCCGTTTCCCATTCGGTGTAGGAAAGCTCAGCCGCGTCAACGTCGGCGTCCTCCGCGAGGTAGCTGGACGCGGCGATAGCGGAGCCACCGCCCGCCGCTATATTGGAGCAGGAGCCGAACAGCGCCGAGATGAGAACGAACAGCAGCCCCAGCCCGGCGATTACGCCGAACAAGACCGGGTGCCGCGCCACAGTTCGCGCAACGGCCTGCGCCGCGCTGCCGACGATGTCGCCGGTCTTTTTCACCTTCTGCGCCGTCTTTTTGGCCTCCCTCGCGGCTTTGGCGTACTGTTTCTTTATTTTCCGTTTCTGCGCCATGCGGGAGAGAAGGTTGCTCTTTAACTTGGGATTGTCCCGGGGCGCCCGGTGATAATCCGCTTTTATATTCAGCTTCGCGGTCTTTTTCCCCAGCCGTTCCACCTTGCGGTAGGGCGCGGTTTTATGGAAGCGGTACGCCACCCGAAGTCCGCCCTCGGCCAGCATCTCGCCCCGGTGCGCCGCCTGTGTGCCGACATTCTCATGCTCGACCTGATATATTTTCTTGTGACCGTAAGCGACGGCGGCATTCGCCCCCGCCTTGACCGGACGGGTGAGAAGCGGCCCTTTGAGATGTTCACGCCGGGTCTTGACCTCGGTTTCAAAATGGAGCGTCCGCTTGGGCTTGCCGATCTCCGCGTCAAAGGACTTCGCCACAGACAGCCGACGCTTTTGCGGCAGCTTTTTCTTGGCCTTGTCCAGTTTAACCGCCGAACGCTCTGCCTTGCCCCGCGTTTTCGTCTGTTTTTTGCTTGACGGCGCGGCGGTCGTTGGGGCTTCGTCCTTGCCGAATTGCAGCTTGGAGGGTTTTTTGCTTTTCGCGGGCGTTTTATCCGCAGGCGGCGTTTCGGTCTGAACTGCCTTGTCCGTTTTACCGGCAGGAGCGGCGGCGGCAGAAGCGACATCGCCTGGCTTGACGTACCCTGCGGCGTCCTTCGGCTTGGCAGGGCGCGTGGGCGCGGCAGACGCGGTCTTATCCGCGCCGCCGAAGCGGAGACGGCCCGGTCGGGTGTCGAACGGACGCGGCGTGTGTTCCGGTTTGCCGTGTATCTCCCGCGCCGGTGGTTGAGCGTTCCGCTCCGCGCTCTGTTCGGCGGGAAGCGGCTCCGTCAGCGGGCCGGACGCTCCCGGATGATTGGGCGCGGATGCTTGCGGTGTTTCGGGCGCGGACGCGCCGGGAGCGGAAACCTCCGACTCCACAAAGCGGCGGCTGTAGGCCGTGCTTCGCTGCGCCGAACGCGCCGCGTCCGCGTTCCCGCGGTCAGCGGCCGGTCTGATGAAGCGTGAATTTGTTCCGGTTGGCGGCTGTTCAGGAGAAATGGTCTCCTCCATATTAAGGGGAGCGTCCTCCGCAGGCGCGGACGCCTGACCGTCAGCTTGTTTCGCCTGTTCCCGATACCGCGCAATCGTATCGCGGACGGACAACGGCGCGCCTCCCGGCTCACGGCTTGGCAGAGCGCGGCGGCTGAAGTCCTCGCGCCCGGCGTCGCCGAGATTCTCGCTCCGCGTTTCCATACCGTCCGCCGTCATGTTTCGCTTGTCACGCGGACGGCGTTCGTGTTCTCGTTCCAACGCGCCGGTTCACCTCCTCATACGAAAATGACGGAAGCCGCTCAGATGGCGGCCTCCGTCTGCTTGGTTTTCTCCTGCGCGGGCGCGTCTTTCTTGCGCTGTTCCACCTTCACCCGCAGAACCTTCATGGTTTCCAGCGTGGATGGTCGCGCCGCCTCCTTGCGCCGGGCGTCGGCTTTTTCTAATTTATCTAACCCCGCCAGCGCCTTATTGACGCTACGCAAGGAACCGTTCAGATTCCGAAGCTCCAAGCGAAACGGCGACCGGAGCAGCCGCGCCAGCTTGCCGTTGGGCTTGATTTCGGGGATCGGCTCTTTGCCGGAAATGGCGCGTCCGATGTTGCGGACGGCGCGGCCCGCCGAGTGGTACTGCTCGGCGGCGGCCTCGATCCCGGCGACGGACTTCTCAGCCGCTGCGATGCTCTCGTTCAGATTGTCGCGCATGGACTCCAGTGCGGGCTTAACGTCGAAGAACCCGGCGAGATTGTTCAGCGCGGAAACGCCCGTATCCTTAAACGCGCTCACGGCGCGCCGGCAGCCGCCGACGATGCCGTCCTTAATCTCTTTGAGCTTGGCGCGCAGATTCCTGACCATCCCGGACAGCGACCGCTCTGCTTTTTGCAAAAGCGTCCGCATCGGGTGGTTTCGCTCCTCGCGCATACCGGCAAGCTCCCGCCGCATGGCTGTCAGTTCCCCGGCAGCCGCCGAAAGTTGCCGCTCCATCGCGTCGACGGACGCGAGGACGGCGGTCAAGTCCTTCGCGTCGATGTTGTTCTCGCGCAGGATGGAAAGAAGCTCCTTCACCTCTGCGTGTTCCGTAATCCGGGCGGCTCTCATAACGCGACCTCCGCGCCGTTACCCACCTTCACGGAGACTTGCTCTGTGAAAAAGTTGACGAATTCTCGCCACTCCAACAGCTTGCCGTACTCCTCCGACTCAAGGTAATCTAAGCAACCCGCCGCGACGCTGACAGCTTTGTCGGCAGCGTCCGGCGCCTCGGAAAAGAGCGTCAGAATCTCCGGCACTTCCGCGGCGGTATAGGTATCCGGGGATTTTTCATTGATATTGATCATATCGCTCCTCCTAAATGTGTGAAATTGAAATCTTGCTACCCCGCAACAGACTCGGATAACCGGGTTGTTAAAAGTGAGTACAATTCGGTTTCTTTCGGGAAAAAATCCTGAAACGGGATGATGACATCGCCGTAAAACAGCAGACCCTCTCCCGCGTTTGAGTGGGTGACGTAGGACAGCTGATGCGGCGAGATGCCAAGCTGCCCGGCGAGGATCTGTCGGTCACCCGCCGCTTGGTTGAGCATGTACACGAAGTCAGAGTTTTCAAAGATGTTCTCCACCTCGCGTGACGCCAGCAAGTCCTTAACGTTCTGCGTCAATCCGCTGGGTATGCCGCCCCACTTGCGGAAGCGTTTCCAAATCTCCACCGTGTATGCCGCCGTCTGCTCCTCTTTGAGCAGCAGGTGCATCTCGTCGATGTAGAACCATGTGGTGCGCTTGGCTGCGCGGTTTTGCGTGACGCGGTTCCAAACGGCGTCCTGGAGAATCAGCATGGCGAGCTTTTTCAGACCCTTGCCAAGCTCCTTTACATCGAAGCAGACCAAGCGGTTCGAAACGTTGACGTTTGTCCTGTGATTGAAAACATTGAGTGAGCCGGTGACGTATATCTCCAACGCGGTGGCGAGATTCTGCGCCTCCGGCTCTGACTGCGCCCGCAGGAGATTGTACAAATCCTCCAGCACCGGCATCTTCTCCGGGCTTGCGGCGCCGCTGCGCGCGAGGCCGGTCAGGTAATCCCGATAGACCAGCCGCACACAGCGGTCGATGATTGTCTTTTCCACCGGCGCGAGTCCGTCCTTGCCGCCCACGATGAGTTCGCAGAGCGACAGGATGAAGTCGCTTTTGAGCGTGAGCGGATCTTCGTCGTCGGCGTAGTCTGAGTTTATATCCATCGGGTTCAGATACTGCGTTGACGTGGGCGAGAGCTTCACCACCTGACCGCCGAGCCGCCGGACGATGGGGAAATATTCCGATTCGGGATCGGCGACGATGATATCGTCCTCGGTCATAAGGAACACGTTAACGATCTCACGCTTGGCGCTGAAAGATTTGCCGCTGCCCGGCGTACCGAGGAACAGGCCGTTCGGATTTTTTAATCGCTTGCGGTCAGCCATAATGAGATTGCCCGACAGGGCGTTGCGCCCGTAGTAGAGCGCCTCGCCGTGCTGGAACAGTTCCTGCGTGGTGAACGGCACGAAGATAGCGGTCGAGGATGTGGTCAGGCCGCGTTGAATCTCAATCTGATTCAGTCCCAGCGGAAGCGAGGACATGAGGCCCTGCTCCTGCTGCCAGTCCAGCCGTTTCAGCTGGCAGTTATATTTTTGCGCGACGCCCGCCGCGGCAAAAACGTCGTTCTCCAATTTCTGCTTGCTCTTCGCGGTGTTCAAAACGAGGATGGTAACGAGAAACATCCTCTCGTTGCGGGATTGTAAATCGCCCAGCAGCGCGGCGGCCTCCTTGCCGTAGGTGACGAGGTCGGCGGGCAGCACATCCATATCGTACCCGGCGCGTACCGCCTTTTTTTGCTCCTCAATCTTCATTTTGTCTAAATCCGACAGTTTGCGCTTGACCGTTTTGATGGCTTCGCTCTGATTGATGGATTGGATGTGCAGGGTGACGGTCACCGGCGATTGCATATCGAGGAAGTCAGCCAGCATACGGTCGGTAAGCTCCGGCGCGAGTATCTGCACAAAGCTGACCGCGCCGTAATGGTTTCCCATACGGAAGGTTTTCCCGTCACGGAAGTCGAAGCCGGTGGGTGCGATGGCGTCCTTCGTGGAGGTTCCCGTCCTGACGATGTCCTTGAAGTCAAAGCGGAGCTTCTCGTTTCCGTCAGGGTGAAGCTGGCCGTGCAGGATTTCCAGCCGTTCCGCGCCTGATAGCGGACGCGCCGACACGCCGAGCGCCTTGAAGTTGTTCAGCACGTCGGCCTCCACGCGCTCCAAGCGGGGCTTGGCTTCTTTGAGAGAATCGGCCTCGATGCCGAAGGTGATGTATTTCGTTTTCACAAGACCGTTGTTGCCCCGCGCCAGCTGATTTTTCAGCATATCCGCGTACTCGCGCCGGATGGAGTCAAAGGCGTCGTCCTTGCGCGGGATGTCGACGGACTGCTCGAACTCGCGGACGTTGACCCGCTTGTTGACGCAGGTCAGCTGAACGGAGATGGACGAGTCGAAATAGTTGAGGAATTCACAGTAGGCGTCGAAGATGGCGCTCTTGTCCTCGTTCTGCGCCAGCTGGTAGTTTATATCCGAAAAGGTCATCGTCTTGGTGTAGAGCCGGTCGGTGACGCGGCAGACGCCGTCGCGGTGCATTTCCCGGTACGGAATGGACTGTTGGGATGTTTGGGGCTTGTCGGCCCTGCCGAACAGCTTCGCCGACAGGGATGAGGAAACTCCCGCGGTCTTGGCCGGCTTCTTAGCCTGGGGCTTTGCGCGGGGGGCGGCCTTCGCGTCAGCGCGGTTTGATTTTGCCCGGCGCACGTTTTCCGCGAGGCGCGTCTGCTGCCGTTTGTTTTTGGTTTGCAAGGTGTTCTCCTCCTTCGCTCAGATATTTGTACAGATTTTCCGTCCTGTAGGGGCGCGTACCCGGCCGGAGCTTGGCGCGGATAAAATTCCGCAGGATTTTCTCGGCGGGCCGGCCGTCCTTCTCAAACATAGCGAGAAAAAAGAACGGCAGCATCAACCCAATCATGAGCAACACCGCCGCGCTGTTGCCTATGGCGCCTTTGGTCAGCAGATAGGCGGGCAGCCCCACGGCGGCGGCGGTGCTAAAGCAGATTAATTGGCGTTTGGTGAGGTTTAACGCGATTTTCGTCTTGACTTTGGTTAAATCCTTGGGAACAGGCACGAAGGGCATTAGGCGTCACCTCGAATCTGAAGCGCGATATTGCCCAGCACGAACGCCACGCAGGGGATGGCGACCGAATTGCCAAGCATCTGATAGCGGCGCGTGTCGCTGATTTCCTCGCCCGCCGCGCCGAACCGTGTCCAGCCGTCAGGAAATCCCTGGAGCCGCTCGCATTCCGTGGGCGTGAGCCGGCGCACGATGTAGCCGGCTCTGACCGGGTTCTGAAAATTGAGCGAATAGCCAGGCTTGTTCTTTGCCTGCAGCGTGCCGGACATGTCGCCGATCTCCTTATGGTTGCGGCAATCAACAGCAGATACACCGGATTCGCACACCAAATCCGTCGCGTCCTTGTATTGCCGCGCCGCCTGGGTACAGGCTACATCCTCTTCTTTGAACAAATCGCTGCGCTGACGGTTAAATACCGCCGCCACCGCGTGCCGGTCGCCCGCCGTGACGGTGGGCGCGGGATCTCCCGGTTTGCCTACGCCGAGTCCGTTTCCGGCCCCGTCGCCGTTGCGGGTAAGTCCGCCGCCGTTGTGCCGCGCGGCCTTGTCCTGTATGGGAATCGGGAGCGCGGCGGCCACAGCCTCGACGTCCGTTGCGGTCAGAGTGAACGCGAGGTTCTCGCTGACGCCGCTGCCGTTGGGCCCGTTGCGCTCCCGGCGCCCGACCATATTCCCGGCGAGAGCGTAAGCCACGCAGAGGTCGGGTTCAGACGCCATACCCCCGGGGCGTGACAGACCCGCGCCCGACGCGCAGAGCGTGCCGGACACCTCTGGGTGCGCGACAAGCACGGCCGGATAACCTTGCCCCGCTTGTCCGCCGCCCCGCGAGAGCGCGCCGTGGCATTCCGGCGTAAGAAAACAGTCGCCGTCGCCTTTGGAGGTTACGCCCGCCGCCATATTCTCATGCGCCACCAACGGCGCGTTTCGTCCGGTGGCATTGCCGTTGGTGGCGAGGGTGTACGCCGTTTCCGATACGCTTACGTTACCGGCTTGGTTCTGATGAACGCTCAAAGCGACCACGTTCGGCCCGCCGTCAAGGTTGGGGCTGCCGTCGCCGCGCGCGGTAAGCGTCCGCGCAAGCTCAGGTTCGCACAGCCGGGGAGACGAGAAGCCGCAGGCGACGGATTCCGGCGTGGGGGAAACCTCCTCGCTGTAGCCGATGCTCCGCGACTTCGCGGAAGCCCCGCCGAGAAACGCCGCGACAAGCCCGCCCGGATTCCTGCCCCCGCCGCCGTCGGCGCCGGCAAGCGTAGGAGCCGCGCCGTCTTCGGTGAATACCCGCGACTGCTGGGTATCCCATGGATTCAGGCAATCCACCGCGGCGTAGCCGTGACCGCCGCCCTCGGCGCCGTACAGCGCGGGCCACGCGCCGCCCTCCGCGTGAACGCGGCGGCTCTGCACATCCCACGGCGTCAGGCAGCCGCCTCCCGGCACTGCGCCTCCAGCGCCTCCCGCAGCATCGGCGGCAATTCCTTGCCCCGCTTCGCCGCACGGCGCAGGATGCCCTCGCAGGCTTTTTTCGACAAACAATACTTCACCGGCGCATCCGGCTCCAAAACGGCAGACAAGAAAGACGCGGCGGCGCCGTTGCGGGACTCCGAAATGTTGGGCGTTAAGCACCCTCCAAGCGAGATTAACTCCCTTGCTTCGCACCATTCCGGCGTTTGCCCAGTTTCCGGAAGCAGGCATTGGAATTTCGGTTTTTGTGAACGATTCAAGCACGGCGCGAAAGTCGCTTCCGCGCGGGTTTCCCGAACTGAGCGCGCCGGGGACGTTCTCCCAGACGGCGTGGGTTGGGTATTTGCCATCGGTGGCCCTCCTCATTTCGTCAATTATTCGTATCGCTTCGTAAAACAGGCCCGACCGCGCCCCGCCCATTCCGGCGCGCCGCCCGGCGGTCGAAAGGTCCTGACAGGGCGAGCCGAAGGTGATGATGCCCACGGGCGGCAGTTTCGCCCCGTCAAGCTTCATAATGTCGCCGACGTGTTCCATCGCGGGAAAATGACGCTTTGTGACCGACACCGCTTGGGTTAGTATTTCGCTTGCCCACAGCGGCTCGATCCCGAAAAAAGAACCGGCATGGGGGAAGCCCCCTATGCCGTCAAACAAACTGCCGAGCGTTATATGTTTTTCCGTATTCACAATGATTTTTCCTCCTCTCACAGGTCATGATCGGGCTTATTCCGTTCCGGCCGGTCCGGGTTAGGCGCGTGTTCCGGGGGATTCTCCCGCGCACGGCGCAGGGTGTCGAGGACGGACGTCAAGCCGTCTTCCCGCGTTTGGATCAGAGGTTGCCTCGCCGCTTCCGACGCCGGACGGCAGTCGCCATGCTCCGGCGTCCGGTTCCGGTCGCCGAAAACCGCCTTGGCGGTGCGGCGGGCGACAAGGAGCGCACTGTCCGCCCAGCGGTCGGACAGGAGATCAAGCGGGTTCTCGAATTTGAGCAGGAACTCCGCCCGTCCCACAGTGAACTCATACTCGTTCCTGAAATACCCGTAGGACAGGCGGGTCGCCGCGATTGACTCCGCGTCGTCGAACAGGAACTTTTTGTCGCGCATCCGCGTCACGTTTTCCCAGCGGCCGTAGCACTCGTCCAGACGCGCATGGAGTTTTCGCAGCAGTTCCCCCGTCGCCGGCATGGCAAGCCTCGTTTCCTCGGAAACGCGCCCGATGAGCGCGCGGTTTTCCGGCGTGTCGAGATACATGCCGTCCGGGATATACGGCAGCCCATAAATCAGTTTGACGCCGTCCGCCTCGGCGGCTCTTGCCGCCTCGCTGTCGTTCGGGTACATGAACAAACTGTCGTTACGCTCAATGTGCAACGCGCCGGGAATATATCCATCGCCGTCCGACTCCGCGACGACATAGCCCTTCCGTTCCGGCGCGGAGTCGGGGATTTCTATCCCCATCCGGCGCGCAAATTCGCCGTCGCAGAATGCGGCGGCGCTTTCCTCGCTTTCAAGAATCATGTCCAATTCCTCGCGGCTGATGTCATTGGGGCCGAAGCGGATCAATGTGCCCGGCGCCACAATCGCGTCGTCCAGAGGCAAGTCTTCAAAAGCTGCGGCATATCCGCGGAGTTTCTCGAACGCCGCTTCGATTTCTCCGATCCTGTCGTCGTAATAATCAAAGACGGTGAAATCGACACGGATACCGGTCGTGTGCTCAGTGGTTTCGGACCCGTCAATTGAGCGAACTTCGCCGATCAGATAACGATAAGCGCCGCCGCCCACGGAAATCACCGAATCACCGGGCTTTATTTCGCCGTTCAGACACAGTATTGCGTCGTTTGCCATGCCGCACCTCCTCACAGTTCCGGCTCGGACTTCTTGACCGCTTTGTCTTTCGGCGGCGCGGCGGGGCGCTCCTTCGCGGTCTTTGCCGCGTCGCGCAGCCTTGCCACGGTGGACTCGCGCTCGTTCGCCAGCGCGTCAATCGCGGCGGCGAATTCGTCCAAAACCTTTTCGTTAATCTGCCCGCGCAGTTCGGGAATGATTGGATTGCAGATGTCCCGCCATTTGCCCGTGTTGTCCCGCGTCTGCGGCATGGACACGAACAGCCCTTTCTCGCCGGCAAGCACGCGCAGACCGCTCACGGCGAACTTGTCGTCAATGATGATACTTGCGTAAGCCAGCATGTTGCTGCCCTTGCCCGGATTTTTGATGGGATACGCCCGCGCCTCGATCTTGGTCGCGGCGGTGTTTTGTTCCTGTGCCATTGAAAAACCCTCCTTCAAAATGATATTGTTTAATATGGAAACTGCGATGAAAAATCAGTGCGCGGAGAACACGCTCTTGGCCAGCGACCCCGATTTCAGCAACGCCCAGGACAAAAGCGCGGTATGGCCCGCCGTCGTCCATATGGCCGCATGCGCGTTACCGCTTGACGGGATGTTCTGCACCAGCACGGCGTAAATCGCCACGCAGACCATGATGAGAAATCCCTGAAACGCCAGCGCGAACAGGGACTTCAGGTAGTTGTTTCCGATCTGCCCCCACTCGCGGTTGGCCATCGTCGCCAGCGGGATGGGCGCGACCGAAACCGTGAGGTATATCTCGATCATACGGCCGAAAATGATGATGAAAATCACGACGGTCATAATCTGCAGACACAGGCTGACGATGAAGGTCTCCAGCCACAGCCCGATGAGTTCCCATGTGCCCATCGCCTCCAGCATCACCCGCAAGTCCGCGAGGGCGCTCCCGGCGCCGACGTTCAGGCTGCCCCGGATCACGCCCGCGCTGCTGCCGATCACTTGCTGCGCCAGCCCGAACACGCCCATGACGATGTCAAAGGTGTGCGTCAGAATGTAGACGGCGGCGAAAGTTTTGAAAATCCATTTGTACAGGTTGAAAATCTCGAAATCGTGCATGTTGTTGCGCTCGATGATCATGCTGATCAGTTCGTGGCACATCACGAACGTGAGGATCATCCCGGCTATGGGTATGACGGCGGTCTCGGACAGAGTCCTGATCATGGAGTAGACGTCGGAGTTCCATGACTCCGGTGTCTGACCGACGTCCACGGCAATCTCGCCGACCCGCGCGTTGATTGAGTCGTACATGCCGTCGAACCGTTCCATGATCGCGTCGATCAGGCTCCGGTTGAGCCAGTCCGTGAACCAATCGGTCAGCCAACTCATGGTTGTTAACCGAACAGACCGGACAGCAACGGCACCAAATTCAGCCCGATCAAAATTGTGCCTCCGCCGGCCATTAGCTGCTTGATCCCCTGACTTTTCGCGCCGGGATTGTCGTTTCCGTACCCTTCCAAAAGGTTGATAACGCCCCAGACGCCGAGGCCGGCGCCAAGCGCCACAACGAGAATGGAGAGGGTATTGATCGCCTCTGTGAAGAAATTCATGCAAAAACCTCCTAAAATTTGGGAAATACTTTTTGCCCCGCCATACGGCGCGGGGATTGTCACAGGGCTTGCGCCCGTTTGACCCGGGAAATGAAAAGAGCCGCCGCTCCCCTTGAACGGGGGAAACGGCGGGCTACGCGGCGAAGGCTTCGGGTGGCGGCGGTTCGGGCAGTTCCACATCAATGACCTCGAACGTGTCCGTAGGCTTAACCTTCAAAGCGGTTGAGAGATACTTGGTCACGTCGAAGCGGTTGCGCTTGTCGAAATCGGAAAGCCGGCGGTACAGCGGATGGCGCGTGATGTCGTACTTTTTGCTGAGGAACGGTCTCACGCCGCGAAGCTGCAGGATGCAGGAATCTCCCTCTAAAACCGCCAGTTCGTCCATCGTCATCAGTTCCTTGCCGAGCCGCTGATAATTCTTGCCGTAGGACGGGCTGTTGCCCTTCGTCTCGCTGGTGCTCACGCTGTGAATGGTTTCCTTGCCCAAAATTTTAGACAAGTCCTCCAGCGTGGTTTTTTCCTTGCCGCCGAGAAAAATGGCCGAATCACAATTGCCGACAATGGTATCGGCGTTGTCCTTGTACAGTGCCTTTAGCTGAGATTGCGCCTGCAGGACAAGACAAGCGGAGATTTCACGGCTTCGGATGGTCGCCATCAGCTTCTCCAGCTTGGGAATCTGCCCGATGTTCGCGGCTTCATCGATGAGGCACCGAACGTGGATGGGGAGCCTGCCGCCGTAGACGTCGTCGGCCTTTTCACATAAAAGGTTGAACAGTTGCGTGTAGCACATTGACACCAAAAAATTAAAACTGTCGTCGGTGTCGCTGATGATGATGAACAGCGCGGTCTTTTCGTCGCCGAGGGTGTCAAGCTCAAGCTCGTCGTACATGGTGATGTCCCGAATCTCGGCGATGTCGAACGGCGCAAGCCTTGCGCCGCAGGAAATGAGTATGCTCTTCGCGGTTTTCCC
>JAISNR010000074.1 GCA_031276135.1 Eubacteriales Family XIII. Incertae Sedis bacterium | reverse complement strand
CCAATTTCTTAAATGCCTTAAGGACAGACGTTTACGATCTGCCGCGCATGCGCTTTGCCGTGCGCCGTTTGCTCGCGTCGCTGAAGCCGGGTTTCAATCCGGAGGGGCTTTCCGCGCGCGCGGGATTGGGTCGCATCATCAGCTTGATGCCGTCAAAGTCTATCGGTTCCCACACGTTTCCGTGCGTTCTGAAATCCAGACGCTGTTCATTGTTCGTGCCGTAGACCATGGTGGCCCTGCCGTTCCCCGCGAATTTGACGACCCGTTCCCACAGATGCTCCCTTACGCGTTTGCCGATTCGGCCGACGAACACGCCCGCGTTGATCTCAAGCAGCCATTTGGTCAAATCGCCGCGCAGCGTCAAAGGACAGTCCGTCAGGATGATTACGACCATGATTTTGTTATTCCTCCAATATGTTCCCGTAGCCTTCGACCGGTTCAAAATCCGGGTCTGTGTCGGTCGATTCGCACTCCGATTCGGAACGATCGAAATATGACACGCCGCTTTTGACAAATCCGTTCGTTTCATCCCACAAATTCAATATGCTCGCGTAGGCGCCGTCCCGCTCCGGGTTGTCGGCGTCCCTTTCATCATCGCGAAGCAGCAGATTCCGGATGTCCCGCGCGGCTCTTTCCAGGATTTTGCCGTCGGAAATCGCATCCCGGACGGCGCGCCTCGTCACGGCCCCTATGTCTGCGGGATTCGATGCGGCGACCTCAAAAGCGATGGGAACCGTGATCTCCGCCTTGTACAAATCCGCGATATCGTACACGAAAGAGCGCTCATGCCCCGTATGCACAAAACCGAGCCCCGGGGAGCAACCCATCGCGACGATCACGCTGTGCGCAACGCCGTACAGGCAAGCGTGCGCGGCGGACAATGCCATATTGACGGCGTCGCCGGCCGCAAAGTCGTCGGGATCGTAGGCGCGGCCGTTCCATTCGACGCCGGTTTTTTTGGAAGCGTTTTTGTAGACCTTGCGTATCCTCGCACCCTCGCGCCCGCGAAGCTGCTGCATGGTCAGCTTTGAAACGTCCTCGTTCAAAAAGCGCAGCCGATACATGTCGCGCGCGACCGCGAGCCGCGTGCGCGTATTCGATACGAGCGCGGCCTGCGCGATGAGCAGCCTCGAAGAATGCGTGAGGGGTCTGCCGTGCGCATAGTAGCGCACACCCCGTTCGCCGACCCATATGACGCTTGCGCCCGCATCGCCGATTAGTTCCATCGCGCGATGCGAGATATTCGTGCCGGGGCCGAGCAGGATCACGCCGAGCGCCGCCGCGGGAACGTGCACGACGCCCCTTTCGTCCGTGACGGTGATCGCGTTGTCGCGGCGGCTGATCAAGCACCTTTCCACATACAGGAACGACAAGCGCTCCCGTATCTGCGGAAGCTCCTGCAATTCCGCTTTTCGGGCGCCTTTGTGCGCGCTCACGACAGGCCCACGACGGTCAGCATGCCGCAGCCGTAGGCTTTCGCGCGGCCGATGCCGTTTGTGAGGGCGCGTCTGAACAGCGCGGCGTCCGTGACGATGAGAACGCCCTCGAAGGAGGCCCGCGCAAGCGTCACCTTGCGCACGTCCGGCTTGTTGCCTTTGAAAAAACGGATCACATCGCGGTAAACCACGTCGAACGCGTCCTCCCGCAGGGCGAAACCGTTGCGTTCGGCGCGGTCGAAGAGCCATTTTCGCTGTTCGGCCGCGGTGACGTGCGCGTAAATTTTGTCCTTGACGGTGTGCACCGGATTGGCCGTGAGGCGAAACCTCCATCCCGAACCCGCCGCGATTCGATCCAGAAACTTCGCGTAATCCCTTGATTCTCCGGATTGTCCGCTCGCGGGCCAGCCGTATTGCCGGATGAAGGTTGTGAAATCCGGCTTGGTCGGAGCGGCGATGAGAATGTACAAATTGTGACCAAGGGTGTCCGCGCGCCACAGGATTCGCTCGTCGGATTCGGGGAAGCAAGCCTTGACCGACGCGTGCATGACCTGCGGGTTCATCAGCGCGCGCTTCGTTTCGATGCGCTGTTTGTTGACTTCAACCCTGGATAGATACATCTTCAACCTCCAATCCGCCGAAGGGATCGTGCTCCGTCCGCATCCGGTCGTCCGCGCTCGCTTCGCCCGTGCGGGCGCGCGCCGCCAATTCGTTTTCCACCGAAACGGCGCGCATGTCCGAAAAAACACTCCTGAACGCGTATTGCCGATGTCTTTGCGAAAAGCTGAGCGGCAAATCCCGCCTTTCAAAGCTGCCGGGCTCGCCGAAATCGGCGTCCCTTACGATTTCGAGATGCACGTTTTCGGGCTGCCCGGTCTTGTACCAATCGGAGGCGTGCCAGGGCGCTTCCCGCAGCGCGTCCAGCAGGGGTTTTTCGACGATGCCGAGCACGAGCGGTTCGGTGGGCGGGCAGGATCTTCGCCCCAAAGACAGCGGGAACACGGGGTTTTGGAGCGCCGCTTCGATTTTCTCAAGCAGATCGCGCGGCCCCTCGAGGCCGGCGAGGAAAACCGCATCCGCCAGATAATACCGATCGGATATGAATGCCGCTTGTTTCTTTTTTCCGAATGTGTGCGCCGTGTGGAAGTCCTTCATGAGCTTTCCGGCCTGGTCGATGCGCACCGCGAAGCGAAGCTCCGACAATTCTTCGACGGAGTCGTCCCGGCCACAGCCGAGCGCGGCGGCGGACAGACCGATCACCCCGCTTTTCGTCGGCTCGCGGTTCGTCGTCCTGCGGTTGAATTTTGAATCGGTGCCCCAGGCCTGCAAGGGGGCGGCCAGCCGCAACAAAAGCGTACTCATTGTTTTACTCCGCGCTTTCCGGCCGCGCGCCCGAAGCGCCGCCGACGCGCGCTTGCACCTCGCTTGCGAGCGCTTTCGTCAACCCGTCGAGATCGACTCTCTCGCAGGCGCCGCCGTCTTGGTTTTTCTGTTCCGCGAGTATCCTTGCGGCGTCGTCGAGCGCCACGATGTAGGAGCGCAGGGGCGCCTTCGCGAACGAACGGTATATGTCGCCGGCATGATCCGCGAGCTTTTGCGTCGCTCCGCGAGCAAAGCCCTCGCCCGAGGGTTCGACCGGTTTTTCAAAGGCGCCGACGAAATTCAAGGGTCGATCCTCGCGGATCGTGACGAGCGCCGCGTAGGGCGGCGTGTGATTGGCGAAGCTGTTCTGCTTGCCCGTCGGCATGGAGGCGATGAAGCCCCGCGCGAATTCGGAAACGGCTTTCGCCGTCACGTCCGCGTCGTTCGCCAACTCCTCGTACAGCAGATCCGCGAACACCGTCGCGTAGCGATACAGCGTGGAGGAATTGAATTCTATGGTTCCGAGCATTCCCGCGCCGGCGTCCGCCGCCGCTTCGTCGCGCTCCTTCACGTCGTCCACGGCCGTGTAGAAATCGTATTCGTTTTCCACCTTGTGCACGGAGATGCCGTGCGCGACCTGCGCCGCCGCATCCGCGTTCAGCGACGGATCGTCGGCGACCATGCGGCCGAACAGCGCGATTTCAACAGAATGCTCCTTTCTGTTCAGGGCTTCCTTCGCCGCGGTCTTGTCGATCTCGACGCCGTTTCGCGCCGCCTCCGCAGCGAGGCGCCCCAGCGAAGCCGCCTGCGTCGCGCTCAGGAAGAACAGGGCCTGCGCTTCCTTGTCCTTCGTCTTTACGCCCGTCGCGTTGATGGCCTTCTCGGCCAGATTCATGGCATCGCCCTCGGATATGTCCGCGTCCGCCTTTCGGATTTCCTTCGCCACCAAATCCACGATCTTCTTCGTGCGCATCGCGAGTTCTTCTTCCGCGAAATGCTCTCGGAACATGCTCCGTATCGCCTTCTTCCAAGCCTGACTCGATACGCGCGCGCGCCGCACGCCCCCGTATATGGCCGACTTGGGGCTGCCCGTGTCGTCCCTGTTGATGTTGCTCGGCGGTACCGTCTGGATCACGTGAAAATCGATAATCGTCCTATGCATCGCTTCCTCCTTTGTTTTTGCTCTCGCTTTCGCTTTTGCTTTTGTTGTCGACGTGATAGAAATCCCGGCCCCATCTCCGTTGAACATGCTTCGCGGATTCGGAGCTGAATTGCAGATTATACAGATCCTTCGCGAACCTGACATAGTCGAGCTTGATTTCGCCCTGTTTCAACAGTTGGATGACGCCGCGCGCGTGCAAGTTGATCTCATCGGCCGTCTTGGCCGTGACGAGCGCGTTGAATCTGCGCAGGATGCCCTGTTCGTTTTCG
>JAISNR010000020.1 GCA_031276135.1 Eubacteriales Family XIII. Incertae Sedis bacterium | reverse complement strand
GGGAGCCGCAGGGACTTTTCGATTTCCTCCATGAAATCATCCATTGTCTTTTCAGTGCTCTCATCATTTCCGGTGTTAAATGTCATGTTGGCAATAACCTCCTTAATCATGCGATCGGGCGTCGAAGCACCCGCTGCAATCCCTATTGTATTACATTTTCGCAACGCTTTCAATGGCAAATCATTTATATTTTCAATAAAATGCGAATTTTTGCAAATACACATGGAAATTTCAAACAATTTTTGCGTATTCGCGCTGTTTCTGCCGCCGATCACGAGCATCGCATCCGATTCCGAGGCGAGTCTGCGGCAGCTCTCCTGCCGCTTGCGCGTCGCATCGCAGATCGTGTTTCGCAATTCGAGCTCCCGCCCGGGGCGCGCGAGCCGCGCCGCGATCGCGTCGAAATCCGCCTGCGCCGTCGTCGTCTGCGCGACCGCGAAAAGCCTGTCCCCCTCCACCCGCGAAGCTTCGTCCGCGTCCTTTACGATCACGGCCTCCTTGCCGCACCATCCGTTTATGCCCGCGACCTCCGGATGCCGCGCGTCGCCCAGGATCACGATCGTCTTTCCGCGCGCCCGGGCCTCCCGCACGAGGCCGTGTATGCGCTTCACAAAGGGACAGGTCGCGTCGATGATCGCAAGGCCCCTTTCTGCGGCCCTCGCGTAGAATTCCTCGGCCTCGCCGTGCGAACGGACGATCAGCGCGCCGCCGCTCTCCGCCTCGTCCGGGCGTTCTATGAAGCGCAGCCCGCGCAGCGCGAGCTCCCGCATGACGGCTTCGTTGTGGATCAGCGGCCCGCAGGCGTACACCCGCCGCGCGCGCGCGTCCGAAAGCGCCTTTTCCGCCATGTCGAGCGTCCGCTTCACGCCGAAGCAGTAGCCCGCGTGCGCGGCGACCCGGATCTGCGGCATCGGCGCCGTCATATGCAGTCGCAGAGCATATCCGCACAGCACCAGCATTGAAGGAACTGGCAGAGTTGACTGTTTCCGTCCTGATAGCCCCTGCCGTAAGCGGCGTTGCGATACCCGCCCGTCCGCGACATGAGGTTGTTCATCGCGCTGCGGTATTCGAAATTCGAGGGTTCCATGGAAATCGCCGTCCGGAGGTTCGCCACGGCCTCGTCATACCAGCCGCGCCGCAGGTTCAACATCGCCGTGAGAAAATACCATTCTCCGTTTCGCACAGCGCTCCCGCTCAGGATCTCCTGCGCGCGCGCAAGGTCGCCGCGGTCGATCGCGCCGCGCACGTCTTGGAATTCGGGCGTGGACGCCGCTCCGCTTCCGGCACTTCCGGCGCGGCTTCCGAAACCGCTTCCGCCTCCGCCGCGCGACGCGCCGCCCCCGTTTTTCATCAGATACTCGTAGGCTTCGTTGATCTCTTGAAGTTTCTCCTCGGCCAGCTCGTAGAGCGGATTGTCCTGATGCCTGTCCGGGTGGTATTTCTTGACCTGCGCCTTGTACGCGGCCTTGATCTCCTCCTTGCTCGCGCCCTCCTTGATGCCCAGTGTTTCGTAAGGGTTGTTCATATTCCTTTCCTTTTTTGCCCGTTTCCGCCCACGATTTCCTCCGTGCGCCGCAACAAACCCATATAGATGATGTTCTCCAGAATGCCCTTGTTCTTCTCGATCGGCAACAGGGCGGCGAGCTCCGCCAGCTCCGAAAGGTACAGCGTGGCGGCAAAACGCACGCGCTCGGCGATCCGCTCCCGAAACCGCGCCGCACTCTCGCCCGCGTTCTCCGCAAGGCCGAAGCCATGGCAGAGCGTCAGCGGGTTGTAGACGCCCCGGCGCAGGTCCGCCTCCGCGTCGTCGTAGGCGTCGATCAGATAGATCCACTTCCCGAGGCTGTGCCCCATGCGCCTGAGCGCGTGGCGCGCGTTGCCCGCCCGCTTAGGCGGCAAGTCCGGCTTCGCGGGCCCGTCGTAATCGAGCATCTCGCCCATGAAGCGCGCGAAAGGCTCCGCGGCGCGGTCGAACGAGGCGCAGGATTCCCTCTCGATCCGGTCGAGCTCCCGCATGCACGCGTCGAGCTCGCGCGACTTGTCCGGATGGCTTTCGCGAATCCCACGAACGGCGCCGCGCAGAAAAAGCTCTCCCGCAGAGCCGCGCAAACCGCGCAGACCGCGCTCGTCCAGCCGGTCGTCCCGCAGCTTGTAATACGCCGACAGCAGCATCATGTCGGCCGCGTACTCCATGACGGGCGAAGGCTTCGCGACGGCGCGCTTCCTCATGGGATGCACGGGGCACCTGAACGGCGTGAGCGCGTCGGGCGCGTCGAACACCGCAGAGAGCAGCAGCGCGAGGAACGCGAAATCATAGCTCAGCAGAAGCCGCGGGAGCGGGCCGCGGCGCGCGCCCACCGCGCGGCATATCCCGCAGTAGTACGCGCCGTAGACCTCGAACTCCCGCAGCTTCAGTTCGCCCTTCTCCGGCGTGATGTATCCCAGCATGCGGCGCGGCCCCCGTGCCAATTATAAGACATTGCACATTCGCAGATCGTCGTTTTTCGGTTATCGCCTAATTCTATCAAAAATATGCGGATGAATCAACAGATGTTTTCACTTCCCCGCAGCAGGGCGTCTATGATGCCGATCGCCGCGTCGTACTCAAACAGCAGGATGCGTTCCTCTATCTCGAATACCGATTCCCGCGTCTTTTCATCGAGCGGCAGGGCCGCGTATTCCGCCATCAGCGCGTTGACCGCTTGGATATCCATGTCGAGCAGGGCCTTTTTCAGATCTGCCATATGCAAACAGACCGCCGCTTCATCTCCCGGCACATCCGCCGCGCGGTTTGCGGTCGCGGCGCGAATGCTGCGCGCCAAGTCCGCGAGCCCGGAGAGAAACTCTCCCGTCCGGGCGGCGATCACCGCAAGGTCCGCATTCTCCCCCGCCGTTTCCAGACTCTCCGCGAAAGACGCCGCCGCGTTTGCGCCGACGGAGGCGGCCGCTCCCCTGATGCCGTGGACCAGCGTGGTGTACAGCTTAAAATCACCCGCCGCCGCACTGCTTTCGATCTGCGCCGCCTTTTCATCCACATTGCGGCAAAAGGATGCGAGCACGTTCCTGTAAAGTGCGCAGGAACCGCCGGAATTGGCAAGACCGCAATCGACATCCAGACCCGGTATGGCCGGAAGATCGGCGGCGCGCGCGTTTTCGTCCGCCCCGCCCGACTTGCATGCAAGCGGAGCCAACTGCTTTTCTTGGGGCATCCACCGCCTGAGCATATCGTCCAGCTTCGCGACGCCGATCGGTTTCTCAAGGAAATCGTCGGCCCCGGAGCGCAGGAACATCTCCCTGCGGCCCGCCACGACATTCGCCGTCAGCATGACGATGGGCGTCTTGGCATGTGCGCCGCCGCGTTCGCTCCGTATGGCGCGCACCGTTTCCAGACCGTCCATATGCGGCATCATGTGATCCATGAAAATCAAATCGTAGGGAACATCGGCGCGCCGGATCATCGCAAGCGCCTCCGCACCGCCGGACGCACAGTCCGCAGTCAGTCCGTAGCATGACAGCAGACCCTTGGCGACATCCAGATTTGCGGACACGTCGTCCACCACCAGCACCCTGCCTTCGGGTACGAATACGCTCACGGCACAGGTGTCGCGGCAAAAACGCTTCGCGAAGCGAAACGCCCGCAAATCCCGCGCGGCATCCGCGCCTATGGGCGTCCCGTCCGCCACGCGCTGCTTTATTTCGGCCGTGAACACGGACCCCTTGCCGTACTCGCTCTCCACGCCGACCGAACCGCCCATCATTTCCGCCAGACATTTGCAGATGGACAGACCCAGACCGCTGCCCTCGAGCTTTTGATTCGGCGCAGCTTCAAACTGGTTGTAACTTTTGAAAAGCTCGCCCATATCCGCGCGCTTTATGCCCCTGCCCGTATCGCGCACGGCAAAGGCAAGCCTGACGTCCTCACCGTCCGGCTCAAACGAAACGCGCAGACCGACGACACCCTTTTCCGTGAATTTGAAGGCATTGGAGAGAAGATTGTTCAGGATCTGCTTTACGCGCATCCCGTCGCCGTACAGTCGGTGCGGGATGTTTCCGTCCACGTCCACCTCGAAAACGATGGGCTTGTCCGTTATGCGCACGACATTCAGATCGATCGATTCGCGCAACATGTCCAAGACGCTGTATTCGCTTTCGGACAGTTCGAATTTCCCGGACCGTATCTTCGAAACGTCCAAGATATCGTTGATGAGACCGAGCAAGGTCTTGCCTGCGCCGTATATCCTGTCGAGATTGGCGCTCGTATCCTCCGGCAGCTCCTTTCGCAGTTCCAATTCGGAAAGACCCAGAATCGTGTTGAGCGGCGTCCTGATTTCGTGGCTCACGTTGGCGATGAACTGATCCTTCGCGGCGTTGGCGTCCTCCGCCAGAATCCGCGCCTGCACGTCGGTCGTGTCGTGGTAGAGCAGAACGGCGCCGCCGAATCCGCCGTTTTCACCCGGAAAGGGCGTGATCATGATCGTATAGGGGCGGCATTCCTCCTCCCCGGACGCATTGTGCACCCTCGCGTCGATGTCGTTCTCGAAGGGCGTCAGCTTTTCGGAAACCTCCCGAAAGGCTTCCGTGACGGCGGCGGCATGCTTTTCATCGACAAAGCGCCCGTAGACCTCCTGCAAAGTCCGCCCCTTGACCGCGTCGGCCGACGGGATGCCGAACAATTTCAGGAATATGTGCGTGCAATAGACCAAGCGGCCGTTCCGATCCAGAAACAAGACGATGTTGCGGCTGTTCTCAAGCAGAAGCCGCATGTATTTCTCCATCTTGTGCCGTTCCGCCAGATGGACCGTTTCGACGGTTTCGAGGATGGAATCGAACACTTCCAGCTTCTTCATGCGTTCGCGGAGCCCGGCGGCCTGACGGGAAAGCTTTCTGTTTTCCTTGATCAGGTCGCGCACGAGCGAAAACAGATCCTCCGTCGACAAATTCTCCAAGGGCATGTCCATTGCGACGCCGAGCAGGGGCGCACTGTTCAAAGAAAGCGGCTTCATCATTTTTTCACTCCGGAACATTTAAAGAACGCATGCGACGAGCGAATAACTGTGCGAATGATTCACAAACACGCCCGTTTCATCCTTCAACGGGCATACTTCGCCGCCCGCATAGCACAGATGATAGGGCATTTTTCCGTTCAGCCGCGCCCGAATCCTGAGCATCTCGTCCTCCGCTTTTCCTCCTAGTTGGAAATTTCTTCCGACACACGAATACAGGAACACGCCGGAAACGTCCCGCAGCGACCGGAGCAAGTCCAACATGTTCTCGACGGTTTCCATGACGCTGTCGTAATTGAAGCGCTGCATGGCGATGGAACCGCCCGCGGGCATCTCGCTCGCGAACACGGCATGGCCTTCGGAGGTGACGCTGTACAGAACGCGGATGAGACTCTTCGTGCCTTCGTTGTAATTGACCTTGAAAGGCACGGGGAAAGCCTTTACTTCTTGCAGAACCTCCCTCGATATCCCAATCTCCTCTATGTAATCCAAGAAAGGCATATCGTTTATCCGCTTGAGCACACAATCGTCGGATTCCGTGATGATCCCGTACTGCTCCTGCATGTCCTCGGAGTGGCACACATTCTCCACAAAGAAACGCGGCCGCACATTTCCGCACAGCAAAAGGAGCGCGGCCGCGTGCGGAAAGACCTCGCCGTTGCAGATCACAACGCTGTTGTGATAATCCGGGGTCGCATCGCAGGGCAGCGAGCCGAACACGGGCACGCCGTCCGCGACCGCGATGATCGCGTTGAGCATCTGAGAGACGCCGATCGACAGATCGAGCGGAAACTGCGCCAACACGAGAGCGGGCCGGGCCGGCAGCGCGGCCTCGGCGCGGCGGTACGCCGCGCCGAGCGGGCCGGCGATGTCGCGCAAATCAAAGGACGCCGAATGCGCAACGGAAAACAGGACGTCGTCGCTCGTCAAGACCGACAGGGACAGCATATCGGATCCGAAATCCTCCCCTGTCGCACAGGCGATCGTCGTGAAGCCCACAATCTCAAACGGAAGTCTCTCGCAGAGCAGGGGCACAAAGCCGGATTCCACGAACGCATATCCGCAATGGAGTATCCCCGCAGAATGTTTCAACAGAGCGTTTTCGATATCCAGTTGCGCCAATATCTCATCCAGCGCCTCGTCCGGGAAATCGACCTCCTGCGTGCAGGCCGTAAGCATCCGAATCACGTCATACCCCTCCCTGTCGCATAAATTTTAGCACATATTTTAATATTTGTCATAATTCCCGCCGTAGGATTTCGCGTCGAGAACGATCTGCGGCGTGTCCTGCGTGCCGGATTCCAGCGCCTCTTCCCGCGCGTGTGACAGATAGGGCCCCGAAGCGTCCCGCAGCTTGAACTGCCCGATCAGGTTGCTCAGCATCGAGGACTGTCCGCTGAGCTCTTCCGACGCCGCAGCGCTCTCCTCCGCCGTCGCGCTGTTCTGCTGGACGACCTGCGACACCTGATCTATGCCCGTGTTGATCTCTCCGATCGCGGCGTACTGCCGGTCCGCGCTCTCCGCGATCTCGCCGGCTATGCGGCTGGAACTCACGATGCCGTCGACGATCTCAACCAGGGATTCGTTCGTTTCATTTGCGATTTTGACGCCGAGGACGGCCTTGTTGATCGAATTCTCGATGAGGGCCTCCGTGTCCTGCGCGGCCTCCGCGCTCTTCGCGGCCAGATTCCGGACCTCCTCCGCGACGACCGCGAAACCCCTGCCCGCAGCGCCCGCGCGCGCCGCTTCGACGGCCGCGTTGAGCGCGAGGATGTTCGTCTGGAAGGCGATGTCGTCGATCACCTTGATCACCTTGCCGATGTTCTGCGACGCGTCGTTGATCGCCTGCACGGCCTCCATCATGGCGCTCATCTGCTCGGAACCCCGCTCCGCCTTGCTGCGGATGCCGTCCGTCATCTCCGCGGCGTTCCGCGCGGACGCCGCCGCGTCCCTGACGGACGCGGACACCTCGGCGATGGCGGCGGAGAGCTGTTCGACGGATGCGGCCTGCTCCGAAGCGCCCTGCGCGAGGCTCTGCGCACCGTTCGCGATCTGCTGCGAACCGCCGGACACCTGTTCCGACGCGGTGTTGATCTCGGCAAACATCTCGTTCAGGTTGTTCACCATCGTCACAAGCGCGTTGCCGATCGTATCCTTCGCGCCCAGGGTCTTCACGCGCAGGGTCAGATCGCGGGAGGCCACCGTTTCCAGAGCCTCTCCGTAGTAGACCATCTGATCCATCATCTTGACGAAGGCGGCGAGGGAGCGGGACACCTCGTCCTTGTATTGGGCGGCCGTGCGCGTCCTGTTCTTGGTCTCATCCGAGAAAACAAGACTGCCCGTTTCGCCCACCTGCTGCAAAAGTCCCATCATCAGGTTCACGGGCCTTGAGATGCCGTTCGCGAGGAAGAAGCCCAAAATGACGGCGGCGACGAGGGCCACGAAGAGGAGGACGGCGGACAGGAGGGTCACGTCCCTGCCGAGGTCAGCCACGTCCAAGGCCTGCCGGTCCGTTATATCATTGATGAAATCGGTCAGCGCGGCGATGGCATCCGTAAGCGGCGCGACGGAGTCCACGACGGCCAGCAGGGACTCCCGCACCTCCTTCCGCGCGCTGTTGCTCGCGCCCGTGTTCCCGTCCTCGGATTCGGAAACCTCGTCGACGGCGACGCGGGACGCGGCGACCTTGTCCATGACCGCGACGAATTCGTCGCGCAGGCCGGAGAACTCCGCGTAGGAGGTTTTGATGTTGCCCAGCAAGCGCTTGCCGTCCTCCGTGGTGAGGCGAGCTTCCAGATCTTCTATATACTCGTCAAATTCGGTTATGAGCGATCTCAGGGTTTCTTTGTAGCCGTCGGCGGTGTCGTAGTCGCCGATCTCGTCGAACGCCGTCATGCCCAGATAGGCCGCGCGCTGCTGGTTCGCATTGCGCGCAAGCCGCGCCGAGATAATCGCCATGGTCGTGCGCGCGTTGAGCAATTGGGTTTCCGACGACATCGTCCTGAGCGAGCGGATTCCGACGCCCCCGACGACCGCCGTCAAGAGCGCGATGAGCAGGAAGCCCGCCACCAGCTTCGTTTTGATTTTCATGTTCTTCATTCCGACACCTCCTTGTTGCGCCGATTCTCTGTTGTTTGTGGGCCTGTTGTTTGTGTCTGCATATATTTTACTACTCTGCCACTGAACAATCAATAGCCCGAGCAATACAATCTCTTTTTTTTATGTGGCCTCAGGGCCCCGTCGTGTGCGGCGGACGGGCGGAATGCTCGGAAAGATCGCATTCCGCCGTTTCGCGCATCTCCGCCGACAGGCGCTTGACAAAGGCCAACGCATCGAGATTGATGCGGTTCCTCTCGTTGATCTCCCGCAGCGCGTCGAGAAGGCAGACGTTGATGTACGCCGCGTTCCGGTTGATCTCATTCCGAATCGAGCGTCTTCTGCCGCTGAACAGGTCGGACAGGCGTCGCGCGAAGGATCTGCCTTTTAGTTCTTCGGTCAAATCGCGGTTTTTTTGAATGTGCGCGAACAATTCTTCAATAATAAAACGCAAACGGTTATTGCAACGAATCGCGTCGTTCCGCAACTCTGCGGCTTTCCGTAGATCGGTATTCATATGCGCGCCCCCTCATATTTCGGGCGTCGCGCCGATCAGCAGATCGATTCGCCGCACGGCTGCGTCGTACTCGAAGAGCAGAATCAACCGTTCGATTTCCGACAGTTCTTTTCGGGTTTTGGGGTCGAGCGAAAGACCCGCGTATGCCAGCATGCGTTCGTTCACCGTCGCGATATCCATATCGGCCAGCGCCGATTTCAGCCCCGTGAGCTGCGCGGCGGAAAGCCGGTCCGACGGCTGTGCCGCATCTCCGGCAAGGCGGTCGTCCAGCGCCGTTCGGATTTCATTCGTCAGCTTTCGCAGCGCCGCGAGCAGTTTTCCCGTCATGGCATCGATGACCTCTGCGTCGCCGTTTTGCGCCGCTTCCTCCATGCGGGCGGCAAACTCGGCAAACTCGGCGGCGCCCACGCTGCGGGCCGCGCCTTTCAGCGCGTGCACCAAGGTGAGATACAGGCCGATGTTCTCCTCCCGCAGACATTGTTCGATCTGTTCCGCGCGCTCTTCGGCATCGCGGCAAAAATCCATGAGGATATCCGCGTAAGCCGCGACCGAACCCCCGGAATTGCGGAGCCCCGTCTCTATGGACACGCCCTCTATCTCAAAGAATCCGAGCCGCTCCGTTTCCGGAACGCCGTTTGCCGTCACCTCCGTTTCGCGCCGCCTGCTCTCGGGTATCCACTCATTCAGCACGGCGTCCAGCTTCTGCATCTCTATGGGTTTTGCGAGAAAACCGTTCATGCCGCTTTGCAGGAACATCTCGCGCTGTCCCGCCACCGCGTTTGCGGTCAAGGCGATTATTGGAATATTTTGATAATAAAGGTTGTTTTTGTCTATGGCGCGGATCGCCGCCGCCGTTTCCACGCCGTCCATATCCGGCATCATGTGATCCATGAACACGATGTCGTAGCGGTTCGCGCGCACGAGCTCGATCGCCTCCGCGCCGCTGAGACAGGTGTGGATATCCATGCCGTACAGCGCCATCAGTTCCTTTGAAACCCGCAGATTCGTCGAGATGTCGTCCACGATCAGCACCTTGACGTCCGGCGCCAGAAAATGCGCGCGGCGCACATTGCACGGGAAAGCGTGATCCGCCGTGTTGTTCAGGATGTTCGCCACGCCCGTACAGAAGATCGGCATCGTGATGCTGTGCGCATCCTTGTAGGATACGACTTCTCCCAGCTCGATCATGCTCACGAGCACGGTGGGCGATTTGCTCCCGCCGAGCGCGAACGCGCAGTCCGCCGCGTATCTCGAGGATATGAAAGCGAAATCGTAGTCGCCGTTCGTGAGGGCGAGCTTGAATTCGGCGGGATTCTGCGCGCACACGGGATAGATGCCAAGGCCCGTCATCGCGCAGACGAGCGCGTCCAGACAAATCGGCCGGTCCTCGTAGACCAGTACGCGCTTCTCCGAAGCCTTTTCCACGAAGGCGAGCTTCCCCGTGCCGCCGCGCGCCTGCAAAACCACGGCCGTGAACACGGAACCCTTCCCGTATTCGCTCTGCACGGATATGTCGCCGCCCATGGACCGGCACAGGCTGCGCGATATGACCAAGCCGAGGCCCGTCCCCTCCACTTCGCGATCGTGCGGGACGTTGATGCGCGTAAAATCCCGAAAGAGTTTGCCCAGATCGCTTTCCCGGATGCCCACGCCGCTGTCCTCTATGCGGAAGATGAGGCGCACGTTTCCGCCTTCTTCCTCCGAGGACGCCACATCCAGAGAGATGTGTCCCTCCTGCGTATACTTGACCGCGTTGCCCAGCAGGTTCAGCAGGATCTGTCTGACGCGCACTTCATCTCCCATCAGAACGTCCGGTATGTTGCTGTCTGCTTTGACGGAGAACACGACGGGCTTGTCGAGCAGACGCACGCGTATCACGTTGACCACATCGTTGATCAGGGAGGCAAACGAATACTTCTCGCAGCCTATCTCGAGCTGTCCCGCCTCTATCTTTGAAAAGTCCAGGATGTCGTTGATGATCGCAAGCAGGTTGTTGCCCGCCTGGCGTATGATGGAAACATACTCAAACAGATCGCGCGGAATGTCCTTGCGCAAAACCAGCTCCGACATGCCCAAAATCGAATTCAACGGCGTGCGTATTTCGTGGCTCATTTTGGCAAGAAAGGACGATTTTCCCGCATTCTCCTCCTCGGAGTGCAGTTTTTCCATGCTGAGGCGCAACAGGAAACAATCGATGACCGCCATGGAGGCCACGCCCGGCAGGATCAGCGCCGCCGCCATCAGATACATGTCGCTGTAGTAGTTGCTCATCGGCAACGCTATGCCGACGTACAGGCCGTTCTGCATCCTCTGAAAGACAGCGAACATGCGCTTTCCGGAGAAATTGAAGACGTTCTCGGCGGAAATCGAAACCTCGCCCGCCCGTATCCGTTCCGCGATCTGCGCGTATCCCTCGCCGACCGCACCCAAGGGCGAATTCATCAGATTCTTGTCGGGATGCGCGACGATGTTGCCGTCTGCGTCCAAGATCATGCCGCAGCCGCCGTTCTCAAATTGCAAAGACGCGACGTTTTCCCACAGCGCTTTCGGGTCCAGATCGAGAACGAGGACGCCAAAGTCCTCTCCGTCCGCACTGCGCAGACTCTTCGAAAAGGAAACGACGTTCTCACCCGTGCGCAGATCGACGTAGGGTCCCGTAAACGCGATGCGGCCGTTTGCGGCGCGCGCGGCTTTGTACCACGGGCGCGTCTTGGGATCGTAATCGGCGGGCAGCGCTCGATTCACGCTGCTCCTGAATGCATTTTTTATCCATCCGCTCACGGACATGAGGGCCGTCGCCCTTTCGTCCGAGGCGTTTATCTCATGATTCAGACGCGTCAAATACGCTTCGATCTCTTCCGGCGACTGTCCCGCATCCAGACGATCCTGCAGGTCGACGGAGATGTTGAGCGCGGATATCTCGACCTCGCGCAGCGTGGAGTATACGCTGATCTCCGTTCTCGACAACATCTCAAGCGCGGCGGCGGAGATCTCCGAACGCACGATTCGGTTCATAAACAGGCAACTGACGATCACCATCAGCAAGAACGAGGCGAACACGAACATCAGCTGCCGTATGTTTGCCTTTACAACCGTATGCAATTTCATTGTGCCCTTCCCCTTTTGCCTCTCGAATTCCCCAAAGCGCGCCTCCCCCAAGGCACATACGGAAAACCGAAAGCGCTCTTTCGTTTATTGCAAAAGATCTGTTTCATCAAAGCCGGACCGCCTACCAAAGCGTCATTGCCTGCCTGTACATGCCCATGTACCGCGACGCCGCGGTGGCCCAGCTGTTGTCGCAGAGCATCGCATTCCGCACGAGATCGCTCCAAGCGGCTTCGTCGCGGTAGGCGCTTTTCGCGCGCAGACAGGCATCCGATATCGCGGACGGCTCGCACGCGTCAAATGTGAAACCGTTGCCGAAACCGCCCGCGGCCTCGCGGACCGTATCGCGAAACCCGCCCGTGTTCCGGACGATGGGCAGGGTTCCGTAACGGAGCGCCGCCATCTGCCCGAAAGCGCAGGGGTCTGCGCAGTCCGGCAGGAGAAGCATGTCGCAGCCCGCGTATATCGCGTGTTCTTCCGCCTCGGAAGGCGCGGCGCACAAGGCCGGCTTTCCGGGTTCGCGGGCGGCGAGCGCGCGGAGAAAATCCGCGGGTTCGCCGTCCGCCGCGCCGATGGCGGCGACGATCCGCAGGCCGGCGCCGAGAAGCGGTTCCGCCAATGCGCGAAGCATGCGCAGACCGTCCTCCGTCGCCGCAAACACGCCGAGCAGAGGGCTCTCCGGATCGTTCGCCAGACCGAGCGCACCGCAGAGCGCCTCCTTGCAGATTCGCTTGCCTTCCTTGAAATCGTCCGGCCCGTAATTCGCGGCGATATGCGGATCCGCCAGCGGGTTGTACAGGCCGATGTCGATGCCGTTCAATATCCCGCATATCTTATGACGCTTCTTCCTCAGAAAGTCCTCGAGGCCGTGCGGGGAATCGGGTTCCAAAAGCTCGCGCGCATAGGACGGCGAAACGGTGCTGACGATATCGGCGGACTCTATCGCGCCCTTCGTGAAGTTCACAACGCCGCCGTATTCCAATACGTGCGCATTCTCACGCTCTATGCCCAGAGTGCCCTCCAAGATCTCGGAATCGTATATGCACTGGCGTTTGATGTCCAAGACGGTGAACACGGTCTTCAACCGGGCGAATTTTTCAAGATGCCGGAAGTACAGGTTCAGATACACGGGCACGAGGGCCGTCTGCCAATCGTTGCAGTGCAGGACGTCGGGATCGAAATCGATATTAGAAATGGTTTCCAGCACGGCGCGCGAAAAGAACGCGAAGCGTTCGCCGTCGTCGTAAAACCCGTAGAGACCCTGCCGCTTGAAATAGTACTCGTTATCCAAAAAATACCAAGTGACGTCCTGCCAAACCAGCTCGAACAGGCCGCAGTACTGGTTGCGCCAACCCACGGGAACGACAAAACTCGCGACGTGTTTCAATCTGCCGCGCCACGCTTCGCTCAGATCTCCGTACAGCGGCAACACCGCGCGGACATCCGCGCGGCGGCGCCGCAGAACCGCCGGCAGACTGCCGGCAAGCGCGCCGGAGCCGTCGCAGGTGAAAAACGGATGCGCTTCGCTCGCGGCAAACAAAATCTTCATATTTGCGGAAAATCCTCTCCGAGCCATACCCGAACCGCCGGCGAAAAACGATATCAGGCCGAGTGCACCAGATGAACAAATGCGGAGATAAAGGCGTCCAGAATGGCGGGATCGAAGTGATTGCCCCTCGATTCCCGCATGATCTGCATGGCCTTTTCGTGCGAAAACGGTTCCTTGTACGGACGCTTGGACACCAGCGCGTCGTAGACGTCGGCAATGGCCATGATCCGTCCCTGCAAGGGAATGTTTTCGCCGCGCATGCCGCGCGGATATCCGGAACCGTCCCACTTTTCGTGATGCGAACCCGCCATGATCTTCGCATGCGTCAAAAATGCGCTCTCCTGCGTGTTCCTCTGTATTCTGTCTATGATCTCCTCGCCGAATATGGCGTGATTTTTCATCTCTTCGAACTCTTCATCCGTCAGCTTGGCGGGTTTAAGCAATATATTGTCATGTATGGATATTTTACCCACGTCGTGCAACTGGGACGACTGCAAGAACAATTCGATGTCCCAAGACGCGAGTTCGTCGAGATATACGCCCTGATCCATCATCGTCCTGACGAGCCGGCGCATGGTGTGCGCGGTGCGCTCCACATGCCCGCCCGTAACGTCGTCCCTGCACTCGACGAGCTCGCTGACCGTCGCAAGCACGGCGTTTTGCAACTCCACCACGGCGCTCGTCTTTTCTCGCACGATGCGCTCGAGGTTGGCGTTGATGTATTTCAGCTCCTCCTTCTGCGCTTCCATGAGCATGTGCGTTTCGACGCGTTTCAGCAGGAGTTGCGGGACAAAGGGCTTTGTGATGTAATCCACGGCACCGAGCGAGAGTCCTTCCATCTCGCTGCCCGTGTCCGTTTTCGATGTCAGAAATATGACGGGGATCTGCTTCGTGCGGTCATCGCGCATCAGGCGCTGCATCGCCTCGTAGCCGTCGATGCCGGGCATGAGCACGTCCAGAAGGATCATGTCGGGCAGGGTTCTTTCAAGGAATACAAACAGTTTTTCCGCGCTTGGAACCGTAAAGACGTCGTAGAGGTCCATCAGCGTGTTTCGTGCCAGTTTCAGGTTGACGGGATTGTCGTCAACGAGAAGGATTTTTTTTCTGTTGCATTGCATCGCAAGTCTCCTTTGAACAGCGCCCCCCGCACATCGCGATCCGCGGGACGCGGAGCACCGCTGTTTCGCTTCGCGCGCGCATTGTGACGGTTCGCGTAAATTATACTAGTACGAAACGTATCGTCAGCAAAGGAATTTTAATGCGAAAGGATTTTTCGTGTCCCTTCCCGTATTTGTGATTGTTGTCGATATAAACCTTCAGGTCTTACCGGGTTTTCATTGCGGGGTCTTCCTTTTGCAATGTAACATATTCTCTGAAGTGTTACGCGGACTTTATTTTTGTTGCGTCTCCAACGAATTTCAAAGCCTGAACAATCACCGAATCCACCCCTCGCGCCTTCGGACGCTCTGTTTTTGTTCCCGCTTCGATCTTCCCGGCGCGCGTAACACTTCAGAGAATGTGTTACACGGACGAAAACACCAGAAGGAGGAACATCATCATGGCTGTGACAGAACCGATCAGAAGCAAGCACCAAGTACGGGAGCTCTCAAACTATTATCTCAAACGCGGGCAACTGCGCAATTGCTGCCTGATCGTCTTGGGCGTCCACACCGCCCTGCGCGTCAGCGATCTGCTGCGCCTGACGTGGGAGGACGTGTACGATTTCGCGCATTGCCGCATCCGCGAAAACATCACCGTCATCGAGAAAAAGACCGGCAAAACGAAGATCATCGCGCTGAACGGGAACGCGATCCGCATGCTGTCCGCATACGCCGAACAATCGGCCGAGCGGGGCGCTTTCCTCATCGAGAACGCCCGGACGAAGAAAGCCATCAGCCGCATACAGGCCTACCGCATCATCCGCGCCGCCGCCGAAGCCCTGCGGATCGGACGCGTGTCCTGCCATTCGCTGCGCAAAACCTTCGGCTATCACGCTTGGAAGAGCGGGATTTCGCCTGCGGTCATCGTGGAGATCTACAACCACAGTTCCCTCGCCGTCACGAAGCGTTATCTCGGCGTCACACAGGACGACAAGAACGAAGCGTATATGTGTCTGGATTTTTCTGCCTGACACATTTTTTCAATGTAATTCCAAATCTTCCGAAACGGCTCTGCCCTGCGCGGCGGACGCCGGAGTTTCGCATACCCGCATTCCCGTGAAATGCAAAGAAAAACTTCTTCCAAACATTTCCTTCCCCTGTTGTGTATATTATATTATAGCCGGAAAGCTTAGTAAAGAAGTTTTTTATCCGAACGGGCCTCCGAACGGCCTGCGAAAGGATTTTTGACAAGAAACTTGTACAGCACGGACCGTATCTCGGCGATGTCGATGGGCTTCGATATGTGCCCGTCCATGCCCGCTTCGTGGCTGAGTTCCCGATCCTCCCGCATGGCGTTGGCGGTCATGGCTATGATCGGCACGCGCGGCGCGGGCGCGCCGGAAAGGGCCCCGGCCGCCTCCGCGCGGCGGATCTCCCGCGCGGCGTCGAGGCCGTCCATGACCGGCATGCGGATGTCCATGAAGATCAGATCGTAGGATTTTCGCAGGAATGCGTCCACGCCCTGCCGGCCGTTTTCCGCGATGTCGATCGAGAAGCCCATCTCCGACAGCAGCGTTTCCGCCACGACTTGGTTGATCTCATTGTCCTCCACGATGAGCAGGGAACGTCCGTCATAGCGGCATTGCAGGACTTCGTCGTCCGGAGCGCTCTGTTTCGCCGTCGCGTCGCCGTCGTAAGGCGCAAGAAGGACGGAGAAGGAAAACTCGCTGCCCGCGTTCGGCGTGCTCTTCACCGTCAGGCTTCCGCCCATCAGCTCCACGAGCGCCTTGCTGATGGACAGGCCGAGGCCCGTGCCGCCGAATTTGCGCGCCGTGGAGCTGTCCGCCTGCGCGAAAGGCTTGAGAATATTTTCCAGTTGCTGTGCATCCATGCCGATGCCGGTGTCGCGCACGACGCAGGAGAGCCGCAGCATGCCGTCCTCTGCGGGCACCGCCTCGAGCTCGAGCGTTATGTCGCCCTGCGGGGTGAATTTCACCGCGTTGCCGAGCAGGTTGAGCAGTATCTGAGAGATCCGCAGGCCGTCGCCGTTCAGCATCTCGGGCACGGACCCGTCCAAGCGGACATGCAGACGCAATTCCTTTTCGTTCGCCTTGGGCCGAATGAGATCGCAGACGTTTTCGACGATTTCTTCGATGGAAAACGGCGCGTTTTCAATCTCCATCTTCCCGGCCTCGATCTTGGAGAAGTCCAGAATATCGTTGATGATGCCGAGCAGAAGCGAGGCGGACAGGTGGATCTTGTCTATGTATTCCATGCGTTGCCGCTCGGTGGGGGCGGCCTTCGCGAGGAGCGTCATGCCGATCACGCCGTTCATGGGCGTGCGGATTTCGTGGCTCATGCGGGCGAGAAAATCCCGCTGCGCCCTGTTCGCGGCCTCGGCCATCAAAAGCGCCTTGCGCTCCTCGTTGGCCTTCAGGATGTCCGCGGCCATCGCGTTGATGCCGTCCACGACCTCCCCCAGATCGCCGCCCGTGCCGGTCAGCGTCTTTGTGAGATCGTAGCGCAGCTCGCGCACGCCCCGGACCACCTCGCCGATGTCGCGCATCGTTCGCCGAAGAAGCACGACCGCCGCGCAGACGGAAATGACATAAAAGAGGAGGATCACGAGCAATATGCCGCCCGTGACGCGCCCAAACTCCCTTTCTATATCCGTCGTCAGCTCGTTCGCCCAGATGTAGCCGATCACCTCGCCGTTCCGTTCGATCGGGCGCATGGCGTTCATGATGTCGCCGCGCACCATCGTGCCCATCCGCACGGCGGAGCGGTTCGCCGCCATGACTTCGCGCCCCGGGTGGTCTGCGGCGATGGACGTCCCCACCGTCTGTTGGTATTCCGACGAGGGGCCGTAGGTCAGTATGGCGTCAAGCTCGCGCGAGTAGAAGCCCACGCCCAAGCCCGGATAAGCGGCGGCCACCTCATCGGTGATCTCTTTCAGCTCGCCGTTCAGCACCGCGATCTTCTCCTCGCGCGAAGCGCCCTGCGCGCCGTGCGCCGCGAGGATGTCGGTGTACGTGCGATCCCCCAGGTTCACATCGAGAAAAGCGGCAAAAGACATGAGCTTTTCCGCCTTCTCCTCCGTCATGATCCACTGTGACATGTAGTGCACGGTAAACCACGAAGCGGCCAAGGAGATCGTCATGAACAGCAAAAGCAAGGCGATCACCCTGCCCTGAATGGAGTACAGAAAAAAACGCTTCATCCGCTATTCGCCCACAATCCTGATTACGATCGGGGAAGTTCCGAAACAGCCCCCGTATCTTCGTCATCGTCCTCCAACGAGCGTACAACCGTTCTGTGGATATCATAGCATGATTTTCTAAAGATCACAAGTGGGATTTTGCGAAGTCGATCTGCGTCAATTCATTCGGAAACCATGTCGAATTTAAAAAATAATATGACTATCCAATTAACGCATAATCGGCATTTCAGGGTCGGGGCCGGGATTGATCGGAGGCGGGGTTGCGGGCATACAAGCGGAAAGAGCGAAGCGAGTGAAGCGCCCGCACGAGCGACAGCGACCCGCCCGGAGAGCAATACCGGCCTCGACCCGTTGACCATGCGCTAATTGAATAGTCATCCAATGTTTTCGCCTGTCAAGTGTGAAAATCCTATTTGCACACTTGACTCAGTCCGCAACATGTATGTTGATTTCTTTCACATAACCGTCTTCCAACAAAAAACGATAAAAATCATATCCCCAACCATACATACCCGTATCCTCCGCATAATCCCATATGTCGTCTTCTGCGTTTGACGGCAATCCGTAGAGATCGATCAACCGAATGCGCGCATCGCCAACGCGCAAACCGCGATACGTTTCGTATGCCGCATTGTCAAGCGTCAAAGACGAAAGCGCATATTCGGCGCCTTGAAACGAATGATACGACGCTTTGAGTCCGTTAGAAAAGGATTGTGAAATTTCGGCGATATCATCGTCGATTACCCGTTGCGCGGATGTCACGGGTTCTTGCCCGACAATGTTCGCCACATCTTCCGGTTTCATGCCAAGCCGCAATCCCGCAAACCCCAACTCGATATCGCGTACAATGCCCTTCATTGGAGGATATTCGGGAGTGCTTTCCGCGCTTGCGTATTGATAAACAATCGCTTGGGTATCATATTGCTTATATCCCAAGACGCTCCCGTCGTTTGTTTCCCACTCCAATTCCGCAAATATGGGTCCATCCCCGTACCCGGTCGAATCGATATCCACCCAATCGTGCGGTTTCCAATACTTCCTGTTTGCGCGCCGAATATGATTGTTCTCCGTTTCGACGTTTCCAAACAGTTCAAGGATATCATCGGCCTTGTCGGTGCATTGCACTTCCATTCTAATGCCCGTGAGCGTTCCTCCCCCGGAGAACGCGAATTGCTCCCGTAGAACTCTCCATGCGCCCACTTGCGTTTCTCCGCGCGGAACATAAACGATATCTCCCGAATCCGGCCATTCGACAGGCTCCGATATATATTCGGTTACGGCTTCCTTTTGCATTCCAATTCGTATTTCTTCGGGATACGCTCGCAGAATGCTTTTCTCGATCCGCTCATTTTTTAAAGGATCGATATCCAAAGGCAATTCCGAATCGATGCCGTTCACATGCTCATTGGTGTTTTCTTGCCGCGCATCCTCCGGCCGTATGGATGAATTCAAGCTGCAAGCGGCAATGCTTACAAAAATCATCAACACAACCAAAATCCACATTTTTCTCATGGCCGGGATTCCTTAAAAATTCAAAGAGTTTTGATTTCTTTTCTGTTTTCGGCCCGGAGCGCGGCGACGGCCGCCGCATGATTCTTTTCGAGGACGCGGATCTCAAGGCGAAGCGCCCGGTTGTCCTCGGTGAGCGCATCGATCTTTGACAGCGCTTCTTCGAATTGTTTGTACAAATTCCGTCCGTAATCGGCAGCCACGACCCCCCGCTTTCTTGTGTGCATTATACCTCATCCGGCATGAAAAAGCAAGGGGTAAATTAAATAAATCGTTGATATTTCAATGTATTTCGAGGTTTTCGGCGCCGTTCGACGATATCAATGAAAACACGGCTTCGTGCCGGCGCAAACAACGGAGATTTCTCGAATGTTCGGCTGTACCCTTGAGCAGTAACTTCATCTGCGCTGTATGACAACCTGATCATCCGCCAAAATATTCATGCTTTCGTCGGCCATGATGTAAATGACGAATTCCTCAAATTCAATCTTATACCACGTCGATCCCGGCGTAGACAATTGATAGGAAAACGGCATATCCAAATCCTTGACATATTCAAATCCGCTTTCATTGCCCAAATCGGGGAAAGCGACTTCAACCGGTATGTTGATGCCGTAGCAGTACCCCTCAAAAAAGATGTATTCAATGTTGTCGTCCAATTCCCGCATGGATCCGTTGACGTTAAATTTGTAATTCCCCGGGAGATTTTCTGTGATTTCCTCCTGTGTTTTTCCAAGACAATCGACATAGTCATAAAGAAGTGTTCCGACTTTGCCCTTTTCCGCGGCAATGAGATCTTGTTTGATATCAATGTCTTGCAATCCGAATAACTTCTCCGCGGATTGCTCTTTCAGCAAAACGTTCCTGTCGCGCAGGATCCCGGCGCCGTCGTCATCGGTGTAAACGCGCATCTGCAAGCCGTCGAAGGTATATTCCAGACAGGCGGGCTCCGAACCTTCTCGTTCGATCCATTTGACATCTCCGCCCGCCCGCAGAACGTCCTCTTTTGAAAAGGCCGTTTCTCCGTTCCAACCCGGCGCCGCATATTTGAAATCATACGCGATGGCCGTGCATTTCGCGTTTTCGGACAGGATCGGACCCGAAAAGAGCAAAACGTCCGCCAATGGCCAATTTTCGTATGCTGCCTCTCCTTTGCCCGGGATAAAGCAATACATCAACTCTCCCCTGCCTGTTCCCGCGCTTTCGGCCTCTGTCTGTCGGAAAGTTTTTCCTATCGGATACAAAAATGTTGCCCCGCAATTGGCTTTTATCCGCTCCCACACCAAGGCATCCGTCAATGCCCGGGAATATGCCTGGGCCGTGTCTTGTGAAGCGGCGATTGCATCCGTATCTTCCGGTTTTCGAGGTTCCGATATCTCTTGCGGGAGCGCTGCTTCGCCGGATTCGTTCGATTCCCGTTGTTCCTGCGTTTCCGACGAAGTCGTCGCATCTTCCCGGATATCCGATTTGTCGGTTTCACCGCAGGCGGCGAGCAAAAACGACACTGCGAAAAGCAATAGGATTGTTCTGCGCCCACCCATATCGTTCCATGCCTCCTTTCTTAATGCGCGTTTCAACTCTGTTGTCACCGGGCAAACCGCTTCTCTTCGATTCGCTGTAAGCCTTTTGTTTTACCGAATTACAACCTCGGCATCGGTCAAAATATTCATGTCGTCATCCGCTCTGATCGCAATACAGAAATGTTCAAAATGAATTTCGTACAAACTCGGAGGCATCCTGTACATAAACGGCACACCCAATGCCTTGATATATTCGATGCCGTCCCCCTCCTCCGAATCGGGGAAAAGAATATTGAAGGAACCGCTGATTTCGCCGCAAAGTCCATCGCCGGACAAGCCGAAAGACAAGCCTTCCGGGTATTTCATGCGGCCGTTGTCAAATTCAAAATTCTCGCCGAGCATTTTAACGATTTCTTCT
Organism: Eubacteriales Family XIII. Incertae Sedis bacterium; assembly: GCA_031276135.1. Taxonomy (GTDB): domain Bacteria; phylum Bacillota; class Clostridia; order Peptostreptococcales; family Anaerovoracaceae; genus JAITLA01. The sequence goes on along the minus strand of JAISNR010000020.1, from coordinate 7,316 downwards.
TTGGTTTTTCCGATGCAGGATATATAACGATTTAAAACGAGCCATTTTTCGTTGTCGGTCATACCGTTTCGGACAAAGAGTTCTTTTTTGATATCGACATCCTGCAACCCGAACATCTCTTCTGCGGAATTGTCTTTCAGTACGATGTCCCTGTCGCGAAGAATCCCTATGCCGTCGTCGTCGGTGTAAACGCGCGTCTGCAAGCCGTCGAAGGAATATTCCAGATAGGCCGGTTCCGAACCTTCTCGTTCGATCCATTTGACATCCCCGCCCGCCCGCAGAACGTCCTCTTTTGAAAAGGCCGTTTCTCCGTTCCAACCCGGCGCCGCATATTTGAAATCATACGCGATGGCCGTGCACTTCGCGTTTTCGGACAGGATCGGAGCCGAAAAAAGAATGCATTCCGCATCCCAATCAGAGCCTTTGAAAAACGCGACTTCTCCCCTGTCCAAGGTCCAACCGTACCATATGTAGAAACGCTTCTCAACCAGTTTTTTCAGGCTTTTTCCACGGATATCCCAAAACGTGTCCTCATAATTGGCCTTCATTTGTTCCCACGCCAGGGCCTCCGTCAAATCTTGCGGATATGTGCGGTTCCCGTCCGGCAGCCGCGTATCGTCCGAGGAATCGTCCGGTTCCGCCGCTTCCGTTGTTGTCCGACCGCTTTCCGAGCCGGCATAAGGAGCGGTGTCGGATCTGCATCCCGGAATCGACGAAAGCAAAACCGCAGACAAAACAAAGACGTATGCGATTCTTTGTTGTTTTGACATGTTTCCCTCCGATTGAGCGATGTCCGTCGCGGAATATAAAGATAGATGACTGAAAGTCAGCAGATAAAAAACAAGTTTCGATCCCTGAAAATTCAACATTTGTTGCCATAAAAACATGGCGAAACCCTCATAAATGCGGTATCATTATGGTGTCAAGTCATAACAAAAATACCGGCATTCAGGATGATTGCCATATGTACAGTATACCGGAAAAAGAGTATCTTGAACAGGGTGTTTTCGCTTCCGTGAACGAATTCTGCCGCACCTTCAAAGTCGGAGCGGCGCTCAAAAGAGCCGGCGCTTACAAAAGCAGAGGAATACCCGTCATGAACATACTCGTGTATCTGATCATGCTTGTCTGCGGCGGCAAGACCCTGAATAGACCCTGAATAGTAACGCTAACTTTCAGTTCTGTCTGAATATTATTGCGAAATGGCTTGAATTTTGGCAAGGGTGGTATTATAATTGTTTCTATTGGACGGGCTGCCAAAAGGTACGCTTTTTGATAAAAACCCACATCTCAATTTTCAAGGAGGAACCCCCAAATGAAAATCGGACGAAAGATTCTCTCATTTTTCCTCACACTCATGCTTGTCGTGAGCACGGTTCCGTCGCTTTCATTCGCGGCGTCCGCCGGCTACGCGGACGTGCCGTCCGGACACTGGGCAAACGGTGTTATCGGCAAGTGGTCGGGTGACGATTACGGCGTCTTGCAGGGCAACGGCGACGGCACGTTCGCACCGTCGCGCGGAATCACGCTCGGCGAACTCGCGACAATCCTGTCAAAGACCTTCGGCTACACCGAAAGAACCGCAACGGAAGTCACGCCCGCATGGGCTGACGAACCTGTCGAAAAAGCAATTGCGGCGGGCGTGATCGCCAAGACGGAGACGGTTGACGCAAGCGTTTCCGTCACGCGCGAACAGGCGGTCAAGTACATAGCCCTTGCTTACAGCGTCGCGCCTGCCTTTGGCGAAACGACCTTTGCGGACAACGCATCCATCGGCGCGGAGTACAAACCGTATGTCAACGCGTTCCAAAAACTCGGTTATGTTGTGGGCAAAGGCAACGGCGTGTTTGATCCGAAAGCCGTCTATACCCGCGCGGAAGCCATGCAGGTGATAGAAAACACCACCGCCGAAATCGCCGACAAGTCAATAAGCGGGCAGACATACGGCAAGAACCTTGTCATCCGCGCGTCGGGCGTAACGGTCAAGGACACAACCGTAAATTCCAACCTTATTGTCGGACAGGGCGTCGGTGACGGCGAAGTTGCGCTTGACGATGTGAAAATAAACGGTTCGCTCGTAGTCTACGGCGGCGGCTCGAACTCCATAACGGTCAAAGGCGGTGATGCCGTCACATCGACCGTCGCCAACAAACCGTATGGCAAAGCGGTTCACTTCAACGGCAACTTTGAAACGATTACCGTTACCGACGGGACAAAGGTAATCCTCACGGGCAAAGCGGCGAGACTCATTCTGCTCGGCAACAACGAGATCACGCTCAACAGCGGCGCAATTGTCAGCACGGTTGAAATCAATGGCGACAACGTGAAATTCAACGCCAAAGGCGGCAGCACGGTTGACAGCGCGACAGTCAACGCAAACAAGGTTGTAATCAGCGGCAGCGGCACGGTCAAGAATGTCAGCGCAACCGCGAATGCCAAAGAGGGCGTTGAGGTGCTTACCGCACCCACCGAAATTGTCGTGGATGCCAATGCGGGCGCGGTCAAGACCAAGAACGGCACGGTTCAACCGGGAAAAACCGCAACTGCGTCTGTTGTGTCAGGCGGCGGAGGCGGCGGAGGCGGCGGATATGCGTACAACCCCGTGCCCGATACCAAGCCCAACGATCCCGGAACCGCGCCAACGGGTCCGGACAATCTCGAAGACGGCGTGATTGACCTTGGGGATATCGAGGAACTGATTTCAGACGGAACCGTCGAAATAATACAATCCGATAATGCCGCTATCCGAATGATTGACGGAACATTCACGAGCCAACCCGTCCATTCGGTAAGCGATGCCGCCGCAGTCCTCAATTCGGCCGCACCTTTGTTTGGCGAGTCTTTTTCTGCAAGCGAGGAGGACATTGTTTTACAGAGCATAGATAGTGGCTTGGACAGTGAGGAGCATTTCTATCGGTATACGCCCACTGTCGAGGGAATACCTGTGTTGGGCGGTCAGATGGTCCTCGTTGCGGATGGAAACGGCGTTGTCCAGAGCCTTTTCAGTTCCTATGACAGCCGTATATCGGATGTTGATACCACTCCGACCATATCGGAGGACACCGCAACGGGAGCAGCCATTTCGGCACTGCTGTCGGATGCGGAAATCACGCAGTTTTTGGGTAAGGTTGTGAGCAGTTCATCCGTTGCGCCTGATGCGGCCGCCGCTGCGTTCAAGGCAACCCTTACAACGAGTGGCGCCCTGATGATTTATGCCGTTTTGGAAGATGAGGTGCCCGTGTTGGCCTACGCAATTACCGTGCGCACTGCGTTGGGAAGCGCGGATGGGGATGTCCCCGTAAATCCGTCCCTGCCCGTTTTGCCGTACATCGATATGACTTATTACATCTACGCAAACGGTGCGCAAGCAGGCGAGGTTTTCAACACAATTTCTAATTTGCAGGGGGCAGAAGCAGCTGTTGACTTAAAGGGTGAGCCAAGGCCAATCAATACGGAAGACGGCCAATTAAGAGATGAATTAAGGAAAATAGAAACATATAAAACAAAATATGGTGGGGCCCTGTGGCTTACGCCCGAATTGCCGGGCGATTTGGTTTCAAAAGATAATGATACATGGGATCCGGCGGCAGTTTCGGCCCATGCCAATATGGCCGCAGTATATGACTATTATCAAGGTGTACTTGGAAGACAATCTTTTGATGGGCAGGGCGCAACGATAAAAGTTAGCATTGATTTTGACGCGAATGCGTGGCTGCCCGGAGATTATGAAAATGCATGTTGGGACGGCACACAAATAGTGTTCGGAAATGGGAAGCTGTATCAAGCATGCCTTGATGTCGTTGGACATGAATTTACGCATGCAGTCATTGAAAACGTTATAATTCTCCCCATTGGAGGCGGAAACTCGATCCGAGGCCTCATATATCAGGGCGAGCCCGGGGCTCTTAACGAGTCGTACGCAGACATTTTGGGGAGTTTGATTGAAGGCAAAACAGATGCCAATAAATGGTTGATTGCCGAAGACACCGAGGATAACGTTGCAATCAGAGACATGGCTAATCCGCAGCAATATGATCAACCGGAACATTACGATGGCAGATACGATGGTACGGAGGACAACGGAGGCGTTCACAAAAACAGTGGAATTTTCAATTTCGCCGCTTATAAGATGATCACAGACAGCCGCACAAGTTCCATTTCAAATGCGACATGGGCGAAAGTATTCTATCGTTCATTGTTTCGCCTCACGAATACGGACACATTTCTGGGCGCGAGAGGTGCTGTCATAAGCACGGCAAAAAGCCTTGGATTTGACCAAACGCAACAACAGGCAATCAAAGACGCATTTGATGCGGTTGGAATTGTCGAGCCGAATGGCATTCGCATAGTCTTAAAATGGGGCGCACAGCCATATGATTTGGATTCGCATCTTGTCGGCCCCACGGTGTCGGGGAGTGGGGACTTCCACATTTATTACAGCCAGCGCAATTACTACGAGAACGGGAACTACTTCTCCGAATCAAGCAAGTACGCCGCAGACTTGGATTATGATGATACCACATCGTATGGGCCCGAGGTGACTACGATTCGGAGACTGACGCCGGGCGATTACAGCTTCTATGTGCATGACTATACAAATCGGAGCGCGAGCAGTTCAACAGCGCTTGCAAACTCCGGCGCTGAGGTGAAAGTCTACAGAGGGACAAGCGCTACGCCGTTGGCGAGTTACAACGTGCTTTCTTCAAGCAGCGGAACGCTGTGGAATGTGTTTAAACTCACAATCAGCGATTCAGGCGGTGTAAGCATAAGCCCAACAGACACGTACACCTATCATTCGGATGTGGACAGCATAGGAAATTAAGCGCAATTCGTCAAGACGCAATCGGAGGGGCTTTGTTGATACGGCAAAGCCCCTCTTCACCTTAGCATTCAAAATTTCGGAGGATGTAAAATTTGGAAGCAGTGCGATGGATTCTTGTACCGCTGTTTGCTTTATTGATCGGAGGGTGCAACGATTTGAAAAAGGATATACCGATCATTACAACAGTATCGCCTGTTGCAATAAGCGAACAGTTGCAATCCGAGGATTTAAGTTTAGAGGATATTATTGCCCTGAATCACGGCGACGTCGAAATAATTCGCGACCCGGCGACAGATATCCCAAGGCAGATTAACGGCATCTTTACAACGCGAAGCATTCTGTCGGAAGAAGATGCTGTCCTTGCTCTTTTGAGCGTTCGCGGAATTTTGGGGATTGAGAGTTCAAATTTTGCTTGCATAGATATTGATGACTCGAGAGAAAATCTGCGAGTGTTTTCTCTCGAGCAACTTCACAATGGCCTGTCGGTTTGGGGTGGGGGGTTTCGCGTCACAGCATCCAAAACGGGTGCGCCTGTTTCGGTAGGAGGAACATTTCAGCGTGGAATTGAAATTGAAACGACACCTCGACTCGATGAGCAAGAGGCTTGCAAGCGTGTGACGCTTAAATCGGGGCAAAAAACGAAGAAGGTGCAATTGATGGTATTTACCGCCCCGGATTCCGAACCTCGTCTGAGCTGGCAGATTGTTGTCGGCGCAAAAAATCCCTTGGACGAAAAGCTTGTGATGGTCGATGCGCTATCAGGCAGTGTGCTTGCAGAGTACCCGCTCGCGATAGATTGAATCACGGGCAATGCGTTTTTTGACAAAACGTCTTTACGAAAGCGTTTGACTGTACTATAATGATATTGGAATTTTTCGCCATGGAAAATCTCTTCCCATCGCACCGGTTCGCGGGTTGCGGAGAGTTTTGTTGTCGTTGCATGAGGCAAGGAGGGCGGTAGGATGAACGGCAGATATGTATGCGCGGGGCTCGGGGACGCGGCGAGGCTTCGCTTGTTCGGATGCGGCGAAAGGACGGGCGCGCGCAGACGAATGTGCGCCGCGATCCTGATCGGCCTGCTCGCGGCGCTTTTGCCGCTGTGCGCCGGGACCGCGCGCGCGGCCATGAACTTTTCGGACGCCGTGGGGCACTGGGCGGACGACGAAATCCGCGCGGGCGTGGAATTCGGCTATATCAGCGGCTTCCCGGACAACAGCTTCCAACCCGACAACGCAATCACGCGCGCCGAGTTCGTGAAAGCGGTCAACGCCGCGATGGGCTTCACGGAGCTCGGCAACATCGCTTTCTTGGATGTGTCCCCCAACGATTGGTATTACGACGAGGTGCGCAAGGCGGCCTCGGCCGGCTATATCACGGGTGCCGGCAACAATATGTTTTTTCCGCAAAATCTGATCACGCGCGAGGAGGCCGCCGTCGTGCTCTATCGCCTCGACAACGACAGGAGGCTGGTCACAGCCCTCCCCTTTGTCGACAATCGCAGAATATCGCCGTGGGCGTTGGACGCCGTCCGCCACGCTTTCGCGATGGATTATATGACGGGTTCCCCCGATCCGACGCCTCCCAACGGCCCGCCGCGCCCCGGCGTGGCCGTCGCGATCCCGATCGCGCCGCTCTGGTTTTATCCGAACAACAACGATTTGAACGTCAATCCGGTCGCCCCGCCGAACAGCGGCAATCTGAAGCGCGCGGAGGCCGTCAGCATATTGAACAGATTCATCAAGATAGACCGAAACCACCGCATGATCACGGAGCTGTCCGCGCTCTACGCGACGGACCTGACCGCCTATTTCTCCGTTCGCTCCCACACGGCCGGGAGGCTGTTTTGGGAAATTATTCCTGCGTCCTACCCCGCGCCGGACGCCCAGCAGATCGCGGGCGGCCTGATGGCGAACGGGCAGCCCGCGCCCTTGAAGGACGATTTGACTCTCACAGCGAACAGGGAGACCAAATTCAACATATTCCTCCCGCACGACAACACCTATTACGCGAACATCCCCGAGTACAACGGCGCGTATACGCTCTACGCCGTCGTCAGGGTCGGGAATGGCGTGAATATGCGGCTCTCCGTCGTCGCCTCCGTAGACTTCAGCACGGGCGACACGGGCGACTGGGCGGAGGATTGGCTCGCGCCGCTCAACGTGCGCGCGGTCACGGCGAACACCGCCGTTATGGATTTCACCTCGAGCGAGAGCGGGAATCTGTACTACGTCGTCATGCCGCGCACGCGGGGTGTGCCCACGCAGGCGGACATCTTCGCCGGCCGGGGATGGAACATGGATCCGGCCGACAACCAAAATGTCGGCAACGGCGTGGCTGCCGTCCGCGGCGTCGCCGGCGCCGTGACGCTGACCGGCTTGAAACCCGGCACGGACTACACGGTCTACGCCTTCGTGATCAAGGATCAAGAGAGATTCTTCCCCGCCGGGCGCTATCCCAACTGGCGGAGCGACGACGCGACGGCCCTGGGCGCGAT
>JAISNR010000239.1 GCA_031276135.1 Eubacteriales Family XIII. Incertae Sedis bacterium | reverse complement strand
ATGGACGAGGATTTTGTGAACGCGCTCGAGGTCGGGCTTCCGCCGACGGGCGGCATGGGCATCGGCATAGACCGCGTGGTCATGCTGCTCACGAACGCGGCTTCGATTCGCGACGTCATCTTGTTTCCGACCATGAAGCCCTTGTCGGACGAAGTATGACGGCACTCCTCGTCGTTGCCAAAGACGGCGCGCTGAAGGGCCTCAAAACGGGGGCCATGCTGCTCAAGATCGTGCTGCCCGTCTATATATTGGTTGTTTTGGTAAAATATTCTCCGATCCTGCCCTTCCTCGTCGATCTGTTCGCGCCCGCGATGGCCCTTTTGAACATGCCGGGCGAGGCTGCGGCGCCGATCATAGCGGGCATTCTTTCGGACGAATACGGCTGTATCGCGGCCATGCGGGGCTTTTCCTTCGACGAGACCGCCGTCACGACCATAGCGATGGTCAACCTGTGCTGCCACTCCCTCCCCGTGGAGAGCGCGATAAACGGGCGCATCGGCTTTGCGGTGTGGCGGATTGTTCTGTTCAGATTTTGTTTGGCCGCGCTCGTCGGCCTTGCGGCGTCGCGGCTTGGGGGTGTGCTTCTGTGAGCGCGCCTTGGGACGCGATTCTCCGCGAGATGTGCATGGGCTCTCTGACGATGATATGGAGCGTTTTCAGGATCATCGTGCCGCTCATGATCCTCATCGAGATATTGTTGGTTTACAAGATCATCGAGCGAATGGCCGCCGCTCTCGGCTTCTTCGCCCGCGTTTTGGGGGTCGGCAGGGACGCGTTGCTGCCGCTTCTCGTGGGGCTGTTCATGGGCGTGAGCTACGGCGCCGGCGCCCTCATGGAGATCAACGCCCGCACGCCGCTCTCGAGGCGGGATTTCGCGCTCATGGCGATATTCATTTATTGTTGCCACGGGATCATCGAAACGACGCTCATATTCGCGGCGGCCGGCGCGAGCGTCCTGTTCGTGTGCGTGCTCAGGCTCCTGATCGCCGTGCTCGTCACGATGATCGCCGCGCGGCTCCCCTGGGGCTCGTCGCAAAACAACCTTGACATTTGATTTGATTTTGCGCCGAACCCTTGGATTCGGGCGCTTCCGAATTGACGGAATTTTCGTTGCCGGCTCTAAAGTTATCGTTCGCGAGTTCAATCAAAACTACTCAAACGCCGCGATAGTTTTGATTCAGTCCGGGTTCTGAGGCCGGATTTCGGTCCCGGAGCGTACATAAGACGTACGTGAGGAGCCGAAATCCGGCATCGGGTTCCGGAATGGACAAAAATTGCGTGGCGTTTGAGTAGTCACCGAAAGGTTTCAATAAGGAGGGTTTTGATGAAAGGCTACACAAGCGCTACCATTAAGAACGTCGCATTGCTTGGCCACGGCGGGTGCGGCAAAACGACGATTCTCGAAGCGGCCTTGCTGGCGACGGGCGTAATCAGCAGACTCGGCAGAGTGGAGGACGGCAACACGGTTTCCGATTACGACAAGATGGAGATCGAAAAGGGTTACTCCATCAGCGCATCCCTCGTGCCGATCGAGTACAAGAAGAACAAGATCAACTTCGTGGACACGCCGGGCTTCTTCGATTTCATCGGCGACGTCAACTCGGCGCTGCGCGCCGTCGAGGCGGGCGTCATCGTCGTCGACGCCCTCGCGGGCATACAGGTGGGAACCGAAAAAGCCTGGAATTCCGCCAAGGAATACAAGCTTCCCAAATTCTTCTTCATCAACAAGGTGGACAAGGAAAACGTGAACGTGGACGCGGTGATCGCGGACTTGAAGGCCAAGTTCGGAAGCTCCGTCGTGACGCTCGACGACCGCGACGCGCTGAACGAGGCCATAGCCGAAACCGACGAGGCGCTTTTGGAAAAATTCTTCGGCGGCGAAGCGTTCACGGACGAGGAATTCAAAACCGGCCTTTCCTCCGGCATAGCGGCGGGCGAGATCGTACCCATACTCTCGGGAAGCGCCATGACGGGCGCGGGCGTCGAGGCGCTGCTCGACGCGATTTTGCGCTACGTCCCGGGGCCGGCCTCGCACGCGCCCTACGAGGGCTTGGACGCCAAGGACGAAAAAACCGCGCGCCCCTGCGACGAGTCCGCCCCTGTGTCGGCGTTCGTGTTCAAGACGATCGCCGACCCCTTCGTCGGCAAGATATCGCTGCTCAAGGTCATCTCCGGCAAGCTCGTGCCGGGTTCGGAGATATACAACGCGCGGGCCGAAAAATCCGAAAAGCTCGGCTCCATGTTCTACCTGCGCGGCAAGACGCAGAGCGAGGCGCCCGTGGCGCCGGCGGGCGACATCGTGGCCGCCTCCAAGCTGCAATTCACGCAGACGGGCGACACCCTCTGCGACAAGGCCCACATCATACGCTATCCCGCCGTGAGTTTCCCGCCGCCCTCCCTGTTCATAGCGGTCGAGCCAAAGGCGCAGGGCGAGGAGGAGAAAATCGGCTCCGGCCTTCACAAGCTCATGGAGGAGGATCCCTCCTTCGTGATGGAGCGCAACATCGAGACGCACCAGACGCTGCTCGGCGGTCAGGGCGAAATACAGATCGGCATCATCACGGCCAAGCTAAAGGAGAAATTCGGCGTGGACGTCGAGCAGAAGGATCCCAAGGTTCCGTACCGCGAGACGATCAAGGGCAGCTCGGACGTGCAGGGCAAGCACAAAAAGCAATCGGGCGGCGCGGGCCAGTACGGCGACGTTCACATCCGCTTCTCGCCGTCCGGGGAGGAATTCGAGTTCTCGGAGGAGCTGTTCGGCGGCTCCGTACCCAAGAACTACGTGCCGGCCGTCGAAAAGGGTCTGCGCGAGTGCATGGAGAAGGGTCCCCTCGCGGGCTGCAAGGTCGTGAACGTGAAGGCCGTGCTCTACGACGGCTCCTATCACGACGTGGACTCGAGCGAAATCGCCTTCAAGATCGCCGCGTCGCTGGCCTTCAAGAAGGGCATCGCCGAGGCGAAGCCCATCCTGCTCGAACCCATTATGCACGTCGAGATCTTCGTGCCGGACGAGTACATGGGCGACATCATGGGCGACATGAACAAGCGCCGGGGCAAGATTCTCGGCATGGAGCCGCAGGCCGGCGGCGGGCAGAAGGTGCTGGCGGAGGCGCCGCAGGCGGAGATGTTCAAGTACGCGATCCTGTTGCGCTCCATGACGCAGGCCAGAGGGAGCTTCACGATGCGCTTCGAGCGCTACGAGGAGGTGCCGGCGCATTTGTCGGAGAGGATTATAGCGGCGCACAAGGCCGAGGCCGAAGAATAGAGTAGTTTTGATTGGTATGATTGCAGCGGTTTTGATTGGCAGGATTGAGCGGTGGCAATAAGAATTCACAGCGCGGCGATGGCCGCGGAGAGGTCGGCGACGCCGTTCACGCGCAGACCGGATGGGAGTTCCCCTATCCGGTCCGCGTTTTTTTTCGGCAGGATGACGCGTTCGAAGCCGAGGCGCGCGGCCTCGCGCACGATTCGCTCCGCGTTGCGCACGGTGCGCAGGTCGCCCGTCAGGCTGATTTCGCCTATGGCGAGCGTCCGCGTGCCGACCGGCACGCCCCTGCAACTCGAATGGATGGCGAGGGCGACGGCGAGATCCATGGAGGTACCCTCGGGCTTCAGGCCGCCCACGACGTTGACGTAGACGTCGTGGTTGATCAGGCCGATGCCCGCGCGGCGCTCGAGCACCGCGAGGATCATGTTCAGGCGCGCCGGCTCGACGCCCAGGGCCGTGCGCCGCGCAAAGCCCGCGTTGGCCGGCGCGGTGAGCGCTTGCAGTTCCAGCAACAGGGGGCGGCTGCCCTCGTACACGGCGGTCGCGACGGCCCCTTCCGCGGCGCCGTCCATGCTTTCGAGGAAGCTCTGCGAGAGGTTTTCTATGGGAATCAGACCGCTTTCCGCCATCTCGAAGGCGCCGATCTCGTTCGTCGCGCCGAAGCGGTTCTTGTGCGCGCGCAGGATGCGCAGGTCTTGGTCGCGCTCGCCCGCGAATTGCAGCACGCAGTCGACGAGATGCTCGATGATGCGCGGACCGGCGAGGTCGCCGGCCTTCGTCACGTGCGCCACGATGAACACGGGAACGGCCTCGCCCTTTCCGTAGCGCAGCAACGCGCTCGCGCAGGCCCTGACCTGCGACACGCTGCCCGGCGCCGATTCGAGCGCCCCCGAGTACATGGTCTGTATGGAATCCACGATGAGAAAGGCCGGGGCGAGCTTCGCGGCGGCGTCCGCTATCCTCTCGATATTCGTCTCCGACAGCAGGTAAAGCTCCTCCGGCAGCTCGCCGCAGACCCTGTCCGCGCGCAGCTTGATCTGCTCCTCCGACTCCTCGCCCGAAACGTAGAGCACGCGTCCGTAGCGCCGCGCGACGTTGGCGGCGGCCTCCGTGATGATCGTGGACTTGCCGATGCCGGGCTCGCCGCTGATCAGCGTGGCGGAGCCGCGCACGACGCCGCCGCCGAGCACGCGGTTCAGCTCGGAGAGGCCCGTGTCGAGGCGTTCGTAGGCGTCGGTGCGCACCGCGCGCAGGCGGACGGGCGCGCCGTGTCCGCCGCCCGCGCCGGCGGCGGACGTCACGCGGCGGCGCGGATACTCAGAAGGCGGCGCGAGCTTCTCCTCGACGAAGCTGTTCCAAGCGCCGCAGACGCATTGCCCCGCCCACTTGGGACTCTCAAAGCCGCAGGATTGGCATACAAACACTGTTTTAGATTTTTTATCCATAATATCCCTTTGTTCAATTTCACAGCTTGACGACCGACGGGTCGGCGTCCGATATCTCGAACCAAAACGTGCTCCCCTTACCAAGCTCGCTCTCCACGCCGAACTTGGCGCCGTGCAGCGTGAGTATTTCCTTCACGATCGAAAGCCCGAGACCCGTACCCTCGGCGGTGCGCAGATAGCTGCCGTCGGCCTTGTAATAGCGCTGCCAGATGTGCTTCAAATCCTTTTTCCGGATGCCCACGCCGTAATCCCGCACCGCGCAGCGCACCGCGCCATCCTTCTCCGAAAGCGAAATCTCCACCAGCTTCCTCTCGCCGCTGAACTTGATCGCGTTCGTGATGAGATTGGCCAAAACCTGCTTCAGCTTGCCCTCGTCGCCCATGATCGCGCCGTCGCCGTCCGCATCGAATGCGAGGGAAAAACCTTCTTGCTCCGCGAATATGCGATAGGACTGCAGCAGGTTTTCGATGGTCGCGCGCAGGGAAAAAGCCGCGAAGCTCAAGGATTGCCGCCCCGATTGCAGCCGGGACAGCGCCAGAAGGTCGTTGACGAGCAGGCTCAGGCGGTCGGCCTCGTCTATGATGACGCCCAAATGCTCGTTTCGCTTCGCGGGGTCGTCGCCCGACAGGTCGCGTATCATCTCCGCGTAAGACTTCACCATGGTCAGCGGCGTCCGCAGGTCGTGGGAGACGTTCGCGATCAGATCTTTCTGCATGTTGTCCACCCGCGCCAGTTCCTTCGAGGCGAGGTTCAGCGTGTCGGCCAACTTGCGCGTTTCGGAATAGTGTCCGCCCTCGAAGGCGACGCCGTATTGCCCCTCGGCGAGCCGCGCCGCCGATTTCGTTATGTTCGTCAGCGGCTTCGTGACGATATGCGAGATGTAGAAGGAGAGCAGACAGGCCAGAACCAGCGAAATGACCGTGACGTAGCGCAGCTGGTTGGCCAGTATTTCTATGGTCGATTCCACGGGGTAGAGCGGCGAGAATATGTAGAGCAGCACCTCCTGACCCTCGGTTCTGTCCAGATAGGTGCAATAGGCGAGCATGCGCGCGTCGCGCATCGGATTGGAGATGAAGCGGGTCGCGTAATGAGAATCATGCCCCGTGAGCGCTTCGCGGATGGCCCGGATCTCGTTGCTGTACACGGGAAACGGCACGGGCTTCGCGCCGCTCTCGCCCGCATCGCCGTTCGCGGCGATATCGCCTTCGCCCTCGGCGTTTTCGCCCCTTTCGCCGCTCTCTTCTTCTCCGCCGTTCTCGCTCTCGTTGTAATACGGCGAATACAGGGTGCGGTACGCGTCGTCGATGTGCGCTTCGATCTGGATGTACATGTCGTTCTTGCGCATGACGCCTTCGATTTCCGAGAAAAGCCCGTCTTCGCCGTATTTGTCCACGATGGAAGCCGCGATGCGCAGGGTTTCGTTGATTTTCATTTCCTGATAATAGGCGCCGAGGAAGAAGATCTGCAAAAACCACAGAAGGCCCGTCAGCAGGGCCGCGAACAGCACGAAATATAGCCAAAGCCGCAGCTTTATGCTCTTGTAGTCGATGTTAAGCCTCAAATTTGTAACCGACTCCCCGCAGCGTCACGATGCGGCTCCTATAGGGTCCGAGGTTGTTGCGCAGGTTTTTGATGTGCGTGTCTATGGTCCTGTCGTCGCCGAAGAAATCGTAACCCCAGATATCCGAGAGCAGCTTGTCGCGCGACATCGCGATGTTTTTGTTTCGCACCAGATAGAACAGCAATTCGTATTCCTTGGGCGTGAGCTCCGCTTTTTTGCCGTCCACGGTGACGCTGCGCGCGGGCATGTCGATTTCAAGACCGTCGAAGGCCAGCACTTCGGCCCGGCTCTCCGCTCCGCCGCGCCGCGAGAGCACGGCGTTCACGCGCGCCATCAGCTCCTTGGGGCTGAAGGGCTTCACGACGTAGTCGTCCACGCCGAGCTCGAAGCCGAACAGCTTGTCGTATTCCTCGCCCCGCGCCGAGAGCATGATGACGGGAATGTCTTTCAGTTTTTTAATTTCCTTGCATGCGGAAAAACCGTCGAACTTTGGCATCATGATGTCTAAGATCACCATGTCGAAGTTCTCTTCCTTGCATTTCGCGACGGCGCTCATGCCGTCCGCCGCCTCGGACACGCCGTAGCCGTTGAATTCCGCGTATTCGCGTATGACGGCCCGTATTTTGGCTTCGTCGTCCACTATCAATATTTTTTGCATCCCGCGTCGTCCTCTTGCCGAAAATATCTTCTGTTTGCCCCTTCATTATACCGGACGCGGCCCGGAAATGCGACGAGGTTTTTCATATCCCCCAAATCGGCACGATGAAATTCCGGCTGTCGAAAGCCGACAGCCTGTCGGCGGTACAGAGCACGGCGCCCGGACCGCGCTCCAAGCCGGTTTTGTCGACGACACCAAACACCCGGATGAGCCGGTTTTGCGGCGTGGCCGTTTTCTTGATTTCCATGGGATACAACTTGCCGCTGTCCTCCAGCAGAATATCGATCTCCTTGGTGTCCCTGTCCCGATAGTAATAAACATAGGCTTCGCGGCCACAATTTTCGTAGCTTTTGACAAGCTCCGACACCGCGAAATTCTCAAGAATGGCGCCGCTCATCGCGCCGTTCATCAGTGTGTCGCCGTCGCTCCATTTGGTCAGATACGCCACCAAACCGCAGTCGTGGAAATAGAGCTTCGGCTTGGTCACCATGCGCTTGAGCATATTGTTGGAATACGGGTGGAGATAAAAGACGATGCCCATCTTCTCCAAAATTCCAAGCCAATTCTTTGCCGTGACCAGATCGACGCCGGCTGCGTCCGCGATGGTCTTGTAGTTGAGCATTTGTCCGCACAGGGCGGCGGCGGCCGTGATGAAATCCATAAACGCAAGCGAATCGACGCCGTCGGAAATGGCTTTTACGTCCCGTTCGATATAGGTGGCGACATAGGAAGAATAAACCGCCCGCCGATCGCTGTGGCGTCCGCTGATGAGGGCGGGCATGCCGCCTCTGAAAATGCGCTCGTAGAGAGCGGGCGCATCGATGGGATCGCGCGTCTCCGTTCGCCGTGACAGCCGCTCAAAATCAAGCGTAAAAGGGGTGGTGTCCACGCCGCATATCTCCGCCTGCGACAGGGATGCCATGCGGAGCGGACAGACGCGTCCGGCCAGCGACTCTTGCACCCCTTCCATAAGTTTGAACGCCTGCGACCCCGTCATCCAAAAATCGCCGGCCCGATTGTTCCGGTCGACGTGTATTTTGATGTAGGTGAAGAGCTCCGGCGCGTACTGCACTTCGTCGATAAACACCGGCGGTTTGTGAACTTGCAGAAACATCTTGGGGTCATTTTTGGCCATTTGGCGCTCGGTCAAATCGTCCAGCGCAACATACTCGCGGCCTATGTTTTCCTTTGAAGCCAATCTTTGCAGCATGGTGGTCTTGCCGACCTGTCTCGGGCCGGTGAGCAGCAAGGCCGGAAACTCCTTGGAAAGGCGCAGAAAAGTGGCTTCCATCGCTCTGGGTATATAGTTCACGCAATCACCTCTTTCGGCTAAAGTTGATGTTTATTACATTATAGCCGAAAATTTGGGCGCGGTCAATGGGGCTTTGAAATGCAGGCAAACACTACAAACGCACTATAAACGCAAATATTCTTTCAAACTTTATTCCAACGTCGGAACAAGCAAACCGGAAAACCGCCAAACCTCGCCAGTCCTCTGCCGCGCGCGTGGAGGAGGTTGCGCTCCCACACAAAATCGGCTATTCCGTAATCTCGATATACCTCATCAGCACGGCGGCGGCTTCGGCGCGGGTAGCCGTACCCTTCGAGTCGAGCAAATTGCCGGGCTTGCCGTTCACGATACCTTTCATCGTGGTCCACATCGCGGCCTCGCTCGCCCAGTCGGACAGCTCGGAAGCGTCGGCATAGTCGAGTCGGATCGCCCAGTTTCCAACCGGACCGACGCCCTGCCGTTTCGCGAACCGGAACAGGATCGTCATCATTTCCTCGCGAGTGACGGCGCGGTTAG
This sequence comes from Eubacteriales Family XIII. Incertae Sedis bacterium, assembly GCA_031276135.1. Classification (GTDB taxonomy): domain Bacteria; phylum Bacillota; class Clostridia; order Peptostreptococcales; family Anaerovoracaceae; genus JAITLA01. Next base: position 1,378 of record JAISNR010000239.1, on the reverse strand, counting down.
GTTCGAACTTCCCGCCGCCCACTCCGTCGACGATGCCCGAACTCGCCGCCCACGCGATTGGGTCGGAGTACCACTCGCCGAGCGGCACGTCCGAAAAGTCCGTCGCGTTCGCGCCGCGAGACGGCTGCGCATAGTTGTAAAGTATTGTCACCATCATCGCCCGAGTGAGATTTAACCCGGGCTCAAATCCTTTGTCAGTTCCGTTGAGCAAGCCGTTTTCGCTTACGCATTTAACGGCTTCAAAGTACCATGCCGTTTCGGCAACATCTCCATAGTTGTTGACCCATTCCTCGTAGGCGATATAATACGCCGAAAGATGCGTTGTGCTGAATATCACAGACTTGGTTTTCGCGTCGTACATCGTCTGCATTTTTTCCGTATTGCCATCGCTGTCGAGATAGTAGACGACGATATTGTTCGGCTTCTCACCAGGCTTCAGCGCATACGGAATACTGACGGTTATGACTCCGCCACCGAAACTCGTGACATAGTTGTTCCCACTCTTGATCGAGACGTCATAGACCGGGCGGTCTCCGACTTTCCCCTGCTGGCGAACGTTAAGTGCGGGTTTCGCGTCTTCAACAATTATACTTACTGTCTCTCCGCCGACCTGATCCGAAACGGACGCGAGCGCGTCGCTGTCAATGATAAGGGTTCCCAACGGCAATTCAACTTCCGCGCCAACTCCGTTGTCTGTAAGCGCGGCAAACACAATCGCCGGAACGGCTACCTCTTTAGCTCCGTCGACTTGTGATACGTTGATCGTAGCGATACCGTCGTTCTTTGCCGTATTCGCGATTTTTTCAAGCGCGGATGTTTCTACAACAATTTCAACCTTCCCGTCCTGCTCTGTGTACAGTACGGAATGCGCTCCGTTCTCCACCGGGACAGTTTTAGCTTCCAAATTCTGATTTGCCTGTTTCGTCGGAGTCGGACTTGGAGTCGAAACGCCGCCGCCCGCGCCTCCTCCGCTGCTCGCGTCTCCTCCGTCGCCGCCGAATGTCCATTGAGCATACACCGTTGTGTCAGACGCGAACGCGGTATTTTCGGTAATTTGAGTTCCACCGGTCGCCGCCGTGAACCAACCGTTGAAAGCATAGTTGGAGCGCACCGCAACCGGCAGCGCCGGCAATTTGCCGTCCAAGCCGGTTATCGCCGTTGCCGCAGACGCCGCGCCTCCGTTTCCAATGAAAGAGATTGTATAGACTCTGATTGGCGTCTCCTCGAACGAGATCGTGAAGGTCCGCGTGTAGTCCGAGTTCGCCGTCAGGCCGTTCGCCACGGTCGCGATCACCTCAACCTCGCCCGCGCCGCTCGCGCTCGCCTTGCCGTCCGCGACGGACGCGCCGCTCGCCGTCGAACCGCTCCCCAGGCTCCA
>JAISNR010000190.1 GCA_031276135.1 Eubacteriales Family XIII. Incertae Sedis bacterium | reverse complement strand
TGGTGCCGGCGATCGGGGTCGAACCGATACGGTGTTGCCACCACCGGATTTTGAGTCCGGCACGTCTGCCAATTCCATCACGCCGGCCGATTCCACAACCTATGATAGCACAGTTTCGGGGCGGAATCAAGAAATATTTTCCCTTTGCGTTTCGCACAGGTCGGCAAGCGGGCAACCGGCGCAGACGGGCTTCGCGCGGCAGTGCGCCTTGGCGTTGGCGACGATCATGGCGTGCGCGTTGCCGTAGAGCGAGGCGTCTAGCCCCGCCGTGAACAGCGCCCGCGCCTCCTCGAGGCGAACGGACGCGCCAGACGCGGTCAGGCGGGAAAGCAGGCGCAGCGCGTAGGCGTCCGCCACGAATACGGGGAAACCGAATGCGTACAGCAAGACGGCGTCGGCGGTTTCCGCACCGACGCCGCGCAGGGCAAGCAACTCGGCGCGCAGCGCCGCGAGCGGCTCGGGCCGCACCGCCCGCACGGAATAGCCGTAGCCCTTGAACCACGCCGTCAGCGTCTTAAGATAGGCGGCCTTTTGGTTGAAGAAGCCGGCGGGCCGGATGATCTCGGCCAAATCCTCGATGCGCGCCTCCTCCACGAAGCGCGGAGAAAGGCGGTCCCCGAAGCGCGCGATGGCCTTCTCGACATTGCGCCACGCCGTATTCTGCGTGAGGACGGCGCCCACCATGACCTCGTAGGGACTCCGCGCGGGCCACCAGTGCAGATCGCCGTAGCGATCGTACAGACGCCCGTACAGCTGCGGCAAAACGTCCGCGCCGAGCACGCGGGCCGCGCGCGGCAAAGCCTCAGTGCCCCGCCGGGTCATAGATCTTGCCGCTCGCCGCGGGCGCGTGGCTCTTCCCCATGAAGAGCAGCACGAGCAGCGTCATCACGTAGGGGATCATGCTCAGCAGGTGCACCGAAACGCTGAGCGCGAACTTGGGATTGCCCAAAGACAGCGCCAGCGATTTGCAGAAGCCGAAGAGCATACAGGCCAGCACGGTGTTTCCGAGCTTGTATTTGCCGAATATGACGGCCGCGATGGCGATGAACCCCTGCCCCGAGATGATCGAAGGAAAGAAATACGACACGGTGGAAAGGGGTATGACCGCCCCGCCGAGCGCCGCGAACACGCCCGACAGCACGACGCAGAAGTAACGGATGCGGAACACGCTGACGCCGAGCGTCGCCGCCGCCCGCGGATGCTCGCCGACGGCGCGGATGCGGAGCCCCGTCCGCGTCTTGAACAGCAGGAACCAAACGCAGAGCGCCAAAAGGAGGCAGACGTAGACCGACACATAATTCTTGAACATGTAGTCGAGGAAAGAATTCTCCGGGAACACGCCGCCGAGGACGAGCGGCAGTTTGCCCGTGAGCTCGACGGGGCGCGTCTGCGTGGAACCGTCGAACAGGGCCTTGCAGAAATAGATGGCCGCGCCGGGCGCGAGCAGATTGATCGCGATGCCGGAGATCGTCTGGTCGGCCTTGAACGTGATGCAGGCCAGCGCGTGCAAAAGGCCGAAGAACGCGCCGACGAGGACCGCCGCGAGCAAGCCGACCCACGGACTGCCGGAGAGGGTCGCGGCCGCGGCGCAGGCGAAGGCGCCGATCACCATCTTGCCCTCTATGCCGATGTTGACCACGCCCGAGGTTTCGCTCATGATGCTGCCCAGGCCCGCGACGATCAAAGGCGTGGCATACGTGAGCGTGGAGCTGATGAGCAGTCCCATATCCGAAGAGCCGAACGTCATAGCGGTATTCCCTCCTTCTTCGCGCGGAAAAAGCGCACAAGGGCTCTGAACGCGCCCATGATCGCAATGGAATAGATGATCACGCCGATGATGACGTTGACGAGCTCGCTCGGCGCGCCGATGATGTTCAGCTTGCCGGCGCCGTATTTCATGCCGCCGTAAAAGAGTCCCGCGAACAGTGCGCCGATCGGGTTTATGCCGCCGATCATCGACACGGATATGCCGTCGAAACCGTAGCCCTCCTGCGCGGCGAGCTGCGTGACGCGCCCGACGACGCCGAGCACCTGCACGGCGCCGCCCAGCCCCGCGAGCAGTCCGGAAATGCCCATGCTCAGGGCGACGGAGCGGCCCACGTTGATGCCGCCGTATTCCGCCGCATTGCGGTTGAAGCCGACGGCGCGAAGCCGGAAGCCCGGCGTCGTCTTGTTCAGGAGCAGCCAGCAGAACGCGACGGCCGCGAGCGCAAGCACCATGCCCCAGTGTATGCGAACGGAACCGAAGCTCTCCTTGAACGCGTCGGTATAGATGCGCGCGCTTTCGCTCACGTCCACCGATGTCGTGGAGTTCGGCTTCTTGAACGCGGAGGTCATGACGAGGAAATTCGAGAAATAGAAAGCGATCCAGTTCAGCATGATGGTCACGATCACCTCGTGCAAGCCCTTGTACGCCTTGAGAAGCCCCGCAATCGCACCCCACGCAGCGCCGGCGAAGCCGCCGGCCAGCACGGCCGCCGCGCCGTGCAGCCCTGCGGGCAGAGGCAACAGCACGCCGGCGACGAGCGCCGCGAGGCCGCCCATGATGTACTGTCCCTCGGCGCCGATGTTGAAGAGCCCCGTCTTAAAGGCGAAGGTGACGGAAAGACCCGTGAATATGATCGGCGTCGCGTACTGCACCGCGTACATGCGCGTCTTGCCCGTGCCGAGAACGCCGCCGAACAGCGTACCGTATGCCTCGATCGGGTTAAATCCCGTGACGAACAGGATGACGGAACCGGCCAAAAGCCCGATCAGCACGGAGAGCAGCGTATAGAGGAAGCTGTCGTTCCAAATGAAATGCAAACGGCCGCGCAGCGGTTTGCGCGCGGCGGGCGCATCAGCTTGCCGCATGCGCTTCACCTCCCGCCATCATCAGACCCAGCTCCGCCCGGTCCGCCCGGTCGCCCGCCACGCTGCCCGTCACCCTGCCGCGAAACATGACGTCTATGCGGTCGGACAGATGCATGATTTCATCGAGCTCAAAGGAAATCAACAGCACCGCCTTGCCCGCGTCGCGCCGGGATACGATGTGACGGTGCACGTATTCGATGGCGCCCACGTCGAGGCCCCGCGTCGGATTGACGCAGATCAAAAGCGCCTTGTCGTTCGTGACCTCGCGCGCGATGATGACCTTCTGCTGGTTGCCGCCGGACAGATTGCCCGCCTTTGCAAAGGCGCAGCCCGCAGGCCGCACGTCGTACTCTTCGACGAGCGCGCGCGCGTGCGCCGCGATGCTGTCCCGGCGCAGAAAACCGCGCCGCGAGAATTCCGGTTCGCCGACGTTCTGCAAAACGAGGTTTTCCGCCACGGAAAAATCGAGCACAAGACCGTGTTTCTGCCTGTCCTCGGGTATGGAGGACACCCCGTGCTCGAAGAGCGTGCGCGGGGATTTGTTGAAGATATCGACGCCGGATATCGTTATGATACCCGATTCCGCCTTTCGCAGGCCCGTCAGCGCGGCGACGAACTCCGACTGCCCGTTCCCGTCCACGCCCGCCACGCCCACGATCTCGCCCGCGCGCACGGTCAGATTCAGGCCGTTCACGGCTTTGTGATCCCAATAGTCGCGCACGACGAGGTCCTCGACGCGGAGCACGACCTCGCCCGGCGTCGCGGGCTTCTTGTCGACGGAGAATTCGACGGCGCGGCCGACCATCATGGCGGCCAAGTCCTGTTCGCTCACCTCGGAAACCCGAACCGTGTCTATGATCCTGCCCGCGCGGATGATCGTGCAGCGGTCGGCCATCGCCTTGATCTCCGCCAGCTTGTGCGTGATGATGATCACGGTCTTTCCCTCGGCCACGAGGTTCTTCATGAT
>JAISNR010000167.1 GCA_031276135.1 Eubacteriales Family XIII. Incertae Sedis bacterium | reverse complement strand
CTGCGGAGAAACGCCGATCGGACCATCCGCATCCCCATGCTGCCCGACGAACGGCTGCGCTCGCTCAACCTCGCGAACTCCGCCGCGATCGTCCTCTACGAGGCTCTGCGCAGGCGGGGATTCCCGGGCTTCGGTTGAAGGGCGCAGGTGCGTCCGCCCTCCCCTCCCCTCCGCGCGCGGGGCGGGGCGGGCGGAGGACGGCGGCAGGACGAGCGCGTTCATTTGTTCTTTGAGAAAATGAGAACAAACAGAAATGCCATGTTTGATTTACAAACCCGGCTGTAAAGGGATTTGGGATCACGGAACCGAATTGCAGCTCGGCGGAGGTTTACAGCGTCGCCGGAAACCGAAAGAATTGCGGCCATGTCGCGTTCAGCAAAGTTTATCACGCGTTTCTGAAAAGCGCGCGAAGGCACGAAAACTTCAAGTTCAACACGGCCGCGGTCATGCGGCTTTTGGTGTTCGGAAGACTGCTTTGCCCTTTTCTCCCCCGCGCTACCGTCCCGCCAACGCCGCCAGCGCCGCGCCGCGGATCGTCGCGTGCTCGACGCGCACGAATCGGTGGGAAAGGCCGAACTTGGCGCGCGCGCAGCTTTCCATATAGTGATCAAGCCGCGCGCGCAACAGCGTTTCGCCGTGAAAGGCCGCGCCCTCCGCAGAGATGCGGACGGGGAGCGCCGCGTCGCGCGCTGCGTCCCGCGCGCGGAGCGAAACCGCCGTCAGCATGACGGCGAGCATGAACGCGATGCGATCGAAGAAAGCCTCTATGAGGCGCCGCAGCTTCGCCGTGTCCGCCGCGTTTGTGCAGAGCTTCGCGAGCGTACCGCTCTCGCGCGGCGCGGCGCAGAAGCCGGCGGCCTCCCCGACGGGAATCTGCTTCAGGCCCTTGACCCGCACCGCGAAGCCCTCCGAGAAAACGCCCCCGGACGCGGCGAGGCGTATCCATTCCAGCAGATTGTCGCATTGATAGGCGCCGGACGACATCTTTTCGAAGCGTTGCCGCGCGGGGTCGGCGGTCGCGCCGATGGAACGCCTGTCCGCCTCCGCCTCCGGGAAGCCGTCGTATCCGCCGGCCTCCGTGTTGATGACGGTCGCGCCGGGCTTTCCGCAAAGGCGCTCGTCCTTGCGGATGTTCTCGTTGCGTTCGGCGTAACAGGCGTTGACGCCGGTGCCGAAGATGAAGCCGACGTGGGCCGCGTGCTTCTCCCGCGCGTCCGCGTCGGCCATGGCGCCGAACTGCGCGGCGACGGCGTCGTTCAGCACCGTGACGCTTTTTTCGGACGGCAGGCCGCGCGCCTTGAGCGCCTCCCGCAGTGCGTCGCCGACGACGATTCCGCCCGCGCCGCTGACCTTGACCTCCTTCGTGAAGGCGAGGATGCGCGCGTCGCCGTTCGGCAACGCCACGGTCGGATTGGAAAAGCAAAAGCCGATGCGCTCGCTCTGCGCGATGACGGGCGCCAGGCAAACGGCGATCCGGTCGAAGAATTCCCGCGCGCTCACCTCCTGCCGGAAGCCCGGGATCGGGCATGTTTCGCGGAAGAGGATGTCAAACGCGCCGCTTCCGTCGATCTCCGCGAGCGCGACGCGCAGGTTCGTTCCGCCCGCGTCGATCGCGATGACGCGGCCCGCAGGGGCGGAATCGGCGATCGCGCAGGGGTCGAGATAGGTCGGCAGCATGCGGAGAGAACCCGCGCCGCACAGCCCGCGCCGCATCTCCGCGTCAAAATTTGCGACGCATTCGTCCATCCCGGCCGCGTCCGCCGCAAGGCCCATCTCTATGATAAAGTCTTTCATTTGAATCTAAGTATCCTTTCGTGCAATTTGGTTCAATATGGCTTAATTTGTTTCAATTTGATTTGGCTCAAACCATGCGCGCAGGCCGCATCAGCTCGTCGAATTCCGCCTCCGTCAGAATGCCCGCGCCCACGGCTTCGGCCTTGAGCGTCGTGCCGTTCGCGTGCGCGGCCTTGGCGATCCGGGCGGCCTTGTCGTAGCCGATCACGGGCGTCAGGCAGGTGACGAGCATCAGGGAAGCTTCGAGATGCCGGCGGATCGCCGCTTCGTTCGGCCGTATACCGCGCGCGCAATGCGCGTCGAACGAAACCGCCGCGTCGCCGAGCAGACGCACGGACTGCAGCAGGTTGTGGGCGAGGACGGGCATGTGCACGTTCAACTGGAAATTGCCCTGCGACGCGGCCAAGCCGACGGTCACGTCGTTGCCCATGACCTGACAGCAGACCATCGCGAGGGCCTCGCACTGCGTCGGGTTCACCTTGCCCGGCATGATCGAGCTGCCCGGCTCGTTTTCGGGTATCACAAGCTCGCCGATGCCGCAGCGCGGCCCGCTCGCGAGCAACCTGACATCGTTCGCGATCTTCATCAGATCGGCGGCGAGCGCCTTCAGCGCCCCGTGCAGATGCACGAGCGCGTCCTTGCTCGTCAGCGCGTGAAATTTGTTCTCGGCCGGTTCGTATGCGAGAGAGGTGAGCGCGGCGATCCGCTCGGTCGCCAGACGCCCAAAATCGGGATGCGCGTTCAGCCCCGTGCCGACGGCCGTGCCGCCGATGGCCAGCTTGCGCACGGGAACGAGCGCGCTTTCGATCATGCGCCGCGTTTCCTCGAGCATGGCGCGCCATGCGCCGATCTCCTGCCCGAGCGTCAGCGGCGTCGCGTCCTGAAGGTGTGTGCGCCCGATCTTGACCAGCCCCGCGTGACGTTCCGCGAGCTCCGCGAAGGTTCGCGCCAAGCGTTCGAGCCCGGGCAACAAGCATTGCGTGACCTCGGCGGTCGCCGCCATGTGCATGGCCGTCGGAAAGACGTCGTTGGAGCTTTGGCCCTTGTTCACGTCGTCGTTCGGGTGCAGACCCGTCATGTGCGCGATGACCTCGTTCACGTTCATATTGGTCTGCGTGCCGCTTCCCGTCTGCCACACGGAGAGCGGAAACTGCTCGCGGCGTCCCTCGGACAGATCCCGCAGGATCGCGTCGCAGGCCCCCTCGATGGCCGCCGCCTTTTCCGTGGAGAGAACGCCGAGCGCGCGGTTGGCCTGCGCGGCCGCCTTCTTCACGATCACGAGCGCCTCTATGAGCGGAAGCGGCATGATCTCCGAGCCTATTTTGAAATGCTCCAGACTGCGCTGCGTCTGCGCGCCCCACAGTTTGTCCGCGTCGACGAGGATTTCGCCCATCGCGTCCCTTTCAACGCGGCGACCGGGGGCGTCCTGTGCGTTCACGCCCGCCTCCACGCGCGCGCCACGGCCTCCGCCACGGCGTCCGCGACCGCCTCGTGGAAGGCGCCGGGGAGGATGTAATCCGCGCTCAGCTCGTTCGGCTTCACCGTGTCCGCCAGCGCGTGGGCGGCGGCGAGCTTCATTTCCTCCGTGATGGCCTTCGCGCGGGCCGCGAGCGCGCCCTTGAACACGCCCGGAAAGGCGAGGACGTTGTTGATTTGATTCGGAAAATCGGAGCGCCCCGTGCCGATCACGGCGGCCCCGGCGGTCTTGGCGAGCAGCGGCATGATCTCCGGCTCCGGGTTCGACATCGCGAATATGATGGGGTCTTTGTTCATGGACGCGACCATGTCCTCGGTCAGCAGCCTCGGGCCGGACACGCCGATGAAGATATCGCGGCCCGCCGTCGCCTCGGCAAGGCCCCCGCGCATATCGCATTTGTTCGTGACTTCGAGCAATTCGAGCTTGTCTTCGGAAAGCTCGGACATCCTATCCGGGCTGATGACGCCCTTGCTGTCGCAGACCACGATATCGCGGACGCCGAGCGCGAGCAGCATCTTCGCGACGGCCGTGCCGGCCGCTCCCGCGCCGTTGATCACGACCCTGGCGCTTTCGAGCGGCTTGCCGAGCAGCTTGCAGGCGTTGATCGTCGCCGCCGAAACCACGATGGCCGTGCCGTGCTGGTCGTCGTGAAAGACGGGTATGTCGAGGAGCTCCTGCAACCTG
>JAISNR010000180.1 GCA_031276135.1 Eubacteriales Family XIII. Incertae Sedis bacterium | reverse complement strand
GAGCGCAGACAGATGATCACGCTGTGCTCGCCGAGGGAGAGCATGCTGATCCGCGCGCGCGTCGCCAAGCTGGACAGGAACGCGCTGGTCACGGTGATCCACGTGGATTCCGTCTGGGGACGGGACGAGGATTTCCGGAACATCGAAGGAGAGTAGGCGCGCCCGCGGCGGCAATGAGACACCGCGCCAAAAAAAGGGTTTTCTTGGATCGCGCCATAAAGAAACCGGAAAATTCGCCGAAATAATACGGAGAATATTTCGAATAACATTGTAAAATACCGTTTTTGTATGGTATTATTATACGGTACGGTGGCAAACGTGGATAGCGGGTGAAATCTTGGATAACATTGAACGCAATGGCATCGAACATGCCGCGGGAGGCAAGGGCGGGCGACGACTTTTGCACAGGGTTCCGCTCGAATTGCGCGAACAATTCGAGGAACGGCGAACCGAGACAAACGTCAATCGCATGTATGTTTTCGCGATTTACGTCGTCGTTTTACAGATAGTCCTCAATCTTCTAAATATTCTGAAACCTACGGGAGGCCAAAATTTTGACGCGGCGGGCGGGCAGCCCGTGGACATCAAGTATTACGTGACGCTGTCCTTGGCCACGCTTTTGATGGGGCTGCTGTTCTGGTTTTTGTTCGCGCGCGCGCGAAAGAAGCTTATATCCGGCCGCGGCGCGCGGATTCTCGTAAATGCGTTTCTCTATCTGTACTGCGCGATTCAGCTCGTGTTCTGCACGTTCAACATCCTGTCCGGGGGCGGCGTCAACAGCTATATCATCGCGGTGCTGATTCTCAGCATGATACCCGTGATCAAGCCGATGCAAAGTCTGATCGGCATAGGCATCTCATTTGTTTACGTATGCGCGGCGATGTACTTCGCCCGCGACATATCGCAAACGTGGAATTCCATCGTGCTCACGGATACATGGACGAACCTGATCATCATAATCGGCCTGTCCGCCTGCGGTTCCGTGTTCCTGTACGATATGTACGTGTCGAACTTCTTGCAGAGCGTCAAGCTTGAAAAGAGCAACAAGGAACTGCTGATCATCGCAAACACGGATCAGATGACGGGCGTGGCCAATCGACGCGCGTTCATTCGTTCATTTGACGACATGTGGCAGCAATCCGTGAAGGATGGACGGCGGATCGCCGTCGCCATCGCGGACATCGATTTTTTCAAAAGCTACAACGACGCGTTCGGCCATTTGGAGGGCGACAAGTGCCTGATGCGCGTCGCGGATTGTCTGCAACGGAGTTTTCGCCGCGCTTCTGACATCGTGAGCCGCTATGGCGGCGAGGAATTTCTCGTGGTCTTTGAGGCGGAAAGCGAAGAGGATTGCGTGTTGCCCGACAGGGCTCGCGAAAATCTTCAGGCGATGCGCATCCCGAACGCGCGGACGGATGTTTCGCCCTATGTGTCCATAAGCGTCGGCGTCTGCCTCGTGCGGCCCACCGCGGACACGCCGACGAGCGAGGCGCTGCGGACGGCGGATGAAGCGCTGTACGAATCGAAGCGCGGCGGCCGCAACAAGACGACGGTGCGCGAGTACGCGCGGCCGGACGATTTGCGAGATACGACCGTGCCATACGCATGAATAAAACGCGGGCGCGCGGCGCCGGGGCCTCGCCCCGGCGCCGCGCGTTTTTTTGGCGTGCCGGGCGAGCAGCAACAGATTTTTAATTTCTCACAAATTCATCACACAATGGAAATATACTTTAAAACGAAAGGACGGACGGCGGTCCGGGGACGGTGCGCGCATGCTGGACGGAAAACCCTGCATCTTAATCGTGGACGACGAAGCGAAGATCACGCGAGCGCTGCGGGATTTCTTTGTCGCGCGCGGCTATCGCGTTTTTGTGGCCTACGACGGCGGCGAGGCCCTGGATGTCTTCTACGAGCACGGCACGAAGATAGATTTGTTGCTGCTCGACGTCATGATGCCCGTGGCCGACGGTTTTTCCGTTTTGAAAGAGATTCGCCGCGATTCGAGCGTTCCCGCCATCATGCTGACCGCGCGGGCCGAGGAATACGACCAGATCACGGGCTTTCGGCACGGCGCCGACGACTACATCCCCAAACCCTTCTCCACCTCCCTGCTGCTCGCCCGCGTGGAGGCGGTGCTGAAGCGGGCCGGAAAGGACCGGGCCGGCGAAATCGAGGCCGGCCCGCTGCGCATCAGCCCTGCGCGGCGCTTCGTTTCGCTCGGAGAGAAGCGCATCGAACTCACGCCCAAGGAATTCGATCTGCTCTGCTGCCTCGCCTCGAATCGCAACAAGGCGCTGACGCGCGAGCGGATATTGAACGAGGTGTGGGGCTACGACTTCGAGGGCGACGCGCGCACGGTCGACACCCACGTCAAGCAGCTGCGCGGCAAGCTAAAAGCCTGCGGCGAATACATCAAGACGGTTCACAGGATCGGCTATCGTTTCGAGGCGGATACATGAAGATCTCCATAGCCACAAAGATGACGATCTTCACCTGCGCCCTCGTCCTCGCGACCCTTCTGGGGCAGCTGGCGTTCAACGCCTTCCTGTCGGGCCCCCTGCTGATCGAGCAGAAGAAATCCACCGTCAACAGGCTGTTCGACACGCTCCCGCGCAATTATTCGGACGATCCGGATTTCATCTACCGGCTGACGGAGAAGGCCGAGGGCGACAACATCGACATCTTGATCTTCAGCGACAATGGGCTCGTGTACAGCAGCCGGAACATCGAAATCCCCGTGATACGCCGGCGCTTTCTGTTCATAGGCCCCTTCGACCGCGCCGCCTTTCCCGAGGACGCGCGGGCAAAGGTGGCCCGGCGCGGGCAGGGCGGCGAAACCCTGATCCTGCTGAACGGCCGGTTCGATTACGGGGGAGAGGCGCGCTACACCATCATCGAAACGCCCGTGGAATCCATCGAAACGGGCGTGCGTCTGCTCTCGTGGGCGAATTTGCGCATTTCCGCGGTCGTCCTGCTGCTCGGGATTGCCTGCGCGCTCGTGTTCTCGCGGCGCTTTTCGAAACCGATCCGCGAGATCGGTGCCGTCGCGCAGAACGTGGCGAACTTGCGTTTCGACACGCGCGCGGACGAGAATCTGAGCACCGTCGAGCTGTCCGAGCTGTCCGCGAGCATCAACGCGATGGCGGAAAATCTGAAGCGGATGATCGCCGATCTGAAGGACAAGAACGAACGCCTGCAATCCGACATCGACCGGCAGTTGCAATTGGACAGGATGCGCCGCGAGTTCGTGGCCAACGTCTCGCACGAATTCAAGACGCCGCTCTGCCTGTTGCAGCTGTACAGCGAGAATCTGAAAGACAACATCGACTCGGCGGACAAGGATTTCTACTGCGACACGATCATCGACGAGGTGAACCGGCTGGACGCGATGGCGAAGAGTCTGCTCGACATAGCCTCGCTCGAAAACGGTCTGTCCGGCATGCGGACGGAGGCGCTCGACTTCTCCGGCTTCTGCAAGGGTCTGCTCGCGCGCATGGACCCGCTGTTCGACGGCATCGAGCTTGACGCGAATTTGCAGGAGGGCCTCTTTGTCGAGGGCGACGGGCACTATCTGGAACAGGCCGTCAGGAACTACCTTGTGAACGCTGTGTCGCACACGGCGGCGGGCGGGCGCGTTTCCGTTTCGCTCAGGCGTTCGGGCGGGCGCGCGTTCTTCTCCGTGTTCAACGAGGGCAAGCCGATCGCGGGGGAGGATGTGAGCCGCGTGTGGGAGAGCTTTTACAAGACCGACCGCGCGCGGGCGCGCGCGGAGGAAAGCCACGCGGGACTCGGGCTTTATATCGTAAAGACGATCGTAAACGCACACGGCGGCACATACGGATTGATCAACAATGCGGACGGCGTGGTGTTTTGGTTTATGCTGCCGCTGTCGGAACGCGAAGAAGAAAAGCAAGAAGAGTAAGGAAAGCAGAGAAGCAAGGAAAGCAGGGAAGTAAGAAAAAGGAGGCTCCGGGAAGTGAAGAAGATATTTGCAAAAAAGCGCGGCGCTGTGATTGCGGTCTGCGCGGCCGTCCTTGTATGCGCGGCGTTGTTCGGCGGGCGGCCGCTGTTCTCGCAGGAGGCAGAGGCCCTCGAATACACGGAATTCGCGGTGGCGCGCGGCGACATCACGGTGTCGCTCACGGGCTCGGGGACCCTTACGCCGGTCGCCCGGTACGAGGTCGTTTCCCTCGTGGGCGGCGAGATTCTGAGCGATACCTTCCGCGAGGGCGACAGCGTGGAGAAGGGGCAGTTGCTGTACACCTTCGATTCCTCGGAGATGCGCAATTCCCTCGAACGGGCGAACCTTTCGCTCGAAAAGTCCCGCATGAACTACGAAAAGACCTTGGAATCCTACGCCGGACTCGTCGTCGCATCGCCCATCGCGGGCAGGGTGACGGAGCTTTACGTGCAGGAGGGCGACAATGTGAACGCGGGCGCGCGCGTCGCGAAGGTCGTGGACGACAGCAGCCTGACCGCGCGCATCCCCTTCGGAGAGAGCGATGCGGCGCGGCTCTCGGCGGGGCAATCCGTTCGCGTCACCGCGGAAAACACCTTTGAGGTGCTGGACGGGGTCATCGAGAAGGTCTACGACTCGAACCGCGTCGCGGACGGTTCCGTCACGGTGGTGGACGTCGATGTGCGCGTCGAAAATCCGGGTTTGCTGTCTGCGGGGACCTTCGTGAGCGTCGAGGCCGGCGGCTTGCAAAGCTATGAGGGCGGCGCGCTCAAGGGCGGCGCGGAGAAGGTCGTCACCTCGCAGGCCGGCGGGATGGTGGAGAAGCTGCATGTCCTCGTGGGCGAGAACATCGGCGCGGGCGCGCCGATCGCCGCGCTGTCGAGCGACACGGCGGACGACGGCCTGCGGGAGGGATATCTGTCCCTGCGCGAGGCGGAGCTCTCCTACGAGAACGCGGCGAAGCAGCTCGCCGATTACGAGCTGACCGCGCCGATCTCCGGCTCGGTCATATCGAAGAGCGTAAAGGCCGGCGATTCCCTGGAAACCTCGTCCAAGACGGTGATGGCCGTGATCGCCGACATGAGCGAGATGAGCTTCACGATCAATGTGGACGAGCTCGACATCGCCAAGGTTCAGGCGGGCCAGCGGGCGGTCATCTCGGTGGATGCGCTGCCGGAGCAAGTGTTTTCCGGCATCGTGGACAATGTGGGGCTGCTCGGCGTTTCGAGCAACGGCGTGACGACCTACCCCGTGAAGATCAAGGCGGACCGGACGGAGGGGCTGTGGCCGGGGATGAACGCGACGGCGACCATCGTCGTGGATTCGGCCCCGGATGTGCTGATGATCCCCGTCACGGCCGTGAACCGGGGGAATCTCGCGCTTGTGAAGGGCGCGGCCGCCGCGCCGCCCGCAGAAGACGAATACGCGTATCCGGATGACGCGCCGGACGGGGCGGCCTACGCGCGCCTTGATCTGGGCTTGAACAACGAGAGCTTCATAGAGGTGAAGAGCGGGCTTTCCGAGGGCGATATCGTGCTCGTGGCGGCTTCGGACGCGTCCGAGTTGCAGCAGAATGTCATGATGCTTGGCCCCGGCATGGGCATGCGCGTGACGCAGGGCGGCCCGACCGCGGGCGGAGGGCAAGGCGCGGACAGGCAGATCCGCAGATCGGGTGCGGACGGCGCTCCCGGCGGCGAAGGCGGCGGCGGTTCGGCCCCCTCGGACGCGGGCGGCGGGAATGGATCATGATCAGACTTGAGGATGTATACAAAATCTATCCGATGGGCGACGAGTCCGTCCACGCGCTCGACGGCGTGAGCCTCACGATCGGGGAGGGCGAGTTCGTCGCGATCATAGGCCGGTCCGGCTCCGGCAAGTCCACCTGCATGAACATCATCGGCTGCCTCGATGTGCCGACGGAGGGGTACTACATGCTGAACGGCCGGGACGTGGGCGCCATGAAGGACGACGAGCAGGCGTTCCTCCGCAACAAGACGCTCGGCTTTGTCTTTCAGCAGTACAACCTGATTCCGAGGCTGAGCGTGTTTGAGAACGTGGAGCTTCCGCTGATCTACAGGGGTCTGTCCGAAAAGGAGCGGCGGGAGCGCGTGCTGCAATCATTGGAAAAAGTTGGTATTATCGAAAAGCGGAAGAATCTGCCGTCGCAGCTGTCCGGCGGCCAGCAGCAGCGCGTGTCGATCGCGCGGGCCTTGGTGGGCAATCCGTCGGTCATCCTGGCGGACGAGCCGACGGGC
>JAISNR010000053.1 GCA_031276135.1 Eubacteriales Family XIII. Incertae Sedis bacterium | reverse complement strand
TTCAGGTCGATGTGCAGCACGGGATGGGGCGTCCAGTCCTTTTCGAGCTTCTCCATCGCGAGGCCTTTGAACAGCTCCTGCTTGCCCTCGAAGTAGGCCCGCAGCGTGGAGAGCAGCAGACTCTTGCCGAAGCGCCGCGGCCGGCCCAGGAAGAAGTATTTGCCCTCGTTCGCCAGCCTGTACACCCATTCCGTCTTGTCGACATAGGCGTATCCTTCCGTTATGATGTTTTCGAAGGTCTGTATGCCGATCGGCATCTTGCGCATATTCCTCACCGCCTTTTCGGGAATTCGCGTTCACGGGCCTTTCCTTTGCCATAATCATACCGGCAAGCCGAGTAAAAATCAATTGTGAAATTTCAATTGTCAAACGCGCAAAAATGCGGTACAATGCCTATGGTAACGCGGGGATTGGGAATCGCGTTCCCGGAATCGCTTTCGCAGGATCATTGGGAGATTTTTTGATGTTTTCCAAGAGAAGATGGATCGGCTTGGTTGCGGGCACGGCGATGGGTTTCATCATATCGTTTTTGCCGGTGCGGCACCCGAGCCACGAGGCGCTGATCGCGCTCGGCATACTGGCGGGCGCCGTCTGTTTTTGGGTGGCAAACGTCCTGCCGGACTACATGGTCGCCCTCTTGATGTGCACGCTCTGGATCGTGACAGGCATCGCTTCGTTCAAGGACGCGTTCAGCGCGTTCAATTCGACCACATTTTGGCTTCTGTTCGGCGCGTTTGCGATCTGCGCGGCCGTATCGGGATGCGGGCTCCTGAAGCGGATCGCGTTGCAGATCATCCGCCGGTTCCCCGCGAACTACCGGGGACAGACTGCGGCGATGCTCTTCTCCGGATTTGTCGTCGCGCCCCTGATCCCCAGCTCCACCGCAAAGGCCGTTTTGGCCGGCGCGATCGGCGTGGAAACCTCGCGCGCGCTGGGATACGAACCCTACGGCAGGGCGGCGACGGGGCTTTTCCTTTCGACTTATATGGGCTACGGTCAGACGGGGCCGGTCTTTCAGAGCGCGTGCGTGATCAGTTTCCTGCTCAAGGGCACCCTGCCGGCGCACATACAAGAATCCATCACTTGGCTCCGCTGGTTTGAAGGCATGATCGTGTGGGCGGCCGTATTCTTGGCGGGGTCTTACATCTCCCTGCTCCTGCTGTACGGACCGAAGCTCGACGAACCCTGCCCGCGCGACTACATCGAAGGGATGATCGCCGAGCTCGGACCTCTGCGGCGGGATGAGAAGATCACCGCAGCCATATTGTTCCTGTGCCTTCTGCTGTGGATAACGGAGCCGCTTACGGGGATCGATGCGACCGTTACGGCTCTGCTCGCCGCGGTCGCGCTCTGCTTCGCCGGGGTTTTGGGGGAACAGGAACTGCTCAGGGAGATGCAATGGGGGCTTTTGATCTTCGTGGGCGCCGTTCTGGGGATGGGCAACGTATTTTCGCTCCTCGGCGTCAACGAATGGCTGATCGGGCTGTTGCGGCCCGTCGTAAGTTCGATCGGAAATCCGATCCTGCTCTTTCCGGCGGTGGCCGCGCTGACGATGCTGGCGCGTTGCGTCGTCGTTTCGATGTCCGCGTCCCTGGTCCTCTTCATGGCGATCCTGTCGCCCGTCGTGGAACCGCTCGGCATCAACCCGTTCATCATGGGCATCGTCGTGTACACCTCCATGCAAATATTTTTCCTGAAGTATCAAAACGTTTCCTTCCTGCCCGCGCTCGCGCAGGCGTCGGGCATGGTGCGGCACGGCGACACGGTTAAAATGAGTGCGGCCTATGCGATTGTTTCGCTGGCCGGCATCGCGCTCAGCATACCGTATTGGAATTTATTAGGTTTTATGTAAAACGAAAGGATGTATCGCGCCCTCGCCGCCATGCCGGCGGGCGCGTCGCCCACCGAGGAATATTGACCATGCAAGCGAACAACGAACGGACGCGGGGAACCGCCGCTGCCTTTGGCGCCTATGTCATCTGGGGCTTTCTCGTGCTCTATTGGAAATTGATCGAGGATCTGCCGTCCCTCGACATCATATGCCATCGCATCGTGTGGACGCCCGCGTTCATGCTGCTTCTGTTTCTGGCGTTCGGCAAGTGGCGCCGCGTGTTCGCGGACGAGCTCGGGGGGCTTCTCGGCAAGCCGTCGCAGGCACTGCTTCTGCTCGCCGCCTCGCTGCTGATCTCGCTCAACTGGCTCACCTATCTGTATGCGGTCAACCACGGCCACGTGGCGGAGGCAAGTCTCGGGTATTTCATCAATCCCCTGCTCAACTTCGTCCTGTCCTTCATTTTTTTGCGGGAACGCCTGTCGCGCGCGGGCGCGGCGGCCTGCGTGTTCGCGCTCGTCGGCGTGGTAACCGTCGGCGTGCAGGCGGGCGTCATTCCTTGGATCTCCCTCACGCTGGCGCTGACATTCTCCGTGTACGGTCTGATCAAGGTCAGGATCAACCTGCGCTCCTACACGAGCCTGACGATGGAAACCCTGCTGATGCTGCCCCCGGCGCTCGTCTACTTGCTGGGCTTTGCCGAAGCCGGGTTCATGGAATACGGCGCCAAAGAAAACGCGCTCGTGATCGGCGCGGGCATCGCGACCGCCGTGCCGCTGCTGCTGTTCGCGGAGGCCGTTCCGAAGATATCGTATATTTCAATCGGTTTTATCCAATACGTCAGCCCTTCGATCACCTTCCTGCTGTCGGTGTTCCTGTTCAGGGAACCCATTCCGCCGATGAAGCTGTTCGGATTCTGCTTCATCTGGGTCGGCATCCTGATCTTTTGCTTCGACACCGTGCGCGCGGCGGGTGTCCGCAGCGCACGCATACGAGCGGAAAGGAACGGGGGCTGAACAGCCTTTTGACTGCCCTATAAATGCATCCGCCTCTGAAACTCGGCCCACAGCGCCTCTCCCTGAAAGAACAGCAGCGCCGCGAAGAATATGACGGAGGCGCAAAAACAGATCGCGGACGGAAGCACCGCGCGGACGGCGCCCGCCAAAATCAGCGCGAGCGAGGCGATGCCGAGAATGCAGTCCAAGCCGAGGTACAGGATGTAGTTGCGGATGGGAAGCCGCTGAATCTTCGCCACCAGGGTCATCGCGATCAGGGCGCAGGTGCACAGGAGCGGAAACACATAATCCATCGACCATCCGTGAAATCCCGTGAGGCGGTCCCACAGATGCGCGATCAGGGATACGATCGCCACCTGCCACAGGATGCTCTTGGGAATGTTTCTGCGCTTCCGGAACATGACCGCAAAATCCGCCCAGAGGCAGGCGATCCCGGCGAGCACGAACAGCGACCACCAACCGCCCGAGGGCCTGACCAGATTGACGGTGACGCAGACGGCGGCGGCGCAGACCGAGCCAAAGGCGCTCCGGGCGAGCAGCGTCCGGCCGGGCGGGTTTTCCGGCTGCGGCAGGGGCGGAAACCGGCTCTCGCCGTCGGGCGTGCCGGTCGGGGTGTTCCGGCACAGCGGGCAGAGGCGCGGCGCGTCCGGCAAATCGACGTTGCAATGGTCACAGTGCAGCATGGCGCGCCTCCCCTCCTTCGATCTGCTCCAGATTGGAGATCACGCGAACCGGGATCCCCATTCCCGTGAGCCCCCGAAAAAAACGCTGTTGCAGCCCCGTGTCCCGCAGGGGCGAGGATGCGCTGATCGCCAGCGTGTCCCCGAAGGCACACAGGCAGATTTGCGGGCGCTTCGTGCCGGGGAACACGTTGAACAGCCTGATGTGCTTTGCCGCTTCCGGCGGCATGGAAACCTTGCCGACATTGGAAAAGGCGGCGGTGTCCGCCCCGTCCGCCCACCGGCCGGCCATCCGCAGAATCGGGATTTTGACCGGCAGGGGGATGGCTTTGACAAAGGGGTTGTTCTCGATCGCCGAATAGCGGCCGATGATCCCGTGCAGGTTCTCCTCCGTCAACTGCTGCGCGAACGATTGCCGCACGTGGGCGAGCACCTGCGCATACTCCCGGCCGTCCTTTCGAAAATCGTGGGCGATGCGGATCACCCCGAAGAAATTTCGCGTCGTGTGCGTGGGAAAAAAGCGGCGCAAATCCACCGGAACGGTGATCACCGCCGGGCGAAAACGCTCCCGCACCGCCATCCCGTCGCGGATGGCGCAAAGCAGCAGCGCGATCAAAAACTCGCTGAGCGTGGCGCCGTGCTCGTGCGCCTTTTCCAGCGCGGACTTGGCGGAGAGGAAGCCTTCGATGACGCCGAGTCGGTTGTCCGGGAGCCTTTCCCCGCGAATCCGATATGCGCGCCGCTTCTTGGATTCGGGAATCTTCTTGGTTTTGTCGTAATACATGAAAAACGCATCCGGGTTTTCCGGATCCGCGGCCTCACGGTCGGCCGGCCCGCCCGGGATGCCGTGTTTTTCCGTCAGATATGCGGATACCATGTTGCGCAGGAACCGCAAAGCGCCGGTGCCGTCGGCCAAGGCGTGGAAGATTTCGAGGTTGATTCTCCGCCTGTAATAGGATACGCGGAACAAAAGCCCCGATTTGTCGGCGTCGTAGATCGGCGCGCACACCGGAAGGCATTCCTCGGAAACGCGGGTAGGCAGGTCGCTTTCCTCAAAATAATACCAAAACAATCCCTTTTTCAGTACGGAACGGTACAGCGGGAACTTCTCCACCGTCCGCTCCAGCGCGCGCTGCAACAGCTCGCCGTCCACGGGCTCCGTGAGCTCGCAGACAAAGCGGAACACATTGGTGAACCGCTCGGAGGTCGTGGGAGGAAATATCTTGGCCGCGTTGTCCAAGCGGCTCCATCGTCTGTTTTGCGGCATGCATCTTACTCCGTTGAGAGGAAATCATTGATGATTTTGTAAGTCCTTTGCACGTGCTCAAACGCGGGCGGCAACATGAGATACGCGTGCAGCGCGTCCCCGATGCGCACGATCTCCACCTCGTTGCCCGCCGCCCGCAGTTTCTCCCCGTAGGCCTCCCCCTCGTCCCTGAGCGGGCAGTATTCCGCCGTGATCAGCAGGGTTCGCGGCTGGTTCGATAAGTCGCCTGCCAGGAGCGGGGCGAAATAGGGGTTGCGCAGGTCGTCATCCGAGCCTCGGTACAGCTCGATCATGCTCTGGATCCGCTTGGAGGTCAAGAGGTAATCCGTTCCGTTCTCCCGTATGGACGGGAAGGGCGAGGCTTCGCTGTGGTCGTTCCAGGTGGAGGGATATATGAGAATTTGCCGTTTCGGCAGGAATTCGCCGCGGTCGCGCGCCATCAAAGACACGACGGCGGCCAAATTTCCCCCCGCGCTGTCGCCGATCAGGGTGATGTCGCCCGGCTTCACCCCCGGCATGTCGCCTGCGAAGAATTCCTTGGCCACGGCGTAGCAGTCCTCCGGCGCGGCGGGGAATTTGTGCTCCGGCGCCAGCCGATAATCGACGGAAACGACGGTGCAGCCCGTGGCCTTGGCCAGATCCGCGCAGACGCCCGTGTAGTTTTCTATGCCGCCGGTCACCCAGCCCCCGCCGTGAAAAAACAGCAGGACGGGAAAGGGGCCCTCCCCGTTCGGCGCGAACAGGCGGACGGGAATGGCGGCCTCGCCGGTGTGAATCTTGCGATCCCACATGCTGTAATCGCCGGGTTTCCCGCGCAGCCGCGCGGTCAGGATCTCCAATTGCCGCTCCATTTTATACGTTCTCTTCACATCCGGCTCCAGCGCCGTGAGCAGCTTGAGCGCCGCCCGCATCACCTTGTTTATTGCCAATTGTTCCCATCCTCTCCGCAAAGGGCTCGCACCGGGCCGCGCCGCACAGACAAATCGACGGCCTCCGCCGACGCGGTTTTCCGCTGTGAATATTATAGCAGAAAAATCCGGGTTCGCATACGGCAATGTTCACGACCGGCGATAAAGGCGGCCGGCCCGACCCGGCGACGGCGTCGGCGACGGGCAAATATTGTCCGTCAACCTCGAGGACGGCGAGTTTGCGGACACAGAAACCGGCAAACAATTGTACGCCTATGCGGAAGAACGCCTGGCTTGCGCCGCCGGAAGCGATACGCGATCACAATCCGAAATATCTCCTGACGACGGATTCCACGCCGCAGATCTCCCACAACGGGATCAAGCGGATCGATGCCCTCGACTGGCTGTTAAAATAAACCAAATGTTACTACTCACCCACCACGCCATTTTTGCCCATCTCGGAACCTGCCGTCCCATATTGGCTTCCTCACGTAGCTTCGAGTACGCTCCGGGAGCCAAATGGGTCGGCAGAACCCGATCTG
>JAISNR010000050.1 GCA_031276135.1 Eubacteriales Family XIII. Incertae Sedis bacterium | reverse complement strand
TTCTTGCCTGTTCTTCCGGATTGATTTCTCTCTTTCTCGGTGACATGTTAAAAACCTCCAATCTGATGTTTCCATTTTACATCGGATTGAAGGTTTACACAAACTTTGAAACAGTCTCTACAATTGAGCTATCACCAATACTATAAACGTTGCGGTGGGCTTAGACCACGCGGCCAGAGCTAAAATGGCTTTATCCCAAAATATAAATCTGTCAAAACACTGATATCATCTATCATCAAGGCTTATTTGATGGTACAATCCAGGGGATCTTCCATCTGTCGAGATAGCTGCAAAATAACGTCCGGACACATAATCCTTAAGATAATCAACTTCGCAATCAAATATTTCAGCCACAAATCTAATAGGTACATAAGTTGAACCGTCTATAATTACCGGAGGTTGATTTAATTTCATAGTTTTACTATTTAATTTTTCAGTTCTATCTGCATAATTAAATAATTCATTATAGGCAGTATTACTACCGATTTTCATCGAAACCGTTAATATTCCAAAATAAACGTCTCCGTAAATTCCCCCATAAGTTTCCTGAATATCTACAAGTGCCGGCTCTTCTATTGTAACAGTTTTAGTACTGACATCCCAACTAACTGGCTTAGCTAACCACTCAGAAACAAATCTTACAGGAACCATTGTAGTGCTATTAACTATTACAGCATTAGCATTAACTTCGATTCCATCAATTACAAGTTCAATTTTATCAACAGCACTAACTGAAGCAGTTGTCATGATGATTGTTATAACGGTTATGAACATAGCAGCGATGAACTTTTTCATTGCGATCTCCTTTCATAAGTGAGTAAAAAATAAGAGGATTAGGTGACGCCGTTCAATCAAACGAAGTGCCGTCGTATTTGCCTTTTTTGATGAAAACTTCCTGATGAATTCTTTGGTTTGGCTCGTCGAAGTACCATGTGCCGTCACAATCGGTGAAAACGATGGAACCGTTTCGGACATATTGCCCGCCATACAGTAATGCGCGCGAATCGCTGCGGTAGCAAGCAAAGAAACCGGTATCAAGAAATTCATATATTTTGCCCGGAATCATAAAGAAAATCCCGTTTTCAATCTCCATAACCAAATAGGATTTTTTACCGTAGAAACAATCTCCTGAAATTATATACTCCTTGGGGCCGCTCTTCCACATAACGGACAGTTCGTTTCCATCCAAGGTATAATCGAACACGTTGGTTATTCCGCTTGAATAAACTGTGCAATCGCTTTCCGAAAACGTATACGTAATCAATGGATTCTTACCGTTCCACATATGCCATTTCCCTATAACAGAAACTTGAGACGCTCCGTTTGAGCGTTCGGACGCTTCCGAGCTGTCCCAATCCATGTTTTTTGAAGAACGTGTAAGAACCGTCGTATCCGCATTTGGGCCTATTAAAGAAATGCGGTCATTGTTTTCAATTTTTGCCAACAGCAAAACCATTTCACCGTCGGATTCGTATTTATAGATGATCGATTTGCCGTTTTGCTGTTCCTGAATCGTAAAATATTGGCCGGTTAGAAAATCGGATTTATCCGCATTGGGCGCTTGCAAACACAACTGAAAAAAACCGCCGGGATGATTGTTGAACACGATCAAATTGGCGTCGGCATTTTCTCCTTCCCATTGTCCGAGTATATCGGCTTCAACAGAACGATCACATCTCACGACCACATCGTCCCGCACCCAACCGATATTTCCGTCGGGTATTTTCACATTGAACCAATCATGCGTTTCGCCGTTTTCTTCAACAGTTCTTGTTTTGCCCTGATAAAGCAAACGTGTGCCAAAATCACCGGCTTCCACATAGAATATTTTGTTTCCGTCCGAAACAGAAGGCGAGTTGCGGATATTGATGCCGGCGTCCGTTTCCGATGTCACGAAGTACAATTCTTCCGTTACGGAGATTTCTTTCGCATCGCCCTCCGCAGTTTTGGCCTCGGCAATACCTCCGGCGTTTTCTGCGTTTTCATCGATAAAGCCGGAGACATCGCTTGAAGCTTGCGAATCATCTTCGGTTTGTTCGGAAGATACGGATGCGCAGGCGGCAAGAACCGCGACCGCGATCAAAGAAAAGACGGCAATCGCAAATGTTCTTGAATGTTTTACAAAAGTTCTGTTCCGAGTCGTGTCAACCCCATTCATATTTGTGAGCGTTCCTTTCTGCAAAACATTGGAAATATGTGAAATGATGCGCTTCTGCCTAATAAATGTTATATGATTTCATCCATCCAATGCAGTACGCTTTTGGGCAATATTTCACGGCGGCCCAAAACAAACTTTCCCATTTCATGTTTTGTCAAATATTCTATGAGCGGATTCGTATTTTTGTCGTAATTTTCGGATGTTGCGAAAAGAAGGACTCGATTTCCGTCCTCGGTAAACTTGTTGTAATCGTTTCCCGACAAACCCGTATTCCCGGTTTTGATCTGCGGGAAAAGAAGATGGCTGCCATCGTTTTTAACCATGACACATTCGATTTCCGACGTGTCTCTTTTCAGCGTCGTCGCGTAGATGTAATAGCCTTTGTTCTGCAAATACAACAAGACCAGACTCTCTGTTTCATCGGCGGAGAGCATGCCCCAGATGTCTCTTATTGACATCTGAACAGTTTCATAATCCTTGTTTCCCCATTTCGCGTTCCAGACTCGCTTGCTGATTTCTTCGATATC
The DNA here is from genome assembly GCA_031276135.1 of Eubacteriales Family XIII. Incertae Sedis bacterium. GTDB lineage: Bacteria > Bacillota > Clostridia > Peptostreptococcales > Anaerovoracaceae > JAITLA01. Next base: position 10,488 of record JAISNR010000050.1, on the reverse strand, counting down.
GCGAACACGTTGCACGGAACCCCTTGCGCGAAAACTTGCGATTGCTTTGCCGGGAACCTCATCCTCGGTGCCGATTTTCAACCACTTTGCGGAAACAAAGTTGCAGAGGTCAAGCCGTTCATGCTCCGCTGTGATAACGCGATCTTTCCAGAGCTTTTCGCCGACTTTACAGAGATAATACACCCCGTCCAATCGTGTCCAAATCAGATCGCGCGTCTGCATTTGGCGCATGGCGTTCACAGCGCGAATTGCGCCTTTTGTTCCGTTCGCATAGAATGCTTGCGCCTCCGTGCGAATCATGTCATAACGGTCTTCTTTTGTGCGAATTTTCATCCAACCGACTCCGATGATCTCATTGTTCATGCAGAACTTCAGAAGTTCATTCCGATCCGCGCAATCTGTCTTTAGTTGCACACGCCATACAGTCATGGGATTCTCTTTTCGACTTCAGGATTTGGTACTTATTTTTTGTCCACCAGTAAAAAGCAACTGCTATCAAAAGGTCTGCTTTTTGATAATTGCGGTATCCGGCATATTTCGCCTTGCGCAAGGCCATCGCAGATGCAAAAATTTAAAAACCCGCACAATCTCCGTGCGATTTTCCTGTAATCGCTTGTAACGCCGGCAAATCTGTGGTATTTTATTCATATAAAGATCACTCTATCAAAATGTAGACATTTTGACAGTTCATTTTCTGCCTTTCGACAGACGCAACTCCCGCAAACGCCTGTAAAACGTGGCTTCTTTCAGGCCCGTTTGCTCAAGAACCTCTCCAATCGGCAGCTTTCCGCGTTCCCACGCTTTTACGAGCGCGGCGAAATTCTCGGGGAGCTTTTTGCCGGGGCGGCCGAAACTGACGCCCCGCGTTCCGGCGGCAGCGATGCCCTCCGCTTGACGCTTTTTGATGCCGTCGCGCTCCGTGTGCGCCACGAACGAGAGGATTTGCAGCACCAAATCGGCGATGAACGTGCCCATCAAATCCTTGTTCAGCCGCGTGTCGAGAAGCGGCATGTCGATGACGGCGATGTCCACGCCGCGCTCTTTGGTGAGCGTTCGCCACTGGTTCTGAATCTCGTCATAATTTCTGCCGAGGCGGTCGATGCTTTTTACGTAAAGCAGATCGCCCGGTTTCAAGATGCCGACGAGCCTTTGCCGGTTCAATCGCTCGAAGTCTTTGCCCGATTGTTTGTCCGTGAATATTTGCGAAGGCGGTATCGCAAGTTCGTTCATGGCAATCGGCGCGGCTTCTTTGGGTCGAAACGCCCTTGCAAAACGTCTTTCAAATACTTCTCGGCGGCTTCGCAGAGCGTGATTTCGGCACGGTTCTCTTAGCGGGATGCGGTTGCGGCATTGAGCGCTTTTCGGGCCTTGCGCTCCGCGAAAAATCCCGCTGACTTTTTAAGGATCCGATACTCGGCGTACAACTTGTCGTACCGCGCTTTGTACCCACGACAAGCCTTGAAGTTCTCGCTTTGCGTGAGGTGCCTGTCAAGGGTTTCAAAGCGCCGCTCCATGGGTTTTAATCTGTCGCCCATATCAAGCTGCCGTCCGTACATGTCCGACACCTTTTCCCGCAGTTCCGGCAGGGTGGACATGCCGTTGGCCGTCAGGAAATTCAACACCTTTGTTGCTCCTTTGAGGTCGCGGATTTTCGCGTATCGGGTCTTGCTTTCGCCGTCGCTTAAAATGCCGGAAATGATGTCGGCAAGGGTCGGCGGGGTCGGGTTTTCGGCTTCCTCTTTCAGCCAATCTTTGACTTTGTTTATCCGCGCCCGCAACTGTCTGATTTGCTTGTTCGTAAACTCAATCTCGCGGTTGAGGTTGCCGCGCTCGGTGGCTATGCCCTTGCGCTCCGTTTGCGCGGCGGCGACGCCCAGATGGACGGTCGGGATTTGCCCGATTCCTTGCCGCTCATAGGAGCGATGATCCAAACCCGCGTCGTGGCCGTTGACGAGGAGCGCGGTGTTGCAATACGCCGCCCACGCCCTGCGCCATTCCTCGGCCTTTTCGCGGTCGTTCCAATCGACGGTGTTCATCTTTCTGCCGTTCACGGTATGCGATTTTGCGCCCCATTCGCCGCCTATTTCAATAGGCCGCATGGTGAGCATGATGTGCGCGTGAGGGTTGCCGTCGCCCTTGTCATGAAGGCAAACATCGGCGCACATTCCGGCGTTGACGAATTGCTCTTGTGCAAACCTGCGGACAAGAGAAATGTTCTGTTCCCGCGCCGGTTCGACGGGCAGGGCGAACCGGCCGATGTGGTTCAGGAAGATTTCCACTTCTTTCGGTTATGTGCTTGAAAACATAACCGAAAAGCATGGCTGTTCTCGAACACGCCGGCCGGCGCCAAGGCAAGCTCCGTGATGTATTCGATCATGGAGACCGCCAAGGACAACGGGTTGCATCCGTTCCGATACATGGAGTTCCTTCTCGAGACGCTGCCGAACGCCAAGTTGCCCGATTTGGAATCGCTGCTCCCGTGGAGCGAAGCGCTGCCTGAACGTTGCCGCGTTTGATCGGCGCGTTCTTTCACAATACGGACTATATCAGAAGAAGTTGTCCGGCAAAAGGCGCCTTGGTATTTGACGCTTACGTATTATCCTGTGCTTTACGGAACTTGCCTTGCGTTGCACAGAGGTCGCATCGCTGACCGTAGATGACTTTAATTGGTACGAGGGCCATGTTTCGATCTCGAAATTTCAACCCCCGGCGGCGATTTTCCAAATCGCCGCCGGGGGTTGCGTTGAGGATTTCATGTTGCCTCGCCGAATCAAGCAAAGGATTTCATTGACAATATAAGTAATAATATGATAATATATGATTATTAAATATATTTTCCCATGTTGCAAAACGCCTTCAATTTGACTTCCCAATCGCGGCGGAGCCTTCGGCGAAGCTCCGGGCGAAGTTTTTTGTCCCGAAAACGATTGCGGTTCAAACATCGAAGGTGTACAATGGAGGTGCAAAGCCGTGAAACAACCGAGAGCCGAAGACGCGATCATCGTGCCCGAAATACTGCCCCCGTCGGACGACGGCGTATTTAAGACCCTGCTCACGCATCCCGACGCAAAGCCCGTGCTATGCGACATCATAGCGAGTGTGCTCGACATACCCGTCACGGACGCGGTGGTCAGGAACAGCGAGCTGCCGATCTCGGGAATAAGGGAGAAATGCGAGCGTTTTGACGTGAACTGCAGGACGGAGGACAGCAGGCAGATCGATGTGGAGATGCAGGCGGAGCCGGCGACGGGCGACAGCGCCGCGACGGGCCACGAGAATCTCAAGAAACGCGCGATTTACTACCTGTGCGATTTGCACGCCTCGCAGGAGGGGCGCGGCACGCACTACCAAAACCTGATGCAAAGCTTCCAGATCACGTTCTGCGGTTTCACTGTCTTTTCGAGGAGGCGAGATTTCATGGCGAAATTCGCCTTTCGCAGCGAAGACGGCGAGACGCTGTCCGACGCGGTGGGCATCGTGTTCGTGGAGCTTTCCAAGCTCAAATCCGCGATGAAGAAGCCCGTAAAGGAGATGACGTCTTCGGAGATGTGGGCGGTCTTTTTCGGGCACGCGAACGAATCCAAACACAAAAAGCTTTTGCGTGAAATGATCGATGCGAAGGAGGAGATCAAATTGGCGAGCGAACTGTTGATGAACATCAGCCGAGACGAGAAGGAGCGCGCGCACTACCGTTCGCGCAAGATGTTTCTCATGGACATGGAGCACAGCATGGCGGTGGCGCGCGACGAGGGCTTGGAGAAGGGGATAGAACAAGGCATAGAGAAAGGCATCAAACAAGGCAAGGAGGAAGGCCTGACGGAGGTTGCGAAAAACGCTTTTGCGATGGGCCTTTCCGTCGATCAAATCGAGAAGCTCACCGGCCTTTCCCGCGCGGAGACAGAAAGCCTATGCGGACGGCGCGACCTTTCCGGCGCCGGCGACGCTTGATTATTGGATTTTGATCAACGACGGATATTGATCATTCCGGCCGCCCGCGAAAGAATCACGCTGCACGCAAAACCGATTGCGTCAACGGGCAGGAGCGATGGATTGCGCGACCGGGGGCTGTTGGAATCCGCGCCGCGCCACAACTCTGCGCGGCGTTTTTTTGCCGTATGTCGCAAATACTTGGGGACAGCCGCCCTGCGGAGCGGCTGTCCTTTTTTGTTTGTCATTGTAACGCATCACAACGAAAAACACAAGGGATTTTTTTTGAAATCACACACCGAAACGATCGCCCGAAATCGTTGTGAAAGCGCTTTGAGCCGATACGCGGCTGTTGTTAAACCATCGTGTCCACAGAATCGAGCACCCGGTCGAGTATCCCCAGCGCGTCCTTCAGTTCGCTTTCCGTGATGGTCAGCGGCGGCGCGACGATGATCATGTTCTCGTGGGAATAGGTGACGAAGCCCTCCGCCTTGAGCATGGCGCAGATCTTTGCGATCCGGCCCTCGGGGTCGCCGTTGAACGGCGCGAGCGGTTCGCGGCTCGCCTTGTCCTTCACGAATTCGATCATCGCGAAGAGGCCGATGTGCCGCACCTCTCCGACGCATCTGTGCTTCTTCTCGATCGCGTCGAGGCTGTCCGCGAGCAGCTTGCCCTGCTTCCGGACGTTTTCTTCTATGCCCAGACGCTCGTATTCGTCGAGCGTGGCGACGGCCGCCGCGCAGCCCATCGGGTGCGCGCTGTAGGTCAGGCCGTTGAACATCTTGTGATCGTCGAAATACGCGGCGATCTCCTTCTTGACGATGACGCCGCCGAGCGGGACGTAGCCGCAGGTGGAACCCTTGGCGAAGGTGATGATGTCGGGCCGCACGTCGAACTGCATGAAGGCGAACCGGCTGCCCGTCCGGTAGAAACCCGCCATGACCTCGTCGCAGACGAGCAGGATGCCGTAGCGGTCGCAGAGTTCGCGGATGCCCTTGAGATAGCCCTTCGGCGGGATCAGCACGCCGTTTGAGCCGACGACCGTTTCGACGAAGATCGCCGCGACGGCCGTCGGATCCTCGTATTTGATCTGATTTTCGAGAAGCTCGAGGTAGAAGGCCGCAACCTCTTCTTCCGATTCGAATTTGCAGGCCTTGGGCGCTCTGTAGGCATAGGGGCCGTCGAAGTGGATGAAGCCCGGCACGCCCGGCTCCGCGATCCAGCGCCTCGGTTCGCCGTTCAGCGCGGAAGCGCCGAAGGTCGCGCCGTGGTAGGACCTGTACATCGAGAAGATCTTCCACCTGCCCGTAAAGGCCTTCGCGAATTTGATCGCGTTCTCGTTGGCCTCCGCGCCGGCGTTCGTGAAGAACACCTTGCCGCCCTCGAAGTGCGGTCCCGCGAATTCGACGAGCTTGCGCGCGGCTTCGGAGCGGACGTCGATCGCGTAGCCGGGGCCGATGAAGGCCATCTTCTCCGCCTGCGCCTTGATCGCCTCGATGATGGCCCGGTTGCCGTGGCCGAGGTTCGAGTTCACGAGCTGCGAGGACATGTCGCGGTACTTGTTGCCCTCGTCGTCCCAGAAGTAGATGCCTTCCGCCTTCGTGACCGTCATCGGGTTCAGCTTGCCCTGCGCGCTCCACGAGTGCAGATTGTATTTTTTGCTCATTTCACTGATCTTTGACATGTTGTTTCCTCCCAATTGCGTCCTGTAATCTCTGTGCCGCCGAGAAATCGGCGGTCGGAACCGCCCGTCTGCGCGTCCGTCTTTCAATCAAGCGAAAGCCGCGCGCACCTCGTCGCTGAACAAGTCCTCGTCCTTGGGCTGCCAGGACGGGATGGGCCGCGCCACATAGGTGAAGTTCAGCAGATCCATGTACGTCGCGTTCCACGAGATGCTGTTGTGCCCCCAGGTTCCGCAGCCGAGCGTCATGGACATCGGGAAGCCGCAGGTCCACGAGCCGGAATTGGACAGGCTCTGCGGCAGGTTGACGCAGACCTTGCAGACGGGGATCTTCTCCCCGAGGTAGGTGACCCTTTCCTTCAGCGCGGTGTGGATGCCGATGCTGTGGCCCTTGCCCTGGTATTCGAGGATGTTCAGCGTCTGCTTTACGGCGTCGTCGAAGTCCTTCGCCCTGCGAAGCTCCGCCACGGGGGAGAGCTTCTCGCCCGTAAGCGGGAAATCGTTCCCGTATCCGCCGTTTTCCTCCACGAGGATGACCTTGGCGTTCGGGGCGTCGACGCCCGCGATCTCGGCGATCCGCGCGGCGGACTGCGCCACGATGTGCCGGTTCAGGTCGTGGTTTGCGGGCGTTTCCGGCCACAGTGCCTTCACGACCTTTTCCTTCTCGGGCGTGCCCTCCCGCGCGATGTAGGCGCCCTGCTTCTCGATCGCGCGCAGGAAATCGTCGTAGGCGCTTTCGAGCACGATGATGTTGTTTTCCGTCGAGCAGGAGGTCGCGTGGTCGAATACCTTGGAGCGGATGATCATGTCGGCGGCCTCGCCGAGGTCCGTCGTGCCGTCCACGATGCAGACGACGTTGCCCGTGCCGACGCCGATCGTCGGATTGCCCGAGGAATATGCCTGCCGCACCATCGGCGTTCCGCCCGTCGCGAGGATGAAGTCCACCTGCTTCATGATCTGCTGCGAGCATTCGACGGAAACGTATGCGGGATCGACCGCCTGCACGAGGTCCGGGGGCGCGCCGCATTTCTTCAGAACGCTGCGGATCAGCTCGGTGACGGCGAGGTTCGTGTTCTTCGCCTTGGGGTGCGGCGCGAGAAGGATCGCGTTGCGCGTCTTGAGCGCCATCAGCGATTTGACGACGGGTGTGGCCTCGCCGTTTGTCACGGGGATGATCGCGCCGACGACGCCCATGGGCTTGGCGTATTTCTCGATGCCCATCTTCTCATCCGTTTCGATGAGCCCGACGGAGGGGCGGCCCTTCATCTGCGCGTAGGCGCCCTTGACCTTGCTGAACATCTTGGCCTGCTTGTCCGCCGCGATGCCCATGCCGCTTTCTTCGACGAGCATCTCGCCGAATTTCAGGGCAGTTTTGGGAATCGTGAGCGCGTAGGCCACGGCCTCGGTCAGCTTATCGACCGTCTTTTGATCGTAATCCTCCGCGATGCGCTGCGCCGCGCGTCCCCTTCGGACGAGGTCGGCGACATATTCTTCGTAATTCAATGCCATTTTAAAAATCTCCTTCCTGTGAGTGCTTCCGAGTCAAGCCGCGGGTGCGAATCGCGCGATTCGCCGCACAGCTCCGCGCCGGGAGGACGGAATCGTCCCGACGGCTTTGAACCGGTGACAATAGATCGACGAAATTTCGGCGCGTTTGGTTGCATGGGCTTGACGATATGTAAGTAGAGCAAGTTTTATGCCAACGAGAAAAGACGCATTTTTGCCCCGTGCGGCGGGGCAGAGCGATACGATAATGAATCGATGCCGAGGGGCGTTTCGAATAAGCGGGCGCTTGACGGGGTTGTGCGGTTTTTTGTTTTGATACAGTATTGAATCTTAGATTCAATGCTGTATCGTCTGTGGATGGCATCGCGCGAAGGCGTCATTGCGGCTTTTGCGGTACGCGCAAACCGTGCTTTCGCAGCTTTCTGACCACGGTGGGCTGGCTGACGCCGAGGCGCCGCGCGAGCGCACGCGTCGTGCCGCAGCATTCCAGCGCCGCGAGAAGGGCCGTTTTTTCGGCCCGGTCGAGGATGTCCGTGAGCGACGCGCCCTGCGATTTTTGAATTGCCGCAAGCGTGGCCGCGCTCTCCGCCGCAACGTGGTTCCTGATGAATTCGGGCAGATTTTCGGGACGGATCACGCTGCCGCGCGTCGTGATCATGATGCGCTCCATGATGTTCTGGAGCTCCCGCACATTGCCCGGCCAATCGTATTTCAGGAGCAGGGCCGTCGTGTCCGGATCGAGTTCCTTGTGGTCCTTCATGTTTTTGTTGTTTTGATTCAGGAAGCGGCCGATCAGCGGGACGATGTCCTCCTGCCGCTCGCGCAGGGGCGGCACGTGGATGGGCACGACGTTCAGCCGGTAGTACAAATCCTCGCGGAATCCGCCCGCCTGCACCAGCGCGAACAGATCGAGGTTGGCGGCCGAGATGACGCGCGCGTTCACGGGTATGCTCACGACGCCGCCGACGCGCTTGACCTCCCGTTCCTGTATGACCTGAAGCAGCTTCACCTGGAGGTTCAGCGGGAGCTCGGAGATCTCGTCGAGGAAGATGCTGCCGTTTTCGGCCGCCTCGAAGAGCCCCTTTTTGCCCTCCGCGCGCGAGCCGGTGAAGGCGCCGCGCTCATAGCCGAAGAGCTCCGACTCCATCAGGCTCTCCGGGATCGCGCCGCAGTTCACCTTGACGAAGGGGAAGCTTCGGCGTTTGCTGTTTTCGTGGATCAGCTTTGCGACGAGGCCCTTTCCGACGCCGGATTCGCCGGTGACCAGCACCGTGGAATCGAGTTCGGCCAGCCGCTTCACGAGCCGCATGACGCCGCGCATGGCTTCGCTGTTCGCGACGATGTCGCCGTGCCGGAAGGCCTCCTGCGTGCGCAGACCCTCCAGCGCGTTCTGCACGGATTCCAGTTCGTTTTGCAGGTCGATCAGCTCGGTGATGTCGCGGGACGTGGTGATGATGAAGCGGAGTCCGCCGCTTTCGTCGAACACGGGGATGCCCGTCGAGAGGATGCGCTTGCCCTCTTTGTTTTGGTGCACGATGTTGACCTGCTTCCGCCGCTCTATGACCATGCGGGCCACGGAGGGCGTGAACACGCCGTCGCGTTCAAGCGCCGAGATGTGCGCGCCGATGACATCGCCGCGCCTGATCTTGTACAGCGCTTCACAGGCCGCGTTCAGCCAGAGCGCGCGCCCTGCGGCGTCGTCTATGAACACGGCGTCGTCCACGCTGTCGAGGATCAAAAACAGGTCGTCCGGGACCAGACTTTCATGCTTTGGCATTGCGTGTATTTTTTGCACCTCCCGCAATTTTTTGATCATCCTGTTGTGGATCGAACCTTCCAAGACGGAAGTGCACAAAGTCGTGGGTTTTGGCGTAGACCATCGCCGCGCAACCGTCGCGGAGCGGCTTGCCGCCCGCTGTCAGCCCGTCCTTCAAAAGCACCTTTGTTTCCGTATACTAAATATAATACAAAGGAGCGCGAAATTCAACCAATACTGCTTTGGATCGTCTTTTTTCCTCTTTGCGCAAAACCCGAAAACATTCTAAAGTAATCCCCGCTTGTTCCGATAAAAGGAATAAGTGGGTACTTTGGCGCATGGCAAAGCCGGTGCGGCGTCGATTCGTCCGCCGCGCCAAAGCGCGCGAAGGCGCAAAAATACCGGCCGCGTATCTTGAAATTATCAATTATACCTTGGTTTTTGATATTTTCAAGATTTTGAGATTTCAAAAGGCGGCTTGTGTTTCCCTTTCCAGCATGATATAATTTTTATGGTTCGCTACGCCAGTTCCGCAAGACTGCGGTAACAGTCGTCCAAATCGTCCTGCGTGAGGCCGAGATAACGCTCCGTCACGGCGAAGGACGAGTGATTGTAGATTTTCATGATCACGGCGGGCGAGCTGCCGGCTTTCCAAGCGAGATAGCCGAAGGTCTTGCGAAGCGAATGGCAGGACACGCCGAACGCGAAGCGCAGGGCTTTTGCGGCCTCTGAGATGATGCGGTGCGCCTGTTGGCGGCTGACGGCCCTGTTCGTTCCCTTGCGGCTCAGGATGAGCGCCCGGCCCCGCGCGGCGGCGTGCAGGTAGCGCCCCAGCGCGGCGACGATGCTCTTGTTGAGAAGGATCGTCTTGGACTTGCCCGTTTTCTTCTCCGTGACCGTGATGCTTTCGCGGATGCGCCCGCGCTCGAAGTCGTACACGTCGTCCCAGGTCAGACGGAGAAGATCGCTTATGCGAAGCGCCGTGTGAATGCCTATCACGACGAGAACGTGATTGCGAATCTCGCCGCGTCCGAGGAAATAGGACGCGAGTTCGCGGGCTTGGCGGTTGTTTCTGATCGGCTGTGCTGTTTTCATGGCGGTTACCTCCCGAAGTTTCGAGTGCGAATGCGACACACTACCCTTTGTGTAACATCGGTCAAAAAAGCCGTGTTTTCAGAGGATATTTCAAGGGAAACGACGATGAAACTTCCGTGCAAAACAAAAACCGGGGTCGCAAAACCCCGGCAAACGCAACACAAAAACGCGAACGCAACACAAAGGGAAGTGTGTCACATTCGCACTTCAAACTTCAGGAGGTAACCGACATGAAAACAGCACAGCCGATCAGAAACAACCGCCAAGCCCGCGAACTCGCGTCCTATTTCCTCGAACGCGGCGAGATTCGCAACCACGTTCTCATCGTGATGGGCATCCACACGGCGCTCCGCATAAGCGATCTTCTCCGTCTGACCTGGGACGACGTGTACGACTTCGAGCGCGGACGCATCCGCGAGAGCGTCACGATCACGGAGAAGAAAACGGGCAAGTCCAAGACGATCCTTCTCAACAAGAAAATCGTCGCCGCGCTGGGGCGCTACCTTCACGCCGCCGAGCGGGG
>JAISNR010000210.1 GCA_031276135.1 Eubacteriales Family XIII. Incertae Sedis bacterium | reverse complement strand
AAATTCGGGTATTCAAATGCGCGCAAAACTGTGATATGATTTGCATATGGGCGAATACACGGACAATTTTGACGCGTGTCTGCAGAAGGAAGCGCCGTTTTGCGGGGCGGAATGCCCCTTTCGCATGGACGTGCTCGATTTCGTCGAGAAGCTGCGGAAGGGCATGTGGAACGCCGCGTTCAGGGCCTATCGCAACGCGACGGGCTTTCCGCACATAGCCTCCGCGCTCTGCCGCGCGCCCTGCAAGTCGGTCTGTCCGCTCGCAGCGCGCGGGGGCGCGGTCGAAATGCCCCTCCTTGAGCGCGCCTGCCTCGCCTTCGCCAAGGACAAGGGCGCGACGGGCTACAACGTGCCCGCGAAGCCGGGGCGCGTCGCGGTCGTGGGCGCCGGACTCAGCGGTTTGGCCTGCGCGCTGCGCCTCTCGGCGAAGAAATACAGCGTGGAGGTATTCGCGCGCGGCGAACGCATCGGCGGCAAGCTGTGGGACATCCTGCCGCCGCAGCTCTTTCTGAAGGACATAGAAGAACAGTTTCGGCACGAGGAATACGCGCTGCGGCTCTCCACACCGGTTCCCGACCGCGATTTTCTGAACGGGCGGGGCTTCGACGCGGTCTGCGTCGCGACGGGCGCGGGCGGCGACGATTTCGGCATACTTGGCGCTTCGGGCGAAAGGGACGGCGGTCCCTGCCTGCGCGACGGGGCCTCGGCTTGGTTCGCCTGCGGCGCCTTGATCGGGGACGAGGGCGCGCGCGCGCTCGCCGGCGGTCTGCACATGGGAACGGTCATAGACAACTTCCTCAAGACGGACAAGCTGTTCTACCCGTCGAACAGGGCGGAAACGCGCATGGTGCTCGACGGCGCGCGGCTCACGGACGCGCCGCCCGTTCCGCCGCAAAGCGGGGCGGAATACACGGAGGACGAAGCGCGGGCGGAGGCGCATCGCTGCCTGAAATGCCAATGCGACGCCTGCAAGCTCTACGTCGATCTGTGCGCATTCACAGGCAAATGGCCCCTGCGCATTCGCGACGAGATCGCGGCCACCACGCTGCCCGGGGTTTCGGAGGTCAAGGCCACGCCGGCCAAGCGCCTCCTGAGCGCCAGCAACCTCGCGAACATCTGCCGCGAGGTCTGTCCGGCGCGCATCGATCTGGAGGGCCTGATCCTCGAAGGCCGCCGCAGCATGCACAGGCAGGACAAGGCACCCTGGGTCTTTCACGATTTCTGGCTGCGGGACATGGACTTCGCGGACGGGCCCGAGGCGGCGCTGTGCCGCGCGCCCGCGGACGCAGCGCGCAGCGCGCACGCGTTCTTTCCGGGCTGTCAGCTCGGCGCGGGCGATCCAAGGCTCGTGGAAGCGGCCTACGCCGCCCTGCTCGCGAAGCGCCCCGACACGGCGCTGCTTCTGCGCTGCTGCGGCGCGCCTGCGGAATGGGCGGGAGATGAAGAGAAGCACGCCGCCGCCTGCGCGGCGCTTCGCATTGAATGGGAAAATTTGGGAAAACCGGTCCTGCTCTTCGCCTGCCCCTCGTGCATGGAGGCGTTCGCGCGCGGCATACCGGAAGCGCCGCGCCGCTCCGTGTACGAAGCGCTGGCCGAATGGGGAACGGACGGCGCGGGCGGCGCATCCGCCCGCATCGAATCCGCGCCGGCGCGGGCGGACGCGGCGGAAAACGGCGCGCGCGGAGAATGGGCGGTATTCGACCCCTGCGCCGCGCGCCGCGACGAAAAAATGCGGTCCGCCGTCCGCCGGCTCGCCGCGTCCGCCGGCTGCCGGCTCACGCCTCTCGCGGAGCAGGAGCGGGTGACGCGTTGCTGCGGTTACGGCGGACAGCCCGCCGTCGCAAACCCGGACTACGCGGCCTTCGTCGCGGAGAAGCGCGCCGCGGAAAGCGGGCTCCCCTACATCGCGTACTGCGCGAATTGCAAGGACGCGCTGCGAAGGGCCGGAAAGGAATGCCGGCACATCCTCGAAATACTCTTCGATCCGCCGTCCGCGCCGTCCGATTCGCGCCTCGCCACGGTCACGGAGCGCAGGCGCAACCGCGCCGAGCTGAAGCGGAGGCTGCTTGCGCAGCATTGGAACGAGCAACCCGCGCCGCGCGCCGAGGACGCGGAAAGAGGTCCGCGCCTCAGGATCGGCGAGGCGCTGCTCGCGCAGATGGATGCGGACCGCATCCTCGAAGAAGAGGTGCGCGCGGTCGTGGCTTTCTGCGAACGGACGGGCCGCAAGGTCCGCGACGCGTCCGGCGGCGCCTGCGCCGGCTACCGCAGGATCGGGCACATGTCGTACTGGGTCGAATACCGGCCGCTCGAAGGGGAAGAAGGCTTTGAGCTGTTGCGCGCCTACGCGCACAGGATGGAGATCGCTTTGGAGGCGGTTTGGAATGGAGTCAGACAAGACGTGGATCTGTGACCGCTGCAAGGTCGAATTGCGGCTCATGGAAACCCAGTTCGGCTATTTGAAGCGTTCGTTTCGGCACAAGGCCCTGCGCTGCCCTTCGTGCGGGCAGGTCTACGTCCCGGAGGACCTCGCGCGGGGCCGCATGCGCGAGGTCGAGAAAACCCTCGAGGACAAGTAGATGGAGCAGCAATCCTTCTTTGACGACCGAACGGCGACGAATCCCCTGGCCGTCCGCCTGCGCCCGCGAAACCTCGAAGAATTCGTGGGGCAGACGCACCTGCTGGGCGAGGGCAAGGTCCTGCGGCAGATGATCGACATGGACCAGACGCCGTCCATGATCTTCTGGGGACCGCCCGGCGTCGGCAAGACGACGCTCGCGCGCATCATCGCGGGCAGAACCAAGGCCAACTTCATCGATTTCAGCGCCGTCACGAGCGGCATCCGCGAGATCAAGGAAGTCATGCAGCGAGCCGAAGCAAGCCGCAGGATGGGCGAAAAGACGATCCTCTTCATCGACGAGATCCATCGCTTCAACAAGGCGCAGCAGGACGCCTTCCTGCCCTTCGTCGAAAAGGGCAGCATCGTGCTGATCGGCGCCACGACGGAAAACCCCTCCTTCGAGGTCAATTCCGCCCTGCTGTCGCGCTGCAAGGTCTTTGTGTTGCACGCGCTGTCCGAGGACGACATGAAACGACTCCTGCAAAACGCCATGCGGGATGAGCGGGGTTTCGGCGGCAAGAGCGTGGACGCGGACGCGGAATCCGTCTCGATGATCGCGGCCTTTGCGAACGGCGACGCGCGGGTCGCGCTGAACACGCTGGAGATGGCCGTGCTGAACGGCGCGCGCGAGGCCGGCAAAACGACCGTCACGAAGGAAACGGTGGAGCAGTGCGTCAGCAGGAAGTCTTTGCTCTACGACAAGAACGGGGAAGAGCACTACAACCTGATCTCGGCCTTGCACAAATCCATCCGCAACAGCGATGTGGACGCCGGCATCTATTGGCTGGCCCGCATGCTCGAAGCCGGCGAGGACCCGCTCTACGTCGCGCGGCGCCTCGTGCGCTTCGCGAGCGAGGACATCGGCATGGCGGACAGCCGCGCGCTCGAGATCGCCGTGGCCGCCTATCAGGCCTGCCACTTCATCGGCATGCCGGAATGCAGCGTGCACCTGACGCACGCCGTCGTCTATCTCTCTGCGGCGCCCAAGTCAAACGCCGTGGACGCGGCCTACATGAAGGCCGCGCGCGACGCGCGCGAGATGCTCGCCGAGCCCGTGCCGCTGCAGATCCGCAACGCGCCGACAAAGCTGATGAAGGAGCTGCACTACGGAGAAGGGTATCAATACGCGCATCATCATGAGGACAGGCTGACCGCGATGGAATGCCTGCCGGAATCGTTGCGCGGCAGGAAATACTACGAACCGACGACGCAGGGCTCGGAGGCGCGCGTCAAGGAACGCCTCGCGCAGATCGAG
>JAISNR010000196.1 GCA_031276135.1 Eubacteriales Family XIII. Incertae Sedis bacterium | reverse complement strand
CGGGAGATCCTGCGGGAGCACACCCTGGACTGGCTTTTGTGTAATTTTGATACAAAAGGAGAAAATTTCCTGAATCGCACGGACGGCCACCTCAGCTCCTTTGACAAGGAAGCCTCCTTCGCCCGGATAAAGGATGCGGGCTCGCAGCACATGAGCACGGAATACCGGCCGCACGCAAACGATACATTGTACAATGTGATGTTTAGCGAGTACGCCCGGGGAAATCTGGATTTGGATCTGCAATCCACCGAGAATCAACTGCAGCGGATTGAGAGCATGCCCCGTGCAGAATATCTGGCTCTGTTTGATCGGATGCTGACGCAGAAATACGGTGCGCACGGGGAGAGAAACCGGAAACGGACTGCGGTTGAAGCGGCCATATGGGAAAGAAAGGCCAATCTGCGGGAAGAATACCGCAGGTTTTATACCGAATTGCTGGCCCGCAGACGGGAGAATCTGCGGGAACGCGGCGCAGCGCCGGACGACGGTGCGCGGTATCTCGACGCCCAAGGCAATTTCCGCTTTGGGAGTGAGTGATCCCGGGCCGGGCATGCGCTTTGCATCTTCGTCGCGACAAATTTCCTATGGGCAGTATCGGCCGGCCTCCAGAAATCTTTAGATAATTTATAAAAATTTCCCATAAATATTTCATTCGCAAAAAGCTTGCTTTTTTCGCGCCAAGTAGTATACTTTTTCCGAGCGGTCACGCATGGCAAAACGGAGGGATCGGCAATGGAAGCGACGGAAATCATACAATTCATCAAGGACGCGAAGAAGCGGACGCCCGTCCGGGTATTCTTGAAGGAAAAGCGGGAGATCCGCTTTGAAAACTGCCGGGTTTTCGGCGTCGGCGACAAGGTCGTGTTCGGGGACTGGGGCGATGTCAAACGGGCGCTGGAAGCGCAGCGCGCGGACATCGAGGACATCGTGATCGAGAGCGATTGCCGGAATTCGGCCATCGCCCTGCTGGACACGAAGGACCTCAAGGCGCGCGTGGAGCCGGGCGCGATCATCCGCGACCGCGCGGAGATCGGCGAGGGCGCCGTCATCATGATGGGCGCCGTCATCAACATAGGCGCCGTCGTCGGCGCGGGCACGATGATCGACATGGGCGCGATCCTCGGCGGGCGCGCGACGGTTGGGAAAAACTGCCACATCGGGGCGGGCGCGGTGCTGGCCGGCGTCATCGAACCGCCGAGCGCGAAGCCCGTCGTCGTCGAGGACGATGTGCTGATCGGCGCGAACGCGGTGGTTCTCGAAGGCGTGCGCATCGGCAGGGGCGCCGTCGTGGCGGCGGGCGCCGTCGTGATCGAGGACGTGCCGGCCGAAACGGTCGTGGCGGGCATCCCCGCCCGCGCCATCAAGCGCGTGCAGGACACCGCCGCCGCGAAGATCGAACTCGTGCAGGCCCTGCGGGAGCTCTGATACGCTTATGCATGCACACATGAATTCAGACCGTTTTTGTCCGGTGCGGTTGCATTCCGCTTACTGCCGCGAAAGAAGGGCCGGCGCGCATCGGGCGACGCTCCGCAAAAGGGCGTGCCTTTGTTTCTTGGCCGCCATGCTCACCGTCGCGGCGGCGGCCTGCGCCGCCCCGCCCCCGCGCGGGGACGAAACGCGCGAAACGCCTTTCACGCGCACGCGCACCGAATTGCTCGGCACGGTGATCACGATCTCCGTCTACGACGCGGCCCCGCGCGACGCGGAGCTCGAAGCCCTGCTCGACGCGTGCTTTCGCGCCGTCGAGGAAGTGGACGCGCGCATGTCCGTAAACCGCGCGGACAGCGAGGTGTCCGCCGTGAACGGCGCGGCCGGCGGCGGTTTCGTCGAGGTTTCCGGCGAACTTTATCGCGTCCTGTCGCGCGCGAAGGCCATAGCGGAGCTGTCGCGCGGCGCCTTCGATCCGACGATCGGCCCGGTCATGGCGCTTTGGAAACAGGATGGCGCGTTCGCGCGCCTGCCGTCCGAAGAGGAGATTCGGGAACGCCTGCCCCTCGTGGATTACGGGGGACTCGAAGCGGAAGCGCCGAACAGGGTATCGCTCGCGGGGCGCGGCATGGCGCTCGACCTCGGCGGCATCGCCAAGGGCTGCGCCTGCGACAAGGCCGTCGCCGTTCTGCGGGAGGGCGGTGTGCGGCACGCCGTTTTGGACTTCGGCGGCAATGTCTTTGTCATGGGCACAAAGCCCGATGGTTCGAATTGGCGCGTCGGCATCCGTCTGCCGCTCGCGGGGGAGAGCGGCGTCGTCTGCGTCGTCGAAGCCGCGGAGATCTCTGCGGTCACCTCCGGCGGCTACGAGCGCTTTTTCGAACGGGACGGCGCGGTTTACCATCACCTGCTGGACCCGAAAACGGGTCTGCCCGCGCGCAGCGGTTTGCTGTCGGCAACCGTGTTCGCGCCCTCCTCGACGGATGCGGACGGGCTTTCGACGGCCTGCTTCGTGTCGGGGCTCGCGGAGGGTCTGCGCCTCCTTTCCGAAAGCGGCTTGGAGGGCATACTCATAGACGAGGACCTGCGGGTCCACGTTACGGAGGGGCTTGCGGGAGCGGTTCGCGTGACGGACGCGCGCTTCTCGTTGGAATAAGGATACGGAACCTGTTAACAGGCTCTCATTCGGAAAGAAGGGATGAACGCATGCGGGTAAAAGCTTCGGCGTCCGGGATCAATGTGGGCAAGAGGGGAGAGGTGGCGCTGATCGGCGTATTTTTGGCCTTCATCCTCGCCGTGGGCCTCTTGGAGCGGATGGTTCCGCTCGACTTCCTCGTTCCCGGCGCGCGGCTCGGCCTGTCCAACGTCGTCGTTTTGACCTCCGTCTACCTGTTCCGCTTTCGCGTCACGCTGCTTCTCGTCATCCTGAAATGCGCGCTCCTGTCCATGCTCGCGGGCGGTCCCGCGTCGCTGATCTACAGCGTGAGCGGTTCGCTTCTCAGCCTGGCCGCGATGCAGTTGCTCGTGCGGTGCCTTCCCGGGCGCATCGGGCCGATCGGCGTCAGCGCGGCGGGTGCCGCCTGTCACAGCGCGGGGCAGGTGCTGGCGGCCTGCTTTGTCCTTGAAAATATGGGGATGCTCGCCTATCTGCCGCCCTTGCTGCTCATCAGCCTCGTCAGCGGCGTCCTGGTCGGCGTGATCGTGCAGCAGACCGTTCCGCGCCTGCGGGCTTTGGAGCGGGCGGGCATGCGGCGATGAAGCGCCTCGACGCGCTCGTCATAGCCGTCATTCTGGCGGCGTCCGTGATCGCGATGGCCCTTCTTTCCGCAACGCGGGACGGCGCGGACGCGGACGGACTGTACGCGGAGGTGTTCGAGGACGGCGTTTTGCTGCGCAGTCTGCCGCTCTCCGAGGACTGCGACGATCTCGTGACCACGCAACGGGGCTTCAACCGCATCGTCGTCGCGGACGGCGGCGTTTGCGTCGCGGAGGCCGACTGCGGTTCAAAGACCTGCGTGCACAGCGGAACAAAGCGTCTGCCGGGTGAGATGATCGCCTGCCTGCCGCATCGCCTGGTCATAAAGATTGCGGGCGGGGAGGCGCCTTATGACGCGATCGCCTATTGAAACCGCAGGCCGTGCCCCTTATTTCGCTTTTTCCAGATAATTGCAGATCGATTGGTAGCTCTCCGCGCTGAGGCTGTGTTCGATCCTGCACACGTCCTCCTCCGCAATGCCCGGATCCACCCGCAGGATTTCGTTGAAAAAGCGCAGGATCGTGTGATAGCGCTTGGACAGCGCGGTCGCCCGTTCTCTGCCCTCCGGCGTCAGGGAAACGCTCCGGTACTTGAGCTTTTGGACCAGACCCTTTTCCGACAGGGCGCTCGTGGCGCGACTCGTGCAGGCCTTGCTGACGCCCATGCGCGCCGCCAGATCGCTCACATGCACGACGCTTTCAGCACTGTGGCCGCTCAAATGATAGATCTTCTTTAGATAATCCTCCATTGCGGGAGATAAATTTTCCATGTCGGCTCCGTTCCGCCGCCCCGTGACGGCATGGCATGCATTTCGTATCCACAACGGCCGACGCCTTCCCCTGCCGGGCAGCCTTTATTGCGCAAAACGGGTTCAATACCCTGCGGTCTTGCCGCAGGGCGGTTTATTGCTCGCCGTCCAGGGCGTCCGCGACCGCTTCCAGAAACTGACCGTGCGCGATGGTCGCGCCCGAGATCGCGTCCACCTTTTCCGGCGACCCGAATTCCACCAGCGCATCCGCGTATTGCGACATGGCCCGCACCGCCAGCTGCGCCTTGTCGTAAAATTCCCGGTTGGAAATCTCCCCGTTCACCTTCCCGTATTCCCCGTCCTTCACGCTGCCGTCCTTCTGCCAAGTGACGAAGGTGCAGTCCGTGATCGCGCCGTCCTCCACGGTGATGCGCACTTCGCCGTAGGCGCCGTCGTCGTCCTCGCCGCTGACGCCGGTGTACACGCCGTCCTCCGGCAGCGCCGCGCCGCTTTCTCCGCCGCAGGCCGCGGCGGACAGGGCCAAGGCGAGCGACAGCGCGACTCCTGTTATTTTCCTTTTCGTTCCCGCAATCATACCTTTGCCTCCTGCCCTCCTTTTCGGTTCTCGACGATCCGCGCGATGCGCCCGTGCTCCAGAATCACGGTGCGCTGCGCCTCCTCCGCCACCTCGGGGTCGTGGGTGACGACGATGATGGTGCTCCCCTCGTCGTGCAGCTTCCGAAAGATGTCGATCACGATGCCCTCGTTGGCCTCGTCCAGATTGCCCGTCGGCTCGTCCGCGAGCACGAGCATGGGGTAATTGATCAGCGCGCGCGCGATGCAGACGCGCTGCTGCTCGCCGCCGGAGAGCTGGGCGGGCAGGTGCTTCGCCCTGTCCGAGAGGCCGACGCGGGCCAGCGCCTGCAATGCCTCCTGTTCGTCCGGCATGCTGTGGTAATATTGGGCAACCATCACATTTTCGAGCGCCGTCAGGTAGTTGATCAGATGGAACTGCTGGAAGATCAATCCAATTTTCTCCCTGCGCACGGTCGTCAGGTTGCGCGCGCTCTCCGCGGAGATATCGACGCCGCCGAGGAGCACTTTGCCCTCGCTTGGCTTGTCCATGCAGCCGATGATGTTCATCATCGTCGTCTTGCCCGATCCGGACGGCCCCATGATGGCGAGCCATTCCCCCCGCGCCACGGTCAGGTCTATGCCCTGCAACGCCTTGACGCTGCCGTAGATCTTCGATACGCCTTGTAGGTCGAGTAAATACATTCCGGTTCTCCTATTCCCCGCGCAGCACGACGGCCGGATCCACCTCCGTCGCGCTTCTCACGGGAATCAGGCAGGCCAGCCCCGTGACGAGTATGGACGCGACGACGGTCGCGGGCGCCAACGCCGCCTGAAAGTGAACGGCGCGGCCGAACACGTTGACGCCGATGATCTGCGCGAAGCCGAAGCCGAACAGCACGCCCAGAATGCCGCCCATACAGCCCAAAAACAGCCCCTCTCCCAAAAACTCCGCGATGATGCTCCCGTCCGGCGCGCCCAATGCCTTTTTCAGGCCGATCTCCCCGCGCCGCTCCGCCACGACCGCCATCATCGTGGTCGCGACGCAGATCATGGTCAAAAGCAGCACGACCGCCGTCACGAGGAACACGAGCGCCTGCAACTTTGTCAAAACCGCGCCCTCCGAGCGCGTCACGCGGGTCACAAGCCGCGGCGCGACGCCCGCCGCGCGCTCCGTCACGCGGGCGGCGATGGCCTCGAGCTCCGCCTGCGGCGCGGATATGCTGCACTCCACCACGTCGAAGCCGCCGTCGCCCATGACGGAGGCAAAGTCCGCCAGGGACATAAAGATGAAGGCTTCCTCCGTTCCGCCCGTCTGCACGATGCCCGAAACGCGAAAATCCCGGCTGAAGGCCTCGCCCTGCGGGTCCGTGCCCGTCATCGTGAAGGCGCTTCCGGGCAGAAGGCGGATCACGTCGGCCACCTCCTGCCCGATGAGCACACTGCCGTCCGCCTCGGGCCATTCCCCCGACACGAACCAATACGGGCTGGTCTTTTTCGCCTCCGCCAGATCCGTGCCCGCCGCCATGAAGGGCTGCTCGTTGATCTTCACCGTTTCGTAGCGGTAGGGCGCGATTCCGATGATCTCGGACGCCGGCATGCAGGCGACGGCCGCCTCCGCCTCCGCCGCGCCGAGGGCCTCGCCGTTCGCGGACACGAGGATGAAATTGGCGCCGTAGGCGCGGAATTCCTGCCGCATCTGGCTCGGGATGTCGAAATAGACGGTGACGAGGCCGGAGAGGACGGTCGCGCCTATAGCCACGGCCAAAAGCGCGACGAGCATGCCGGAACGCCGGCGAATCAGCGCGCTTGCAATCATCTTGAAGTACATGCTTTTTTTGGTCATGAACGATCTCCGTTTGGGTTTTGCCCGCCGCGCCGGCGCCGCCGCCGGAAGCCGGGCGCGGACCCCGTCCCGCGCGTTGCGCTATCTCCCGTGCAGCACCTCGGCGGGCCGCAGGGAGAGCAGCAGGCGAATCGAGGGAATGCAGCCCGCCAGAATCACGAGAAAGACCAGAATCGCGACCAGGGGAATGACCATGGGCTTGATGTTGATCGCGGCGTCGAACACGGTACGGCCTATGATCTGTGCGAAACCCAGGCCCGCGAAATAGCCGGCCGCGCCGCCGACCGCGCCCGTGATCAGGATCTCCGTCAGGATCAGCCACGAAACCGGCGCGTTGCCCGCGCCGATGGCCTTCAAAAGACCGATCTCGCGGCTTCGCTCCATGACGCCGGCCGTCACGAGGTTCGATATGCCGAGCGCCGCCCCCGCGAGGCTCAAAATCGTGATCAACAGCATGAGCAGCTTGGTTTTCTCCAGAATCGTCCCCTCCGACTCCGCCACTTGGCGGATGGGCTTGGCCACGGCGTCGGTCAGCACTTCCTCGATCTGGTAGCAGATGGCGCTGACGTAGGCCGTGCAGTACCAGGTTTCCCATTCCTTTACGGAAAGGCTCTTGGGGTTCTGCGCGGCGCGGCGGGAAAGCTCGTTGTCGGGCGTCGTGAGCGCGCTGACCTCCACGCTGCTGACCAGCCCCGGCCTGCCCGTCATCTCCTGCGCGACGGAGAGGGGCACGTAGATGCGCTCGTCCTCCGCGCTGCCGGCTTCGAATATCCCCTTTACCGTCAGTTCCCTGCGCGCGCCGGCGGATTCGAGCACGACGGCGTCGCCCGCCGCGAGGCCGGCCCTGTCCGCCAGCAGACCGCCCACCATGGCGGCGTCCGTGTCCCCGTCCGAGAGCCAATCGCCCTCGATCGACCACCAGCTCTTCATGTTCCGCATGCCCGTGTCGAGGCTTTCCCCCGTCGGGAGGTCCTCCCGGTGGGCAAACCACGTGCCCACGACCCGAACAGCCTCATCCAGACCGGACATGCGCGCCTCCGCGTTCAAATAGGGGGTGAAATCCACGATGTTGAACGCCCAGAAGATCGTTTTCAGCCGCCCCAGCTCCGACTCCCGCAGGTGGCGGTCCGAAACCCCGCGGCCCTCGCTGACGCCGTAGAGGTCGTCCAGCAGGGAAGCCTCCTTGGGAATCACGTTGATGTTCGCGCCGTAGGTCTTTAATTCCCGGTTCACCTTGTCGCCCACGTCCAGCATGACGTTCAGCATCGCCGTGGCCAAAGAAGCGCCCAGCGCGACCGTGAACGCGATCATGAGCATTTTCCTCTTTTGCCGGAACAAGGCGCCTCTCACCAATCTCCAGAACATCGCTATCACCTTATTTAAAACGCCGTTGCGCATTCTCCAAATCTTGGGTCTGAACAATTAACGAACCGTCCGATATCCCGTAAGCCAGCGGCACGGGATTGCAACCCCCCTTGAAGCCTATGGTCGCCTTGTTCATAACCACGTCGCAGAGCTTGCAGACCACCTCGTCCTCCCGCTCGTAATAGCCCGTGGCCCCGCAGATATCGCAGGCGTCGAGGCCGACGCCCCAGGCGGATTCATTCTTCTTGATCACGATGAAGCGCACCTCGATGCCCTCGGAACCCGTGTAGGCGAAGCGATGCAGATGCCCGTCGTCGATGTTTTCGATCGGAATGGCGATGTGCGCGCCGGCGATGTGCATCGGTTCCGCCGGCGAAAGCGTCACCTCCCGTTGATCGTAGGCCTTCACGGCCGTCAGGTTGACCGCAGACAGGATGTAGCACAGGAGGATCAGCGCGCTTCGGCGCCGAATCCCGCGCGCCACAGCCTTGAGCTTCCGGTATTGGGCGGGATTCTCCCAATCCCCGCACGGACGGGTATGCCCCGCCCACAGCAGGAAGGGCAGCGGCAGCGTGATCAGCAGGATCAGGTACAGGAACCAGTTTTCGTAATTGACCGTCACCTTCACGAATTCGAATACGCCCTTGGACATGGGGATGATCCGCCTCGCCAGAAGGAACTGCACGACGGTGGAGATCTGATCCGCCAGGTTGATCAGCAGGCACGCGGTCAAAACCGCGCGCAGAAGCCGGCCCGGTATGCCGCGCCGCGTTCCGAACAGAGCCGAAGCCGTCAGCAGGGCGATCAGAAGGCCCGCCAGATAGCCGATGGATTTGAACAGGAAATCCGTGCTGAACACGCTTTCGCCCGCCAGCAGGAACTCCGTCGGATACAGCATGACGGTGGGCAGCCGGTACGCGAGCAGACTCGCGCAGAGCAGCGAAAGCGACGCGTTCAGCGCCGCCCCGCACGCGCGCGGCGCCCTCTTGCGAAACGCGCCGAGGGACAGCGGGACGAATACAAGACAGGCCGCGCCGGAAACGGAGAGAATCCCGATGTTCAGGAATTCCCTGTTGATCCAAACCGTCGTGTGGATCACGATCGACAGGATCGCCGCCGCGCCAAAGCCCGTCATAGCGCCGACCAAGGCGGCGACGGGCATCCGCCGCGGCGACGCGCCGCCGGCATCCTCGTGCGCGCGGATGAAGAGCAACGCGACGAGGACGGCGGCGGTCATTGTATTTTCTGTAGTCTGTACGAGATACTGCAACATTACGTTTGTTTATGCCGGGACTACCACGCTCTGGGCACGAAGTCAAAATCCCATTCCGCGACCAGCGGCTCGGTCCAGAAGCGGCCCTCCACGCCCGTTTCTTGGTCCGTGTGCAGCAGATAGCCCTGCGCCTCCGGACTCTCGATGATGAACTTGACCTTGTAGGTTCCCGCCTTGCCGCCGAGGCTGACGTTGGCGCCGTAGTGGGGGCCGTCGCTGGCGCTCATGGGCATGAAGGTACCCTCGGACACGACGGTGCCGGCTTCGTCCGCGATCTCATAATTCACGGTCAGATTGGGGACGAAGGATCCCACGCCGTAGCCCAGATCGTTCTCCAGCGCGGAGATGTCCGCCTCGATGTGGAAATCCGACTCGGACGCGGGCAGGCTGTTGCCGGCCGGCTCCATGTCCACCGGCTGGAAGTACACGCCGGCCACGTTGAGGGGCCCGAGCTCGATGTCGTCGCCGATGGGGAATTCCTCAAAACCCGCGACGCCGCCGGGACCGACGTCCGCCGCTTCCTCCTCCGCGCCCGCCGCTTCGCCGGATGTGCCGGACGATGCCTCGGACGTGTCGCCGGACGTGTCGGACGACGTGTCGGAATCGCTTCCGCCTCCGCAGGCCGCGAGCCCGAACAGGGCGAACAGAACCACCAAGAGCAGTACCAATACTTTTTTGCTTTTCATTTGCTTTTTCCTCCTACTTCCCATAAATATTATTTTTTTGAACGATTCCGTTCGCGGCGGCGTTTCGGGATCTCGCCGTTTTCGGGGGCCCGCCGCAGCGAATCGGATCGTTTCAAACCGTTTTGCCGTTCCCGGACGCTTCCTGCGCCCCGTCCTGCGGCGCGCTTTCCGCCGCTGCGCGGAGCCGTCTGCCCCTTCGCATCTGCACCGCAAAGGTGATCCCCGTGACGATGAGCAGGATTGCCTGCGGCACGAGCGTTTCCAGCGTCGGGTAGATGCCCAGAATATCGACCGTGCCGACGCCCGGCGCCGAGGTGACGCCGATCATATTGCCCTCCTGCAACTCCTTGATGCCCGACCCGAGGAAGGCGATGCACATGATCGCGAGCAGAACGCTCGTGCCGAGGAAGAAGGGTTTCAGCGGCAGCCGGAAGCTGAGGACGCGGATCAGCACGTAGATGACCGCCAGGATCACGCAGCCGACGGCAAGGCCCAGCCAGATCATGTTGGCATAGCTGTCCGTGCCGGCCAGCAGGGCCTGATAGAAGAGGATGGTTTCGGCGCCCTCGCGGAAAACGGCCAAAAAGGCCGCGAATGCCAGGGAAAACACGCTGCCGCGCGTGACGGAAGCCTGCACCATGCCCTCTATATAGTTCATCCAGACGGCCGATTCGGCCTTGGACACCATCCAGTTGCTCACGTAGAACAGCACGGCCACGGCCAACAGCATCGTGAAGCCTTCTATGATCTCCTGATTCTCGCCCGCGTTCGCGCCCGTCAGCGCGTTGAGCACGAAGGCCATCGCGACGCTGAACGCCAGCGCGATGAGGGAGCCGATGTAGACGGCCCTCGTATGCCGCGCGTTTCCGCTCTTCACGAGGTAGGCCACGATCGCGCCCACCACGATGATGGCCTCAAAGCCCTCCCGCGTGATGATGAGCAGGGCCGCGGCAAAGACGCCCGCCGCGCTCTCCTCCGTGCCGTCCAGCGCATTGGCATCCTCCCGCAGGTATTGAATCAGCTTGTCCAGCGATTCCCGCGCCGCCGCGCCGTCGCCCGCAGTCATGGCCTTTTTCGCGAAGCTGAACTCATATTCCACCTTCGCGGCGCGCTCCCCGGAGATGTAAGCCATCACGGTCTTTTCGTAGCCCAGCTTTTCGTAAAATCCGAAATAGGCCTCGTCCACCTTGTCCTTGCCGCCCTCCGTGTCGCCTGCCGCAAAGATGTCGTAGGCGTCGTTCAGGATCGTTTCCATGTCGTCCAC
>JAISNR010000161.1 GCA_031276135.1 Eubacteriales Family XIII. Incertae Sedis bacterium | reverse complement strand
CAGCGCGGTGAGCAAAACGAACGCCGACAGGCAGGACAGTGTTCTCTTCAATCTTCTCATAGCGATCCGCCTTTCTGTAATTTGACAATTGTGCCTTGAATGGCTCATTTTATCATGCAAAACCTTACGGATCAAGTATTTCCACAAAACTCTCGATAAAATTCCCGCAAAATCCCTGTGTTTTCAATAAAATTTCCGCAGACGCGACTCCGCGCACGCGCGCCGGCGTCGGCGTTTCGAAAATTCTTGTTGCAAAACGCGCTTTTTCGCAATATAATTGGGAAGAAACTATAGCAAAGGGGGTACAGGGATCGCAAATGGGCAATGAGAAATCTCTCGTCATTGTGGAATCGCCGTCCAAGGCAAAGACCATCAGCAAATTTCTCGGCGGCAAATACAAGGTCGTCGCTTCCGTCGGGCACGTTCGGGATCTGCCGAAGAGCAAGCTCGGCATAGATATCGACCGGAATTTTGAACCGGAATACATCTCCATCAGGGGGAAGGGGGATGTGATCAAGGCCATGCGGAAGGAAGCCAAGTCCGCCGACAGGATCTATCTCGCGACGGACCCGGACCGCGAGGGCGAAGCCATCTCGTGGCACATCGCCCACCTGTTGGACTTGGACAGGAGCGAGGCGAACCGCATCGTATTCAACGAAATCACAAAGGACGCCATCAAGGGCGCGGTCAAGAATCCGCGGCCGATCGATCAAAACCTCGTGGACGCGCAGCAGGCGCGGCGCGTGTTGGACCGGCTCGTGGGCTATCAGATCAGCCCGCTGCTCTGGCGCAAGATCCGCCGGGGCCTGAGCGCGGGGCGCGTGCAGTCGGCGGCGCTGAAGATCATCTGCGACAGGGAAAGGGAGATTCAGGATTTCAAACCAAAGGAATACTGGAGCCTCTCCGCCGTCTTAAAGAGCGCGAAGGGCGGCAAGGAGAGCAAGCCCTTCACGGCGCGGCTGACCGAATACAAGGGGAAGAAGCTCTCCGTGGACGACCGCGCGGCGGCGGAGGCGATCACGGCGGCGCTGGCGGCGGACGGCTACGCCGTCAAGTCCGTCGAACGCAAGGAACGCCTGCGCAGGCCCTTCGCGCCGTTCACGACGAGCAGCCTGCAGCAGGAAGCCTCCTCCAAGCTGGGATTCTACACGAAGAAGGTCATGTTCGTGGCGCAGCAGCTCTACGAAGGGGTGGAGATCAAGGGCAAGGGCGCCGTGGGCTTGGTCAGCTACATCCGCACGGATTCCGTCAGGATATCCGCAGAGGCTCACGCCGCCGTCACGGAGTACATCACCTCTCATTTTCCCAAGGAATATCTCGGCAACAACTCCTACAGCAACAAGAAAAAGGACGTGCAGGACGCGCACGAGGCCATACGGCCCACCTACGTCGATCTGCATCCCGACGAGATCAAGGATTCGCTGACAAAGGATCAATACGCACTCTATCGCCTGATCTGGACGCGCTTCGTGGCGAGCCGCATGGCGCCTGCGGTCTACGACGGCGAAGCCGTTGACATCGCAAACGGGGATTACACGTTCCGCGCGAACGGATCCACGCTGAAATTCGACGGATTTCTGCGGGTTTACGCCGGCGCGGCCGCGTCGCTCGCGGACGCGAACGAGGAAAAGCGCCTGCCGCCGCTCTCCGAGGGTGAGGCCCTGACGCTCGTGGAGTTCCTGAGCGAACAGAATTTCACGCAACCGCCGCCCAGGTTCACGGAAGCCGGACTCGTCAAGGATCTCGAGGAGAAGAACATCGGCCGGCCCAGCACCTATGTGCCCATCATCGCGACGCTGACGGACCGGAAGTACATCACGCGGGAAAAGAAAACGCTCTTTCCCACGGAGCTCGGTTTCGTTGTCACGGACCTGATGGAGAACTATTTCAAGGAGATCGTGGACACGGGCTTCACGGCGGACATGGAGGACAAGCTGGACGACATCGAGGTCAAAAACACCGACTGGAAGGCCATCGTCGGCGAGTTTTACGGCATCCTGAAGGACGAGCTCAAAACCGCGGACGCGGAGATCGAAAAGGTCAAACTGGAGGACGAGGTGACGGACGAGATCTGCGAGCTCTGCGGCAGACATCTCGTGAAGAAGTTCGGGCGCTTCGGCGAATTTCTGGCCTGCTCCGGCTATCCCGAATGCAAAAACACGAAGCCCATCATGAACAAGATCGACGTGAAATGCCCGCAGTGCGGACGGGACATCGTTGCAAGAAAAAGCAAAAAAGGGAGAATATTCTATGGATGCAGCGGCTATCCGGAATGCAACCGCATATTCTGGAACAAGCCCGTGGAGCAGAAATGCCCGAAATGCGGCGCTCTGATGACCGAAAAAAAGACAAAGAGTTCCATGCTGCTGTGTTCGAACGCGGAATGCGGGTATAAAGAATAAAATGGCGGGATACCGCCATAAATATCAGAATCAAAACCATCATAAATATCAGAATCGAAACCATTCAAACGCCGCGATAGTTTTGATTCAGTCCGGGTTCTGCCGGCCCATTTGGCTCCCGGAACGTACATAAGACGTACGTGAGGAAGCCAAATGGGCCGGCAGGTTCTGGAATGGACAAAAATTGCGTGGCGTTTGAATGGTAACATCTCGGAGGGAAATATGACGCAACTTCACGCCACAACCATAGTCGCGGTCAGGCGCGGCGCGGACGACATCTGCATCGGCGGCGACGGCCAGGTCACGATGGGCGAAAAGACGGTGATGAAGCGCTTCGCGAAGAAGGTTCGGAAGATCTACAAGAATTCGGTGATCACAGGCTTTGCGGGCTCCGTTTCCGACGCGTTCACGCTGACGGAAAAATTCGAAAAGAAGCTGGAGGAACATTCCGGGAACCTGA
Organism: Eubacteriales Family XIII. Incertae Sedis bacterium; assembly: GCA_031276135.1. Classification (GTDB taxonomy): domain Bacteria; phylum Bacillota; class Clostridia; order Peptostreptococcales; family Anaerovoracaceae; genus JAITLA01. The sequence continues at coordinate 4,352 of JAISNR010000161.1, read as the reverse complement.
AGCGGGCGGCGGTGGCGCTGGCGCAGACCTGGCGTTCCGATCACGCGATGCGCCATCTGGAGGCGCTCATGGTGGCGGCCGACAGGGATTGTCTGCTCGTGATCTCCGGGAACGGCGAGGTCATCGAACCCGACGAGAATTTCATCGCGATCGGCTCGGGCGGAAATTTTGCCCACGCCGCGGCCAACGCGCTGTACAAGCACACGGATATGAGCGCGGAGGAGATCGTGCGCGAGGCTTTGTCCATAGCGGCGGCTATATGCGTGTATACAAATGACAGTATTTCCGTAGAAAAACTTTAATGTGACTACTCAAACGCCGCGCCATTTTTGCCCATCTCGGAACCTGCCGCCCCATATTGGCTTCCTCACGTACGTCTTATGTACGCTCCGGGAGCCAAATGGTTCGGCAGAACCCGATCTGAACAAAACTGACGCGGCATTCGAGTAGTTTTGATTGATATCCTTAAACAGTAATCTTTTAATGGATAAAAAGAAGGGAACGGATATGGCGAACAATTTTAACGCGATGACGCCGAAGGAAATCGTCCGGGAACTGGACAAGTACATCATCGGTCAGGATCAGGCCAAGAAGTCCGTGGCGGTCGCGCTTCGGAACAGATACAGGCGGAGCTTGCTCCCCGAGGAGATGCGCGAGGAGATCACGCCCAAGAACATCTTGATGATGGGGCCGACCGGCGTGGGCAAGACCGAAATCGCGCGCAGGCTCGCGCGCCTCATGGACGCGCCCTTCGTGAAGGTGGAGGCGACCAAAGTCACGGAGGTCGGCTACGTGGGCCGCGACGTGGATTCCATGGTGCGCGACCTCGTGGAAGCGTCGATTCGCGTCACGAAGCAGAGCCGGCTTCAGGAAAAATACAACATCGCCGACGAAATCGCGGAGGAGAAGATCATCGAGGCCATCATTCCGGGCAAGAAGAAGTCCTCGCAGCAGCAGGGCAACGTCCGCGGTCCCTTCGATTTCATCTTGGGCGCTTACCAGCAGCAGAGCAAGCCGGAGCCGAGCGACGGCCGAAACGAGCTGCCGGAGTCCGAAACCGAGCTCGCGCGCGAACAGGTGCGGCAGCAGCTGCGCGACGGCCTGCTCGAGGAGCAGTTCATCGAAATCGAGGTCACGGAGGCGCCCAAGAGCAGCCACCTCGACCTCGGCAACGAGGGCATGAGCATCGCCATAGGCAATATATTCGGCGACATGATGCCGCAGAAGAAGAAAAAGAAGAAGGTTCGCGTGAAGGACGCGCGGAAGATTCTCAGGGAGCAGGAGGCGCAAAACCTCATCGACATGGATCAGGTCACCTCGGAGGCCCTCGAAAACGCCGAGCAAAACGGCATCATCTTCATCGACGAAATCGACAAGATCGCCTCCGGCGGCGGCTACCGCTCGGGCGCCGACGTCTCGCGCGAGGGCGTGCAGCGGGACATCCTGCCCATCGTCGAGGGCAGTGTGATCAACACGAAATACGGGCCGGTCAAGACGGATCACATCCTGTTCATCGGCGCGGGCGCGTTTCACATCGCGAAGCCCACGGACCTCATCCCGGAGCTGCAGGGGCGTTTCCCGATACGCGTGGAGCTCGAAAACCTGACGAAGGAAGCCTTCGTGCAGATTCTCACCGTCCCCGAGAACGCCCTTCTGAAGCAGCACAAGATGCTGCTCGAAACCGAGGGCATCAAGGTGGTGTTCGCGGACGACGCCGTGGACGAAATCGCGACGATCGCGACGCTGACGAACGAGCAGACCGAAAACATCGGCGCCCGGCGTCTGCACACGGTCATGGAAAAGCTGCTCGAGGACATCTCGTTCAACCTCCCCGACATCGAGGAAACGGAGCTTGTGATCGACGCCGAATACGTCAAGGAAAAGTTCGCCGACCGCATACACGCGGACGACATCGACAGGTTCATCCTGTAATGCCTATTGGATGGAGGCTCGCTTAAAGTGGAAAAGAGTATTTTGGACAAGGTTCGCAAGATGAATTGGGTCTTGCAGGAAAGCACCTCCGGCGCGCTGTCGTTCGACGAGCTCTGCGGCATTCTGAGCGATCTGATGGACGCGAATGTGTACATCGCGAATTTGCGCGGCAAGATGATCGGCGTCCACTACAAGATCAAATCCGACAGCGCGGCGATTCCGGACCCAGAAACGGGCAAGGAGAAGTTCCCGAACGAATACAACGAGGCCCTGCTGAAGGTGGTCAAGACGGAAAGCAACATGACGGCCGAGGAATCCCTGAAGATCTTCAAATACAACTACGACACCTACGATAAGCTGCATACCATCATCCCGATCTTCGGAGGCGGCGAACGGCGGGGCACGCTGATCCTGACGCGCTATCAGCCCGAATTCAACGACGAGGATCTGATACTCGGCGAATACGGCGCGACGGTCGTGGGCCTTGAAATCCGGCGGCTCGAAACCATAGAGAAGGAAGCGGAGGAGAACAAGCGCAGCGTGGTGCGCATGGCCATCGGCACGCTCTCCTATTCGGAGGTGGAAGCGGTGCAGCGCATCTTCGCGGAGCTGTCGGGGACGGAGGGTCTGCTCGTGGCCAGCAAGATCGCGGACCGCTCGGGCATCACGCGCTCCGTGATCGTGAACGCCCTGCGGAAGCTGGAAAGCGCGGGCATCATCGAGTCCCGTTCCCTCGGCATGAAGGGCACGCACATCCGCATATTGAACGAAAAATTTATGGAAGAATTGGATAAGGTTAATAATTATTGACAGTATGCGTTTTACCGACGACAACAGCGTGATCGCGGCGGCGTTTTGTAGGGCGATTCTCGTGGGAATCGAGAAGGAGCGGGACGGCGGCGCGCGTTCGATGGACGAGCTCGCGGCCCTCGCGGAGGCGGTCGGCGCGGAGGTCGCAGGCATCCTGCCGCAGGTCAGGGAAACGCCCGACCGCAGGACGTATATCGGGAAGGGCAAGCTGGATGAGCTCGCGGAGCTCTGCGCTTCCATGGAGGCCGATACCGTCATCTGCAACGACGAGCTCTCCGGCATACAGCTCAGGAACCTCGAGGACCGGCTCGGTCTGCGCGTCATCGACCGCACCATCCTGATCTTGGACATATTCGCCGCGCGCGCCGGCTCGAGGGAGGGCAAGCTGCAGGTGGAGCTGGCGCAGCTCCGCTACCGGCTTCCGAGGCTCACGGGCTTCGGCAAGGCGCTGTCCTCGCAGGGCGGCGGCATCGGCACACGGGGCCCGGGCGAAAAGAAGCTGGAAACGGACCGGCGGCATATCCAAAGCCGCATGGACGAAATCAAGAAGGAGCTCGCGGAGGCGGCCGCGCACAGGCAGGTGCAGCGCGCGCGGCGCAAGAAGAGCGGCCTGCCGCTGGTCGCGCTCGTCGGCTACACGAACGCGGGCAAATCCGCCGTCATGAACCACATCCTGCGCGCGACCGAGAACGGGGACAAGGCGGTTTTCGAAAAGGACATGCTCTTCGCGACGCTCGACACCTACAGGCGCAGGGTCTGCATGCGCGACAACAAGGAATTCATACTCGTTGACACGGTGGGCTTTGTGAGCAAGTTGCCGCATTCGCTCGTAAAGGCCTTCCGCGCCACGCTGGAGGAGGTCGCGGAAGCGGACCTCCTCGTTCACGTGGTCGATGCTTCCCGCGCCGACTGCGATTTCCAAACGGATGTCGTTTCGGAGGTGCTCGCGGAGTTGGGCGCTTCGGGCAATGACAGGATCACCGCATACAACAAGGCCGACCTGATCGGGGATCCCGCGCGCCTGTTGCATGCCCCGCCCGGCGTCCTGCCGGTTTCCGCCACGCGCGGCGACAACATGGACAAGCTGCTTGCGGCCATAGAATCGGCGATATTCCGGGATCTGCGCTCCGTCCGCCTGCTGATCCCCTACGACAGGGGCGACATCGTTTCCTACCTCAGCGAAAAGACGCCCGTTTCGGAGCGCGCGTACACGGAGGAGGGGACGCTCGTGGCCACGAAGCTGCGGGAAGCCGATTACAGGCGGCTCGAACCTTACGCCCTGCGGAGTGGGGACGCGTGATTCTGTACACGACCGCGGCCGGCGAGGCCGAGCGGGAGCAGGTCATCGAGAAATCGCGCTTCATCGGCTGTGTGCGGCCCGTGCGCGATCGCGCGGAGGCGGACGCGTTCTTCGCAGCGCGCAGGGCGCTTCACCGCACCGCCACGCACAATGTCCCGGCGCTCGTGTTGGGCGAGAAGGGCGAATTGCAGTGGGCTTCGGACGACGGCGAGCCGCAGGGCACGTCCGGGGCGCCGATCCTGCGCCTGCTCGCCGGGGAGGGCCTGACGAACGTGGCGCTGATGGTGACGCGCTATTTCGGCGGCGTCAA
>JAISNR010000142.1 GCA_031276135.1 Eubacteriales Family XIII. Incertae Sedis bacterium | reverse complement strand
CTGGGCTATCTGCTCTACAAAAATCCCCATCGCCCGCAGGTGTTTGAGCTGAGCTACGGCAAGGCTTACGTTTTCTATCCCGAGGTTTCGGACGAACGGACCACGGCGGCCCTGTTGCTTGACATCGACCCCATCGATTTGGCGCGCGGAAAACCCGGCGGGACGGGCGGCGGCTTATTCGATTACGTCAATGACCGCCCCTATGTGTCGTCCTCCTTCATGAGTGCGGCCATTTCCAAGGTATTCGGAACCGCGATGACGGGCCGGGCGGACGCGCACCAGGCTCTTTCCGATTCCGCGTTGGATCTGACGGCTTCCCTGGCCATGCTGCCCTGCCGCGGCGAACGCGACATGTTGAACCGCGTGTTTGAGCCGCTCGGCTACGGTGTGCGCCGGGAAACCTTCTTGTCGGATGAACGCTTTGCGGCGTGGGGCGAGAGCGACTGCGTCAATCTGACGATTCGGGGAAAGGTTCGTCTGCGCGACCTGCTCCGGCACCTTTACGTGCTGATTCCCGTTTTCGACCGCCAAAAACACTATTGGGTCGGAGAGGACGAGGTTGAAAAGCTGATGCGCCACGCGGAGGATTGGCTTCCCGCCCATCCGGAAAAGGCGTACATCACGGCCGGATATCTGGGCCGCCGCCGTTTTCTCGTAAACAAGGCTTTCGAGCGATTGGCCGCCGCGAGCGCCGATTCCGCGGACGGCGAAGCGCCCGTCTGCGAAGAGAACGGCGCGCCGGGCGAACAAGCCGAACCGGAAGCGGGTCTGAATGCGCGGCGCTTGGCCGCCGTGATCGACGCGCTGAAAGCCTGCGGGGCGAGAAGCGTGATCGACATCGGCTGCGGCGACGGGAAGCTGCTGAAACTCCTCGCAAAGGAGCCGCGATTTTCACGCATCGCAGGCACGGACGTGTCCTCCGCCGCGCTTGCGCGGGCGAGCGAAAGGCTCGGACTCGACCGCGCAGACGAGCGCATGCGCGAACGCGTGAAGCTGTTCCAAGGCGCCGCTACGTACAGGGATGCCCGGTTCGCGGGCTACGACGCCGCCTGCGTCGTCGAGGTCATCGAGCATTTGGACCCTCCGCGCCTGTCCGCCTTTGAACGCGTGCTGTTTGAATGCGCCGGTCCGTCCACCGTGATTCTGACCACGCCGAACAGGGAATACAACGCGCATTACGGTTTTCTGTCGCCCGAGGGGCTTCGCCACGGCGATCACCGCTTTGAATGGACGCGGGAGGAATTTCGCAGGTGGGCGACGGACGCGGCGGCGCGTTTCGGATACACGGTTTCGTTCTCGGAGATCGGCGACGCGGCGGAAGCCTGCGGCGCGCCGACGCAGATGGGGGTGTTTGCATTATGAGGATAGAAATCCCGGAGGTTTCGCTCGTCGCCTTGGTCGGCGCGTCGGGCAGCGGGAAATCCACCTTTGCAAAGACGCACTTCAAGCCGACGGAAGTGCTTTCCTCCGACACTTTCCGCGCCCTCGTTTCGGATGACGAGAACGATCAGAGCGTTTCGGCGCAGGCTTTCGATTCGCTGTACTTCGTCGCGGACAAGCGGTTGTCGCTCGGGCGTCTGACCGTCGTAGACGCGACGAACGTGCAAAAGGCGGACCGCGCGTCCGTCTTGCGGCTTGCCAAGGAACGGGATTACCACGCCGTCGCGATCGTGCTCGACATGCCGGAGCGCCTGTGCAAGGAGCGCAACGAAAAGCGCGGGGATCGCAATTTGAGCGGCAATGCGATCGCAAGACAAAGCGCGAATTTAAGACGTTCCCTGCGCTCCCTTCGCAAGGAGGGCTTCCGGTACGTCTTTGTGCTGAAGGACGAGGACGAGGTTGCGAACGCCGAGATCGTCCGCGTTCCGCTTTGGTGCGACAAGCGGGGCGAAACCGGCCCCTTCGACATCATCGGCGACGTTCACGGCTGCCACGACGAGTTGTGCGAGCTGCTGCGCAAGCTGGGATACGCGGTGACGCCGGAAGGGGATTCCGCGACGCCGCCCGAGGGACGGCGCGCGATCTTCCTCGGCGATCTGTGCGACAGGGGACCGGGAAACGTCGAAACGCTCCGGCTTGTCATGGGCATGGCGCGCGAAGGAAACGCGCTGTGCGTCGCGGGAAATCACGACATGAAGCTGCTCAGAAAACTGAACGGCGCCGATGTGAAGCACACGCACGGCTTTGACAAAACCTTGGAACAATTCAACGGTGAAAGCGATGCGTTCGTTTCCGAAACGAAGCGTTTTTTGGCCGGTCTGCGAAGCCATTACGTGCTGGACGGCGGCAGGCTCGTCGTCGCGCACGCCGGGCTGAAAGAATGTTATCAGGGGCGTTCCTCGGGGCGCGTCCGGGATTTTTGCCTCTACGGCGACACCACCGGCGAAAGCGACGAATACGGACTGCCCGTCCGTCTGCCGTGGGCCGAGGAATACCGAGGCAAAGCCTTGGTCGTCTATGGGCACACGCCCGCCGCCGAGGTCGAATTTCTCAACAAAACCGTCTGCATCGACACGGGTTGCGTGTTCGGCGGGAAGTTGACCGCTTACCGCTATCCGGAAAACGAAATCGCGCAGGCGGAGGCGCGGCAAGAGTATTACGCGCCCCTGAAGCCGCTCCCCGTGAAATCGTCCGATCGGGGCGATCTGCTTGACATTGACGATGTTTTGGGCGCGAAGCGCATGCAAACCCGTTTGCGCAGGTCCGTGAAAATCAACGCGGAGAACGCCGCCGCCGCGCTCGAGATGATGAGCCGTTTCGGCGCCGATCCGCATTGGCTCGTCTATCTGCCGCCCACCATGTCGCCGTGCGAAACCTCCGCGTTGCCCGCATATTTGGAACATCCGGCGGAGGCCTTCGCGTATTACGGGAAAAAGGGCGTCGGCAAGGCGGTCTGCGAGCAAAAGCATATGGGCTCCCGCGCGGTCATCGTGCTTTGCCGCGACGCGGAGACCGCCAAGAAGCGATTCAAGACAAACGACGGCGCTTTCGGCATCGCGTACACGCGCACGGGCCGGCGCTTCTTCGACGACGTCGATACGGAAACGGGGATTCTGGCCCGTCTGCGGGACGTGCTGACCGCTTCGCGGTTTTGGGAGGATTTTTCCACGGATTGGGTATGCCTCGACGCGGAGATCCTGCCGTGGTCGGCCAAGGCGCGAAAGCTGCTGAAGGAACAATACGCCGCCGTCGGCCGCGCGGGCAGGAACGGACTCGCGCTCGCGGAGGAAGCGATCGCGAAGGCCTTAAAAACCTTGGAAAAGCGGCCGGCCGGCGCGGAATCGCCGCACGAACGCGGCTTTGATTTGTCCGAACTGCTGGAACGCTGCGGCAGGCGCGCCGAAACGCTGTCGCTTTACACGGACGCGTACAGGCGTTACTGCTGGGATGTGAACGGCCTTGACGATTACCGCGTCGCGCCTTTCCATGTGCTCGCCACGGAAGGAAAGGTGTGGAACGACGAGAATCACCTGCATCATATGGATACGATTTCAAAATACATGACCGGCGCGGATCCGATCTTCATGGCGACCGATCACAGGCTCATCGATTTGTCGGACGAAACCGATGTGGCGAAGGGGGTCGAGTGGTGGGAAGAGTTGACAGAATCCGGCGGCGAGGGCATTGTCGTAAAACCCTATGATTTCATCGCCGTCAAAGGCTCGGAAGTCTTGCAACCCGCCGTGAAGTGCCGGGGGCGCGAATATCTGCGCATCATCTACGGCCCCGAATACGCGCTGCCCGGCAATTTGGAACGCCTGAAAAAACGCTCGCTCGGCAGAAAGCGCGCGCTCGCGCTCGACGAATTCGCGCTCGGCATGGAGGCCCTGGAACGCTTCGTCCGAGGCGAACCGCCGTATCGCGTGCATGCGTGCGTTTTCGGCATCTTGGCGCTGGAGAGCGAGCCCGTCGATCCCAGGCTGTGAGCGGCGGGCCGGGCGTCAAAAGCATGTATTTGCACCTCGACACGGCATGCAGCGAGGACAAAAAAGGAGCGAATCTATCGCGCCGCAACGCCGCCGCGCCGCAGCGCACGCGCGAGCACGCACAGCTCGTGGAACCACAGCGGCGCGGTGCAGAGGGCCGCGAGTTTCAGCCATTCCGAAAGCGAAAGCTCGACCGTGTCGAAGGCTTCCGACAGGAAGTGCAGTTCCGTGACGGCGACCTGCAGCGCGAGGCCGATGAAAAAGGCGATGAGCATCATCTTGTTTTCGACGTGGTTCATGCGGAATATAGAGCGTTTCAGGTTTCTGAAGCCGATCGCGTTGAAGAGCTGCGAAACCGCCAGCGTCGTGAAGGCGTAGGTCTGCGCCGTCCGGTAGACCAGAGGGTCCGCGAGCGCGGCGTCCAGATTGGCGAGCGTGAGGGCCTCGCCGGCCGCGCGGAGGACGGAGGCGGGCGCCCACGCGAAGGCCGCGAGCGTGATCGCGCCGATGATCGCGCCGTAGCAGATCGTGGTCGCGAGGCCGCCCTGCGCGAACAGGCTGTCCTTGGGATTGCGAGGAAGTTCTTCCATGATGCGCGGATCCCCCGTGTCGGCGCCGAGCGCCAGCGCGGGCAGGGAGTCCGTGATCAGGTTGATCCAGAGGATGTGGATGGCGCGCAACGGCGAGGCGACGCCCGCCGTGATCGCGACGAACATCGTGAGAATCTCGCCGAGGTTCGAGGAGAGCAGGAAGAGCACCGTCTTTTTGATGTTGTTGTAGATGTTGCGGCCCTCTTCGATCGCGTTCTTGATCGTGGCGAAATTGTCGTCGGTCAGCACCATGTCCGCCGCGCCCTTGGCGACGTCCGTGCCCGTGATGCCCATCGCGACGCCTATGTCGGCGGCCTTGAGCGAGGGCGCGTCGTTGACGCCGTCGCCCGTCATGGACACGATTTGGCCGTGCGAGCGGAAGGCGTTCACGATCATGACCTTGTGCTCGGGCGAAACCCGCGCGAACACGCGCAGATCGGGCACGCGCGCGTTCAGATCCTCCTGGCTCATCTTGGAGAGCTCGTCGCCCGTGATGCACTGCTCGGGGCCGGTCGCTATGGACAGCTCCTTCGCTATGGCGAAGGCCGTATCCCTGTGATCGCCCGTGATCATGACGGTCGTCACGGACGCGCCGCGAAACACCTCCACGGCCGCCTTCGCCTCCGGTCTCGGCGGATCGATCATGCCCACGAGCCCCACGAAGGTCAGCTGCGCTTCCGTCGCGCTCCCGTCGTCCGTCTTGACGGCCACGGCGAGCACGCGCAGGGCGTCCGCGGCCATATCCGCCGCCGCCGCTTCGATGGCGGCCACGTCCTCCGGCGTCAGCGGACGGCCCGCAGCCTCGTCCGTGAGCTCTTTCGCGGGCAGGATGGCGTCGCAGCGCCTTATGACGCAGTCCATCGCCCCCTTCGTAAAGGCGAGGATGCGCGCGTCCGCGGCCCTTTTGTGCACGGTCGTCATCATCTTCCTGTCGGAATCGAAGGCCTGCTCCGCCACGCGCGGCATCTCGGCGCAGAGCGCGCTCTTGCGAACGGACAGGGCCGCGCCCATGTCGACCAGCGCGAGCTCCGTGGGGTCGCCCGCGCGCACGCCCGTTTCGGCGTCGGCCTCCGCGTCCGTACAGAGCACGAAGCCGTCCACGAGCAGCTTGTAGGCCGCGTAATCCATCTCGGATACGCCGCGCGTACCGCCGCCGCGCGTCCAGACCTTCGTAACGGTCATCTTGTTCTGGGTCAGCGTCCCCGTCTTGTCGGAGCAGACCGTGCTCACGGAGCCGAGGGTTTCGACGGCCGGCAGCTTGCGCACGATGCTGCCCACCTTTACCATGCGCTGGACGCCGAGGGCCAGCACGATCGTGACCACGGCCGGCAGGCCCTCCGGCACGGCGGCCACCGCCAGGGAGATCGCCGTCAGCAGCATCTCCATGAGGTCGCGCCCCTGCAGGAGCGCCACGAGAAAGAGCGCCGCGCAGAGGAGGACCGCCAATATGCCGAGCAGCTTGCCGAGATCCGCGAGCCGCTTTTGCAGAGGCGTCAGCTCCTCCGGAGACTCGTTGATCATGCGCGCGATCTTGCCGATCTCGGTGTCCATGCCCGTCAGGGCCACGACGCCTTCGCCGCGTCCGTAGGCGACGCTCGTGGACATGTAGGCCATGTTCAGGCGGTCGCCGAGCGTGATGTCGCCCTCGGCGACGAAGCCCGCGTCCTTGTCTGCGGGAACGGATTCGCCCGTCAGCGAGGATTCTTCTATCTTGAGATTGATCGATTCGATGAGGCGCAGATCCGCCGGCACCACGCGGCCCGCGTCGAGGATCACGATGTCGCCCGGAACGAGCTCCGCCGCCGCGATCTCCGCAGGTCTGCCGCCGCGCCGCACGAGCGCGGTCGGGCTGCTGAGCTTCTTCAGGGCTTCCAAGGATTTTTCGGCCTTGGATTCCTGCACGACGCCTATGACGGCGTTCAGCAGCACGACGAGCAGAATGATGATCGTGTCGGCGATCTCCCCGAGGACGGCGGACACGACCGCCGCCGCCATCAATATGTAGATCATCGGATCCCTGAGCTGCGCGAGAAGCATCCCGAGCAGCGTTTTTTTCTTGCCCTCCGCAAAGGCGTTCGGGCCGAAGCGCGCGAGCCGTTCCGCCGCTTCCTCCGCAGACAGGCCGGCCTTCCGGTCGGTCCCAAGCTTTTCGAGCGCGTCCGCCGCCGTCAATTGTTCGTACATGCACATCCTCCTCAAAAAACAAAAACAGCAACAAAAAAGACTTTCAACGGATCAAAAGAACCGTGTAAAGTCTTGTTACCGTCAAAGCGCCGCAAAATGAAACGCATACGGGTCCGCAGCCGGGCAAAATGCCGTGATGTTGACTTGCGGGCTTAAAACTACTCCCCTGACACAAGTATAAGTATAACGCAGCCGCGCGCCCCGCGTCAAGGCAAATTTTATTTGGAAAATATTAACATAGATTGACGGCGGCGCGCGCCTTGACCGGCGTTTGCAAATGCGGTATCATTTTATCGGGGTTTGCGGCCCGGCGGCGCCCGGGATGTCGGGGATGGGAAGAAAGGCATGAAATGCGCACGGTGAAAGGCAAGAAAATCAAAAAAATTTCCGAGAAACCGGCGGTGGATTTCGATGTCCTGCTGGACGCCATGCACGACGACGTGTTCATCACCGACGGCGCGGGAACCGTGATTGAAGTGAGTCCCACATTTGAGAAAACCTACGGTTTGGCGAAGGAGGCGGCGATCGGGCGCAGCGTGCGCGAGCTGGAGGAAGAGGGCTATTTCAAGCCGTCCGTCACGTCCATCGTGCTGCATACCGGCGAAAAGACGACGATTTCGCAGAAGCTGAAAAACGGCAGGGACATGGTCGTCACGGCGGCGCCCATACGCGACGGGGACGGCAGGATCATCCGCGTGGTCAGCTTTTCGAGGGACGTCACGGAATTTCTCCTGTTGAAGGAGCAGTATTCCGAAATGGAAAGCAGGATGGCGCGCTACCGGGAGGAGCTCGACGAACTGCGCCGAAACGCGACGGAAACGGACGGCATATTGGCCTATGACGAAAGAACGGTTTCCCTGCTGAAAACCCTGCGGCGGGTCGCGCCCTTCGACGCCAATGTCCTCCTCTCCGGCGAATCGGGCGTCGGCAAAAGCCTTTTCGCGAAATACATACACAGCAAGAGCGGACGCGCGAAGGGACCGTTCATCGAAATCAACTGCGGCGCCATCCCGGGCCGGCTTTTGGAGTCGGAGCTCTTCGGCTACGAAAAGGGCTCGTTTACCGGCGCGGACCGCGTCGGCAAGCTCGGCCGCGTCGAGCTGGCACAGAACGGCACGCTCTTTCTGGACGAGATCGGCGAGCTGCCGCCCGACCTGCAGGTGAAGCTCTTAAAGGTGATTCAGGACAAGTGCATCCTGCGCGTCGGCGGCATTCGCGAGATCAAGGTGGATTTTCGGCTGATCGCCGCCACGAACAAAAACCTCGCGCTGCGGATGGATGCGGGCGATTTCAGGGAGGATCTGTACTACCGTCTGCACGTCATCGCGCTGACCGTTCCGCCGCTGCGCGAACGCAGGGACGACATCGTTCCCCTGGCGGCGCATTTTGTCAAACAGTTCAACAGGCGGTACGGCATGAAGAAGCAACTCTCAAAGGACGTATATCGCGCGCTGGCCGCATACAGCTGGCCGGGCAACGTCCGGGAACTGGAGAACCTCATCGAACGCCTTATGATCACCGCCGAAAACGACAGGATCGCGGCGGCGGAGCTCCCGGACGCGCTGCGCGCGAGCGAAGAAGCGCGGTCTCCCGCCGCGCGGCGGGAGGACGAAGGGGGTCTTTCGCTCGCGGAAGCCTTGGAAAGGCTGGAGGCGCGCTGCGTGCGCGATGCGTATGCGGCGGCGGGCAATACCGTGGGTGCGGCAAAGCTGCTGGGCATAAGCCAGCCGACCGCTTTCAGGAAGATCCGGAAATACGTCAAGGGATGCGAATGAGCGGGGCGCGGATTATTCTTATGTGAATGGATTCTATTCACATGCGAATAGGCCGGTGTCCGCCCCGGAAGCGGCGCATTGCGCGCGCCGCCCGAAGAATGCGTCCCGTTCCGTATTCAATCTTGAATAAAAACCGTCCGCCGGACTTTTCGAAACCGGCTTCGAAAACCGATGAAATCCCCGTGTTTTCAACATGCGCCGTCTTTCCTTCCCCATTGGCATCGTATTTGCGTTTCCAAAACAATGCGCGCGCCGCATGTCGGCGCGAAGAGGGCTTCGCCCGCGCGGTCCGCGCGCTTTCGGATCCGACTGCGGTCCGTCGCGCGGCCGCGCGGGGGACGAACCCGTTTTGGAAATGGAGGGAATCCTTTGAACGATTTGGGGGAAAGAAACATGAAGAACACGGTGGATTGGCCGATCACCGGCATAAGCGTCGCGGCGGTGTTCGCTTTCGTTGCGTGCATGGCCGTTCGCCCGGAGGAAACGCTGAAGGCGGTCAACACCCTGTTCGATCTCACGACTGCGGCGATGGGCACGCCCATCCTGTGGTTCGTATTCATCGGCTTGATCTTCTGCGGGTTTCTCGCGTTCAGCAAGTACGGCAACATCCGATTCGGCGACGGGAAGCCGGAATACTCCCTGTTCAGCTACATCGCGATGATGATCTGCGCGGCGCTTGCCGCCACGGCGGTGTTTTACTCCTTCATCGAATGGTCGTATTACTACGCGGCGCCGGCTTTCAATATGGAGGCGTATTCGCGGGAAGCGGCCGAATACGCGCTTGCCTACGCGTTTTTTCACTGGGGCTTCAGCGTACAGGTGATCTTCGTGCTGACCGCCGTCGCGATGGCCTATGCGGTCTATGTCAAGAAGCTTCCCGTGTTGCGGGTCAGCGCGGTATGCGAGGCGATGATGGGGAATTTCAAATACCGGAAGGCCATCGGCAAGGTGATCGACGTGATCACCATATTCAGCATCGTGGGCGGCCTCGGCGTTTCTCTCGGCCTCGGCGTACCGCTCATATCCGCCGGCGTCGGGAAGATCACGGGGATCGAACCGTCCTTCGCCATGAACGTGATCGTCGCGCTCTTCATCGCCTGTCTGTTCGGAATCAGCTCCTTTGTGGGCATCGAAAAGGGTATGCGCAAGCTCAGCGACTATACCATTTACCTCGCCATACTCCTGATCGCGTTCATATTCGTGGCGGGCCCGACGGAGTTCATCCTGAAGCTGTTCACGAACAGCATGGGCATCATGATCAACAACTATGTGAGCATGAGCCTGTTCACCGATCCGATCGGCAAGTCGGGGTTCCCCGAGATGAACACCATATTCCTGTTCACGCTGGCGCTGAACTACGCCGCGCTCATGGGCGTGTTCATCACGAAGATTTCCAAGGGCCGAAGCATTCGGGAGCTGGTGCTGACATGTCTTTGCGGCATCAGCATCGGCACTTGGATCATGTTCGCGATCAACAGCGGGTATACGATGAACGCGGAGCTCACGGGCGATTTCATCCTTTCCGCGGCGGAGAACGGCCAGCAGGGCGTCTTTGATTCGCTGTCGTTTCTGCCCGGCGGCAACACCGTGATTCCCGTCGTGTTCACGGTCATCTCCGTGGGTTTTCTCGCCACGTCTTTGGACTCGGCGGCCTTCTCCCTGTCTGCGTCCGCCACGAAGAGGCTGGACGCGCAGGGCAACACGCATCCGATGTTCCGGCTGTTCTGGTGCCTCGTCCTCACGGCGATCCCCTTGAGCATCATGTTCTCGAACGCGCCGTTCAGCGCGCTCAGAACGCTCTGCATATTCCTGTCCGTGCCCTTCCTCGCCATCATCGTATTCATGGATATCGGCCTGCTCAGGTGGCTGAAGCAGGACAATCCGGCGGTTTCGCCGGCCATCCGCTGACGGCGCGTCAAGAACAGAAAGGAGAGCCATAAGCCCGCGCCGCCCGGTGCGGCTTATGCAAAGGAAGCAATGAACGAAAAAATCAAGTACCAACCCCCGAGCGCCTCGGCCGCGCCGCGCTTCGCGGGCATCAAGACCTTCATGCGGCTGCCGTATGTGCATACGACGGAGGACGTGGATTTCGCGGTCATCGGCGCGCCCTTCGACACGGGCGCCAGCTACAAGAGCGGCGCGCGCTTCGGCCCCACCGCCATACGCGAAGCCTCGACGCTCATGCGCAACTACAGCATGAACCTCGACGTGAACATCTTCGACCATCTCTCGGGCATCGATTTCGGCGATGTGAACGTGACGCCGGGCTATATCCACGAAACCTACAGGCAGATCGAAGAGGGTCTGCTGCCCTTTCTGCAAGCCGGCGTCGTTCCGGTCGTGCTGGGCGGCGATCACTCCATCACGCTGGGCGAGCTGCGGGCGGCGGCCAAGGTGTACGGCCCCGTGGCGCTCGTGCATTTCGATTCGCATCTGGACACGTGGGACAACTACTGGGGCATGAAGTATACGCACGGTACGCCGTTCCGCAGGGCCTGCGAGGAAGGGCTGCTCGACACGGCGCATTCGATTCAGGTGGGCATCCGCGGCTCCCAGTACGGACCGGAGGACATACAGGGTTCAAAGGACCTCGGCTTCGAGGTGCTGACCGCGAACGAGCTGCACGGCATAGGCATCGCCGAAGGCGTGAAGCGGATACAGAAGCGGGTCGGGGAGGCCAAGGTGTTTCTCACCTTCGATATCGATTTCGTGGATCCGTCGATGGCGCCGGGCACGGGCACGATCGAGGTCGGCGGCTTCAGCGGCTATGAGAGCATGACGCTCGTGCAGGGCCTTCGGAATGTCAACATCGTCGCGATGGATCTGGTCGAGGTGCTTCCCGCGATCGACCAGTCGGGCAAGACCGCCTACATGGCGGCGAACATCATCCACGAGGTGATCTCCGTGCTGGCCTTGCAGAAGCGCGACGGCGTTTTTCGGAAGCGAGTTTGAGTGCGTTCGATTGAACATTTGAGCTGATTGACCAAGCAAAACGGTCCCTGTGACGGCGTATGAAACGCCGCCTCAGGGACCGTTTTGACGTCCAAAGCCGCGCGCGGGCGCGCCGCGCGGGTTCATTCGATGTCGATCTTGCGCACGTTCCCCGCCGGATCCTGCTTGGGAATCGCGACGGACAGCACGCCGTTGTCCATCTTCGCCTTGATTTCGCCGAGGTCGGCGTTCGCCAGACGAATCCTGCGGCTCATCGAGCTCGCGCGGCGTTCCCGGTGGATGTAGTTCTTGCCGTCCTCGTTGCTCTCCTCCGCGCGGTTCACGGAGATGCAGAGGGTATCGTCGTCCACGCTCACATCGATCTCCTCTTTTTTGACGCCGGGCAGTTCCGCCTCGACGAGATATCCCCCGTCCGATTCCGCAACGTCGATCTTGAA
>JAISNR010000139.1 GCA_031276135.1 Eubacteriales Family XIII. Incertae Sedis bacterium | reverse complement strand
GCAAGCTGCGCATCGAGGCCGACAGAGCGAATTTCGACTACGTGTACAACACGCAGGATCTGATCGAGCTGAAGGGCCGGGATTACCACGCAAAGAAGAACCATCTGAACTATTTCCTGAACAATTACGAATACGAGTACGTGAGCCTGCACTCCGCCATGGCGGACGAGGCCATGGATTTCATCAGGCGCTTCAACGAGCGCAAAAACCTCGCGGACACGCACGAAAAAGAGTTGCTCCTGATGGAGGAGCGCGCCATGCACGATGTATTTCATAATTTGGAAGCAATCGGCTACCTGACGGGCGCCATCCGCATAAACGGCAGCATTGAGGCCCTGAGCATCGGCGGGCGCCTCGGCAAAAAGACGGTCACGGTGCACGTGGAGAAGGCCAACACGGAATTCCGCGGGCTCTATCAGGCCATCAACAACGAATTCTGCAAACACGTCGCGAAGGATGTGAAGCGCATCAACCGCGAGGAGGATATGGGCATACCCGGCCTGCGCAAGGCCAAGCTGTCGTACAAGCCGGTGATGCTCGTGGAGAAATACACGGTGAGCTTCGTCGATCCGCAGAGTTGCCGCCGATTCCGGTAGGCGCGGATCCGTTTTTTCAAAATCGGTTTCAAATCTTTTAACGGTTGTATATATGGTATAGGGTACAAAAGGAGGTATTGGTTATGAGAGATGTTGTAATTGTGAGTGCGGCGAGAACCCCCATCGGCAATTTCGGCGGTTCTTTGAAGGATGTTCCCGCAGCGAAACTGGGGGGCATCGTGATCAAAGAGGCGCTGAAGCGGGCGGGCGTCGATCCGGCTTCCGTCGATGAGGTGATCTTCGGCAACGTGCTGCAGGGCGGGCTCGGCCAGAACGTGGCGCGGCAGGCTTCCATCGCGGCGGGCATTCCCGTCGAGGTTCCTTCGTGGACGCTGAACAAGGTCTGCGGTTCGGGGCTGCGCACCGTGTCTGCGGCGGCGCAGATCATCAAGGCCGGCGACGCCGAGATCATCGTGGCGGGCGGCACGGAGAACATGAGCGCGTCCGGATACATCGCCCCCGCAGCGCGCTGGGGCGCGAGGATGGGCGACGTGAAGCTCGTGGACCTCATGGTGCACGACGGCCTCACGGACGTTTTCCACAAATATCACATGGGCATTACGGCCGAGAACGTGGCCGAAAAATGGGGCCTCAAACGCGAGGAGCTCGACGCCTTTTCGGTCGATTCGCAGCAGAAGGCGGTCGCCGCGATCAAGGCCGGCAAGTTCAAGGATGAGATCGTTCCCGTGGAGATCCCGCAGAAGAAGGGCGATCCCAAGATCTTCGACACGGACGAATACCCCAAGGACGGCACCACGCTCGAGGGCGTCAGCAAGCTGAAGCCCGCGTTCAAGCCCGACGGCGGCGTGGTTACGGCCGCCAACGCGTCCGGCATCAACGACAGCGCGGCGGCCCTCGTGGTCATGTCCGCGGACAAGGCGAAGGAGCTCGGCATCAAGCCGCTCGCGAAGATCATAGGCTACGGATCGGCGGGCGTCGAGCCGTCCGTCATGGGCATCGGGCCGATCGAAGCCACGCGGAAGGCCCTGAAGAAGGCCGGCATCGAGGTCAAGGATCTGGATCTGATCGAGGCGAACGAAGCCTTTGCGGCGCAGTCCGTGGCCGTCGGCAAGGAGCTGGGCTTCGATCCCGCGAAGCTCAACGTGAACGGCGGCGCCATAGCGCTCGGCCACCCGATCGGCGCCTCCGGCGCGCGCATCCTGATCACGCTGCTCTACGAGATGCGCCGGCGGAATTCCAAATACGGCCTTGCCACGCTGTGCATAGGCGGCGGACAGGGAACGTCCTTGGTTGTCGAGATGTAATATAAGATTTAAGAATTATTGTTTGGAAGGTTGATAAAATTGCTCAGACGCCGCAAACGGCAAAACCGTCGCGGCGTTTGAGCAGCTTGATTTAAGGTAATGTAAAAATTTGGAAAGGCGAAAAGCGGTGAATTACTATCAGCCCGACATGGAATGCGCATCCCCGGAAGCGATGCGCGCGCTCCAATCGGAACGGCTCGTCAAGGCGGTCCGGCACGTTTACGATCACGTGCCGTATTACAGGGACAAGATGGCGGACGCAGGACTTGCGCCGCAGGACATTCGCTCGATGGACGACCTGCACAAGCTCCCTTTCCTCACGAAGGAGGATCTGAAGGCGGCCTATCCTTACGGCCTCTTGGCGAAGCCCTTGGCCGACTGCGTGCGCATACAGTCCACGAGCGGCACGACGGGCAAGCGCGTCGTGGCCTTCTATACCCAACACGATATCGACGTATGGGACGAATGCTGCGCAAGAGCCATCGTCGCGGCGGGCGGTTCGCGCGAGGACGTCGTGCACGTCTGCTACGGCTACGGGCTGTTCACGGGCGGGCCGGGACTGAACGGCGGTTCCCACAAGGTCGGTTCGCTCACGCTGCCCATGTCCTCCGGGAATACGGAGCGGCAATTGCAGTTCATGATCGACCTCGAAGCGACCATCCTGTGCTGCACGCCATCCTACGCGGCCTTTCTCGCGGAATCGCTGATCGGCCAGGGACTGCGGGATCAGATCAAGCTGAAGGCCGGCATATTCGGCGCGGAGGCCTGGAGCGAGGAGATGCGCCGCGACATCGAGGACAAGCTGGGCATACGGGCCTACGACATCTACGGACTGACCGAAATCACGGGCCCAGGCGTTTCCTTTGAATGCGCGGAGCAGACGGGCATGCACATCAACGAGGACCATTTCGTGGCGGAGATCATCGATCCCGAAACGGGAGAGGTCCTGCCGGAGGGCAGCAAGGGCGAGCTCGTGTTCACCTGCATCAGCAAGGAGGCTTTCCCGCTTTTGCGTTACCGCACGCGCGACATATGCGTGCTCAGCCGCAAGGCCTGCTCCTGCGGCCGGACCCTCGTCAAGATGGCGCGGTTGATGGGCCGGACCGACGACATGCTGATCATACGCGGCGTCAACGTGTTCCCGTCGCAGATCGAAACCGTGCTCCTGCGGGCCGGCTATCCGTCGAACTATCAGATCGTCATCGACAGGGTGAATTACACGGATACCTTCGAGGTCAGGGTTGAGATGACGCAGGAGATGTTCGACGACACGGTCAAGCGCATCGAGGCGCGGGAAGCGGAGCTCTTGGCCTCCCTGCGCGCCATGCTCGGCATCTCCCCCAAGGTGACGCTCGTCGCGCCGCGCAGCATCGCGCGCAGCGAGGGCAAGGCCGTGCGCGTGATCGACAAGCGCAAAATATGATACTGCTTTTCATGTAAGATTCCGCTCCAACATGCGGCTTTGCCGCATTCCTCCGCTCTCTGCGTTCGCTTCGCTGTCCGTTTTGCCAGCCGAAGCGGAGCTTCGGGGCAAAAAGGCAATTTATGGAGCGGGCAATCGAAAGCAGTATCTACTGATTCGCTTTTTGTCATTATATGAATTGCGAATCGGTATAAAAGAGGAAGTGAATTGCGCAAACAGGAAATAATCACCTTTGATATCGGTCATTTTCGCGGTGAAGACGGCCCCGGAATCCGAACAATTCTGTTTTTCAAAGGTTGCCCGTTGCGGTGCAAGTGGTGCAGCAATCCTTTCGGTCTTGCGATGCGACCGCAGTTGGTATTCAACCGGAT
>JAISNR010000079.1 GCA_031276135.1 Eubacteriales Family XIII. Incertae Sedis bacterium | reverse complement strand
GCGGTCATAGCGGAGCGCCCGGATTCGACGCTGGCGGCGGTGCTGACGGAGTACGAGGCGTATTTGGCGGAGCTCGGATACGCCCTCGAATACGATCAAAAGGAGGAGAGCGCCAAGTTCTTTGAAACGTGCAACCGCCTCGTGTCGGAGGCGGAGCGGCGCGTGTACGGCGCGGAACAGACGCATTGACGATCATCAGAACGGAGAACCTCGTCTTTGAATACAGGAAGGACGACGAATCGCCGCCGGTCAGGGCCATCGGCGGCGTCAATATAGAGATAGAAGAGGGGAGCTTCACCGCGATCATCGGCAGAAACGGCTCCGGCAAGTCCACCTTTGCGAAGAACATCAACGCCCTGCTGCTGCCGACGGGCGGCGCCGTCTACGTGGACGGCTTCCGCACCTCGGACGAGGGCGCGCTGTGGGAGGTGCGGCGGCGGGCCGGCATGGTCTTTCAGAATCCGGACAACCAGATCGTTTCGGCGATCATCGAGGACGACGTGGCCTTCGGTCCCGAAAACCTCGGAATCGCGCCGGACGAGATACGCCGCAGGGTGACGGACGCGCTGCGCGCCGTGGACATGTACGAAGCGCGCGCGAAATCGCCGCACATGCTCTCCGGCGGCCAGAAGCAGCGCGTGGCGATCGCGGGCGTCGTCGCGATGCGCCCGAGGTGCATCGTGTTCGACGAACCCACCGCGATGCTCGATCCGAGAGGCCGCCGCGAGGTGATGGACATCCTGCTGCGCCTGCACCGGGACGGCATCACGGTCGTGCTGATCACGCATTTCATGGAAGAAGCCGTCAAGGCGGACCGCGTCGTGATCATGGATGCCGGCGAGATCGTTCTGGACGGACCGCCTGCGGAGGTGTTCGCGCATTCGGATGAGATTCGCGCGCTGCGTCTGGACGTTCCGCTGACGGTGGATCTCTGCGACAGGCTCAGACGGCGGGGGCATGACATCCCCCGGGATATCGTCGGGGTTGAGGAAATGGTTGCGTACTTATGTCGATAACGGTCAAGGATCTCGTCTATATCTACGGCGAGGGCACGCCCTACGAAACACTGGCTCTGGACAGGGTGAGCCTCGAGATCGCGGACGGCGAGTTCGTCGGGCTGATCGGCCACACGGGTTCCGGCAAGTCCACGCTCGTGCAGCACCTGAACGGTCTTTTGAAGCCCAAATCGGGCCGGGTGTTCGTCGGCGACGCGGAGCTTTGGGCGAAGGGCGCAAAGCCCGTCGAGATTCGCAAGAAGATCGGTTTTCTGTTTCAATATCCCGAATACCAGCTCTTCGAGGAAAGCGTGTACAAGGACATCGCGTTCGGGCCGGCGAATCTGGGGCTGTCCAAGGAGGAAACGGACGAGCGCGTGCGGGAGTCCATGGCCGTCGTCGGCCTCGACTTCGACGCCTTCGCGCAGCGTTCCCCCTTCGATCTCTCGGGAGGGCAGAAGCGCAAGGCGGTCATCGCCGGCGTGATCGCCATGCGGCCCGAGGTGCTCATCCTCGACGAGCCCACGGCGGGCCTCGACCCGCGCTCGCAGCGCGACGTGCTCGAGATGCTGGAGCGGATCAAGGCGGACCGGCGCGTCATCGTGATCCTCATCTCGCACAACATGGACGACATCGCGCGCATGGCGGATCGCGTCATCGTCTTGGAGAAGGGCCGCGTCGCGCTCAGCGGCTCTCCCGCAGAGGTGTTCGCGCACGAGGAATTTCTGCACTCGATCGGCCTCGGTCTGCCCCCCGTGACGGAGCTCATGCGCAGTCTGCGGCTCGGCGGCGTGGATGTGGAGGGCAGCCCTCTGGACGTGGACGAGGCGGAGGAGCTGCTGGACCGGTATCTGCGCGAATCCGGCGCGCGGCGCGGCGACCGGGGGAAGTTGATATGATCAGGGACATCACCATAGGCCAATACTATCCGGGCGACACGCCCGTGCATCGCGTCGATCCCAGGCTGAAGATCGTGATCACGCTGGTGTTCATCGTCATGCTCTTCGTGACGCGCGATTTTTTGGGCTACGCCGTCGCGGTCGCTGCGCTCGGCGGCGTCACAGCTGCGTCGCGCGTACCGCCGGCCTTCATCCTGCGCGGCCTCAAGGCCATATTCCTGATCCTGCTGTTCACCTTTCTGCTGAACATGTTCATGACGACGGGAACGCCCCTCGTGAAGCTCGGCTTCCTGACGGTCACGCGCGAGGGCCTCTACGGCGCCGTGTTCATGGGACTGCGGCTCGTCCTGCTCATCGTGGGTTCCTCGCTCCTGACGCTCACGACGAAGCCGATCAAGCTGACGGACGGCATAGAGAGCCTGCTGAAGCCGCTTCGCGCCTTCGGCGTGCCCGCGCACGAGCTGGCCATGATGATGACGATCGCGCTGCGCTTCATCCCCACGCTGCTCGAGGAAACGGACAAGATCATGAAGGCGCAGATGGCGCGGGGCGCGGATTTTGAAACCGGCAGCATCCTGCGACGGGCGAAGAATCTGGTTCCCATACTCGTGCCGCTCTTCATCAGCGCGTTCCGGATCGCGCAGGATCTGGCCATGGCGATGGAGGCGCGCTGCTATCGCGGCGGCGAGGGCCGGACGAAGTTGCACGCGTTAAAGATGGGAAGGGTGGATGCGGTCGCGATGGCGTTCACGGCGCTGTTCGTCGCGCTGCTGATTCTGGAGCGCGTGTACGCGGGCGCGATCCGGGCCGCCTTGATTTCTTTGTTTTTGGTATGAAGGTTTTGCGGGAGGCAGGATCATGAACGAATTCACGGACAAAAATGCGGCCCTCGCGCGGGCGGGCGGCAGACTGCGCTTCTTCGTGCGGGCCGCGATCATCGGCGCGGCCTACGCGGCGCTGACGATGGCGCTCGCGCCGCTCAGCTACGGCCCCGTTCAGCTGCGCGTATCGGAGGCGCTGACCGTCCTGCCGTACTTCACGCCGGCGGCGATCCCGGGTCTCTTCGTCGGCTGCCTCGTGTCCAACCTGCTGAGTCCCTACGGCATCGTGGACGTGGTCTGCGGCAGCCTCGCCACCCTGCTCGCGGCCTGCGGAACCTTTCTGCTCAGGAAGCGGCGCGCCCTCGCGCCCCTGCCGCCCGTCCTGTGCAACGCGGTCATCATAGGCGCCATGCTGTATTTCGCCTACGGCGTGAACGCCTCCCTGCCCGCGAACATGCTCTGGGTCGGCGCCGGAGAGCTGATCGTGTGCTACGGCGCGGGCTATCCGCTGCTGCGCGTGCTGGAGAGCAGGAAAAGTCTATTTCAATAGTCAATTTCAATATTTTAATCCAATAATTTAAGAATTGATTCAAGGGCGCGGCTCAGACGCCGAGCTTTTCGAGCCACAGCCGCGCCGAGGCGTCGCTGGGCATGCGCCAGTCGCCGCGCGGGGACAGGCTGACCGTGCCAACCTTGGGTCCGTCCGGCATGCAGCTGCGCTTGAACTGTTGCGAGAAGAACCTCTCGTAGAACACGGCGAGCCGCTTCTCGATCGTTTTGCGGTCGTAGTCGCCGTCGAAGGCGCGCGCGGCGATCGCGAGCAGCTTTTCGGGCCGCATGCCGAAGCGCATCGTATAATACAGGAAGAAGTCATGGAGGATGTAGGGCCCGATCGCATCCTCCGTTTTTTGCGCGATGCGCCCGTCGGCGTCCGGCGGCAGCAGTTCGGGCGATATGGGCGTATCGAGGATGCGCCTCAGCGTGCTTCGGAGGCGCGCGTTGTCGCTGCTGAAGTCCTTTTCCCCCGCTTCCTCCGAGAGGCGATGTTCCATGACCCAGGCGATCACGAAGCGGACGAGCGTCTTGGGTATGCCGGCGTTGACGCCGTACATCGACATGTGGTCGCCGTTGTAGGTGGACCAGCCGAGCGCGGCTTCGGACAGGTCGCCCGTGCCGACGACGATGCCGCCCTCGCGGTTCGCCACGTCCATGAGGATTTGTGTGCGCTCCCGCGCCTGCGCATTCTCGTAGGTGCGGTCGCGGACGGCGGGATCGTGGCCGATGTCGGCGAAGTGCCGCAGCACGGAATCGCCGATGGGAATCTCGCGCAGGTCGGCGCCGAGCAGACGCATGAGCGCGGCCGCGTTCGCGTGGGTTTCGTCCGTCGTGCCGAAGCCCGGCATGGTGACGGCGATCATGTCGGAGCGCGGCCGCCCGAGCAGCTTCAGGGTTTCGGCGCACACGAGCAGGGCCAGCGTCGAGTCCAGCCCGCCGGAAACCCCGACGACGGTCTTGGTCGCGCCGCCGGCGTGCTCCAGCCTGCGGGCCAGACCCGCCGTCTGGATGCTGAAGATCTCGCGGCAGCGCGCATCGACGACGGCGGGCGCGTCCGGGACGAAGGGCGTTTTGGGGTAGCCGCGCACGAGCGCGTCGGCTTCGGTCAGCACGCGCAGCGGGAGGACGGGAACCGTTTCGCAGTCGCCCTTGTCCGCGAAGCGCGCCGCGCAGTCGGCCATGGATTTCGTGCGGCTGCGCTCGAATTTCAATTTCTCGTAGTCGATGTCGCCCAGGATCATGGCGCTTTCGCGCGCGAAGAGGCGGCTCTCCGCGAGCGGCACGCCGTTCTCCGCGATGATGTCGTGGCCGCCGAACACGAGGTCGGTCGTGGATTCGTGTACGCCGGCGGAGGCGTATGCGTACCCGCAGATGTTCTTCGCGCTCTCCTGCAACACGAGCGCGCGCCGGAAGGCGGACTTGCCGACGAGCTCGTTGCTGGCCGAAGGGTTGAAGAGGATCAGCGCGCCGTGCAGCGACAGCAGCGCGCCGGGGGACACGGGGGCCCACAGATCCTCGCACAGCTCCATGCCGAACGCGAGCCCCGCGCCGTCGTCGCGAAACAGCAGACTGCCGAAGGGCACCGCCTCGCCGAGCACGGAGGCCCGCCGGACGCGGCCCGCGAGCGCGGCGCCGGACGCGAACCAGCGCGCCTCGTAGAATTCCTCCGTATTTGGCAGGAAAAATTTGGGAACTGCGCCGAGGATGCGGCCTTGTTGGATGAAGAGCGCGCAGTTGTACAGGTGGTTTTCGACGCGCAGAAAAGCGCCGGCGATGAGGGCGGTTTGCAGACCTGTGCTCGCGAGGACGAGCGTTTCCAAGGCTTCCAGTTGGCTTCGGTACAGCGTTTCCTGATAGAACAGATCGCCGCAGGTGTAGCCGGTCAGACACAGCTCCGGAAAAAGAGCGACGCCGGCGCCCGCCGCGTCGGCCTTCCGCGCGCAGCGCAGGATCTCAAGGGCGTTGTATTTCGGATCCGCGAGCTTGATTTTCGGCGTGACCGCCGCGACGCGGATGAGGCCGAGGGCTTTGTCTTGCATGGGATTCCTCCGTGTTATGCGTGATTCGCTTTCTTCACTTTATCATATGCGGCGGCGCGGTTCAATCGTTTTTGCGGAAAAAGAAAA
>JAISNR010000069.1 GCA_031276135.1 Eubacteriales Family XIII. Incertae Sedis bacterium | reverse complement strand
GGACTTCAGGGCGACGGCCGCGTCTATGACGTTCTTCACGACGCGGAGAATGAGCCCGAAGAAGGCCACGGCGACCGCGACCGCAACGAGAATGGGCGCGCAGTACAGCGCGGCGGCCGCCAGGATGAACGCCTCGGCGAAGCAGCACCACGAGATGGCCCTGAGCGCCCGCACGTTCCCCTCCGTGAACACCAAGCCCCTCTTGATGTTCGTCAGCAGGCGATCCAGAAGGAGAAGCGCGGCGAGCGCGGGGACGCAGCACGCGTAGTACAGGACCGGGATCGCAAACAGGCTTTCGCCGCCGCCCGGGGCGAGGGTCCCGCCGAAGGTGAAGCGCAGCGCGGCGCGCCCCGCGGATGTGCCGGCGATCGCGGCCGACAATGCGACCAGCAGGATGACGAGGCGCGTACAGAAGAGCGACAGCTTCACGGACCGCAAAGAATTCCACATCGTTTTTCTTTTCCTTTCCGCGCAATTTCGAATACGGGTGTATTCTACAGCACGCAATATCGTTTGTCAATAATTATTTATCGAAAAACGATAAATTTCTTATGCGTAAGCCGTGAGATGACAAAAGAACTCCTTGACAACGCATACCCCTTCATGGTAAATTGATAAAAGTGTCAAGCGATTTACATTACAGGAGGGACGCGCGATGCTGTTGGAGGACGCCGCCGAAATGAACCTGCTCTACGATTTTTACGGCGGTCTGCTGAAAGAAAAACAGAAGGATATCTTTCGCATGTACTATGCGGAGGACCTGTCCCTGTCGGAGATCGCCGCCGACATAAGCATGAGCCGTCAGGGCGTTCACGACGCGCTGAAGAAATCCGCCGCCGCCCTCGTTGCATATGAGCGCGCGCTCGGGCTCGTGGCGAAGCACGCGCTGGCCGAAAGGACGGTGTCCCTCGCCGGGGCCGCGATCGACCGCCTGGCCGAGGAGTGCGCGCGCGACCCCGCACTGGCGGACCGTCTGCGCGACATCCGCGTCATGCTCGACCGTCTGGATCCGGTGATTTAGGCAACAACGGAGATCAACAATGGCATTTGAAGGACTTTCCGAAAAACTGCAAGGCGTGTTCAAGAAACTCAAAGGGAAGGGTGTGCTCACCGAGAAGGACATCGACGAGGCCATGCGCGAAGTGAAGCTCGCGCTGCTGGAAGCCGACGTCAACTTCAAGGTGGTGAAGCAATTCGTCGCCGACGTGCGCGCCAAATCCCTCGGGGCGGAGGTCTTGGAAAGCCTGACGCCCGCGCAGCAGGTGATCAAGATCGTGCAGGACGAGCTCGTCGGGCTGATGGGCGGCACGAACAGCCGGCTGACCTACTCGCCGAGGGGTTTCACGACGCTGATGCTCGTCGGTCTGCAGGGCACGGGCAAGACCACCACCTGCGGCAAACTCGCCAAATATCTGAAGAGCAACGGCAAGAAGCCCATGCTGGCCGCCTGCGACGTCTACAGGCCGGCCGCCGTGGACCAGCTCGTCATCGTCGGCGAGAGCGTGGAAACCCCCGTGTTCACGATGAAGGAATCCTCGGACCCGGTCGCGATCGCCGAGAGCGCCGTGCGGGAGGCCGAGATCAAGGGCTTTGACGTGCTGATCGTGGACACGGCCGGCCGCCTGCAGATCGACGAAGCCCTGATGGACGAGTTGATCCGCATCAAGAAAGCCGTGAAGCCGCACGAGATACTGCTCGTGCTCGACGCCATGACGGGCCAGGACGCCGTGAACGCGGCCGTGGGCTTCAACGAGGCGCTGGGCATAGACGGCATCATCATGACGAAGCTCGACGGCGACGCGCGGGGCGGGGCGGCGCTGTCCGCGAAGAGCGTGACGCAGCGCCCGATCAAGTTCATAGGCGTCGGGGAGAAGCTCGACGCCCTCGAAGCCTTCCACCCGGAGCGCATGGCCTCGCGGATCCTGGGCATGGGCGACATGCTGAGCCTCATAGAAAAGGCGCAGGAGAGCTTTGACGACGCGAAGGCGGAAGAGCTCGAGCGCAAGATGAAGAAAAACGAATTCACGCTCGAAGATTTCCTCGAACAGATCGGGCAGATCAAGAAGATGGGCGGCCTCGCGAAGCTCGTGGAGATGCTGCCCGGCATGGGCGGCCGCGCCGCCGGCGTGGACATCGACGGCAGCGAACTGGAATTCCGCCGCATGGAGGCCATCATCCGCTCCATGACGAAGGAGGAACGGCGCAATCCGTCCATCCTGAATTCGAGCAGGCGCAAGCGCATCGCGGCGGGCTCGGGGCAGCCCGTCACGAAGATCAACAGCCTCGTCAAACGCTACGAAGAGGCGCGAAAGATGATGAAGCAGTTCATGACGGGACCGAAGCACGCGCGCAACAAGCTGTTTCGCGGCCTGAGCTGACGATTTATTCTAAGTTTTTCCATTTTATTCTGCGGCGTTCCCTCCTTCTTCGGCGGTACGCGGCGGAAAAAAATTTTTATCGGTGATGAAGAGAGGAAGGGACATGGCAGTCAAAATCAGATTGAAGAGAATGGGAGCGCACAAGAGGCCGTTTTACAGGATCGTCGTGGCGGATTCGCGGTCGCCGCGCGACGGGCGTTTCATCGAGGAACTGGGATATTACAATCCGCTGACCGATCCCGCGGATGTCAAGGTCAATGTCGAAAAGGCGAAGAAATGGATTTCGACGGGCGCCAAGCCGACCGACACCGTCAGAGGTCTGCTGAAAAAGGCGGGGGCATTGGACGGCACGAAGGAAGCGGATGCGGCGCAGGAACCCGCAGCGGATGCGGCGGACGGGCAAACGGAGGCGGAAACGGAAACCGCCGCCGACGCCGGCTGAAGGCGCACATCTAAGAAAGGAACAGAAGGCGAATGGAAGAACTGGTAAAGATGATCGCGGAATCGCTGGTCGAGCATCCCGACGCCATCGTGATCAAGACCACGGAGGGTGAGGCGGGCGAAACCGTCATCGAACTGCACGTCGCGCCGGAGGATATGGGCAAGGTCATCGGCAAACAGGGCCGCATCGCGAAAGCGCTCCGCATCGTCGTAAAGGCGGCTGCGGTCAGAGAGAACAAACGTGTGTCCGTGGAGATCATGCAGTAGGGCCGCCATGGAACAGACCGAATGGATTGCAGTCGGAAAGATTCTCGCGGCGGTGGGTCTGCGCGGCGAGGTGAAGGTCTATCCCTATTCCGACAAACCGGAGCGTTTCGCGCCGGGGGCGGAGCTCTCAATCGACGGCCGGTCCGTGCGGATCGAGGCCGTCCGCTTTGTGAAAAATCTGCCGATTCTCAAGCTCGACGGCCTTGCGGACCGCAGCGGGGCGGAGGCCCTGCGCGGACGCGTCCTTTCCGTGAGCGCGCACTCCCTGAAGCCCCTGCCCGACGGCGAATGGTACGTGCGGGACCTGATCGGCTGCGGGGTGTACGACGAGCGGGAAAAGGCCTTGGGCACGATCGCCGACGTGTTGCAAAACGGCGCGCAGGACCTCTACGAGATCGCCGCGCCGGACGGACGGCGCTTCCTCCTGCCCGCCGTGGAAGCATTTGTCATACATGTGGACGTGCTTGCGAAGCGCGTGGTCGTGCGCGTGCCGGACGGCCTGCTCGGGCTTGCGATATGAGGATACAGGCGCTGACGCTTTTCCCTGCGATGTTCGCGCCCGTGCTGAACGAAAGCATACTCGGCCGGGCGGTGGAACAGGGCGTTTTGGACATCGAAATCGTCGATATCCGATCCTTTTCGACGGACAGGCACAGAAAGACCGACGATTACCCCTTCGGCGGCGGCGCCGGCATGGTGCTGATGCCGCAGCCCGTGTTCGACGCGCTGGAACGGCTCGGCACGGAGGGGAAGCGGCTCGTCTGCCCGTCGCCCCAGGGCCGGATGCTCGACCAGCAGCTCGTGTGCGAGCTGGCGCGCGAGGACGCCCTGCTTTTGCTCTGCGGCCGCTACGAGGGAATCGACCGGCGGGTGCTCGACCGCTTCCGCTTCGAAGAGATCTCCGTGGGCGATTACATCCTGACGGGCGGGGAACTGCCCGCGATGGTCCTGATCGACGCCGTGGCCCGCATGCTGCCCGGCGTGCTCGGAAATCCGAGGGCGCACGACGAGGAATCCATCTGTTCCGGCCTCCTGGAATATCCGCAGTACACGCGGCCCGCGCACTTTCGCGGCGCGGATGTGCCCGAAGTGCTGCTCTCGGGGGACCACAAGCGCATTCGCCTCTGGAAGTTCGAGGAATCTCTCAGGCTGACGCGGGAACGCCGGCCCGACCTCTTCGCGCGCTTTCTGGAGGAGCACGGCGAGCTCGACAAAGACGAAAGAAAAATCCTGGAACGCCTGCTCGCGGAATGACGCGCCCTGCGGCCCGCGCACGGAGCTTCCGTCGAATCGCGCGAAAACCATTCGAGAACTTCCCGGCTTCAGCCGACAAAATGTATTTGTCCCGGCGCCCACAACCGAACCGGCGCGAAAAAACCCCGCGACCCGAGGCGAAAGCGGCGGGTCGCGGGCTTGCCGAACGAAAAAATCCTGCGCCAAGCCGCACAATTCGATCCGGGCCGGATCCTAGCGTATGGGAACGTAGCCTTCGTTCTCCGCGATGGCTTGCCCCTCCGCGCTCAATATCCACTCGGCCAGCTTCGAGGTCGCGCTGTCCGCCGGCTCATCCTGCCGAAGCGCCATGTAGATCGTGGTCACGAGGGGATAGCTGCCGTCCGCCACGCTCGCTTCGTCGGGTGCAATGCCGTCGATCTTCAGGTATTTGATCTTGCCGCCGCTCTGCTCATTCATCGCGTAATAGTAGTACGAATAGCCGATGGCGGATTCGGCGCCCTCATAAGAAGCCACCGCGCTCACGATGTCGCTCATCTCCTCGCAGACATTCTCCGCGGGCTGCTGCGCGATCGGCGTTTCCTTCATGACGAGGTTGAGCATGCCCGCGTGGCTGTTCGAACCTTCGGGACGCAGGTACGCGCGTATCTCGGCGTCGTCGCCGCCGAGCTCTTTCCAATTCTTGATTTTGTCGGAATAGATGCCCACGATGTCGTCGATCCCCACGCCGTCCACAGGATTCTTCGCGTTCACGAAGAATATGAAAGCATTGTGCAATATGGGCGTGAGCCTGAGTTCCGCGCCCTGTTCCTTCGCGTATGCCAATTCCGCTTCGGAGGGCGCCGCCGCGAAGATGATGTCCGCCCTTCCGTCGATCAGATTCGCGTAGACTTCGGACGTCTTGTTGTGCAGGACATAAAGGCGAGCCTCTTCCAAGGGCATACCCATGACCGCTGCGGCCACGGACTCCGAGAAGGGCATCGCCGGCGTGGAAGCGTCCACGTGCGGAAACTCCTCGGGCATCAGGCGCAGACTTGACGAGGACGACACCGCAGGCATTTCCGCAGCGGGATTGTCCGCATCGACGGTGAGATCCGTGGCGACGGCGCCTTCGTTCGCGCTCTCTTTGGACTTGTCATGGCCGGAGCAAGCGACCGTGAGCGCCAAGAGGCAAAACAGCGCCAAGAGCAGCGAGAGTCGTTTGATTCTGCGTAAATTACATTTTTGTTCTTTTTTCACAATACGTTCCATTCGTATACCTTTCCCTTTCGTGTGTGCTCCATGCGAAAACAGAGCAGCAAATACAGAAACGGGGGAAACGGATGGGGTATTGGGATAGTACCATTTTACCGCATTTTCGCGCCTGCGTCAATGCGAAACGAATTTCTTGAATCTTCGCAGAGCATTCGCAAAACGCAAAACATGTCCGTCAAGCCAAAAACCGGCGCGGCAACGCGACGTAGAGCGGTATGGTGAAGAGGCTGAGGATCGTGCTCATCGCGACGAGCTTTGCCGCGTATTCGCTCTCCACGCCGTAATACTGCGCGAGTATGGAGGTCTGCATGTGGCAGGGCATGGAGGAGGTCAGCAACAGCACAAAAAAAGGCAGACCCGTTATGCCGAAGGCGCGCAGGAGCAGGAACATCAGCAGGGGGCTGAACAGGAATTTGCCCGCCAAGATCGCGAAGTCGTCCAACGAAATCGACGGCGGTTTTTGGAAGAACGGCACAAGTTTGGCGCCGATGACCAGAATCGACAGCGGGACGCACAGGGCGGACAGGTAGCGCAGAGAGGCATCGACGGGCGCGGGGAATTGCAATTGCAATTCGGCGAAAACCAGGCCGAGGATCACGCCGACGAGCCCCGGGCTGAGGATCTTGGCCGGCGAGAACGCGCGCTCCCCCTTGGCGGACGCGCGCGTCATCTCGTATGCCCCCACGCTCCAAAACGCCGTCAGCGACACGATGTAGTACGTGAACAGGTACGGCAGCCCCGCGGGGCCGAAGGCGATCGCGTTGATCGGCAGACCGATGAAGATGACGTTCGAGAACGTGAAGGTGACTTCGAACACGGTCCGCTTGCCCGCCTTCATGCCGAGCAGACGCGACAGGCCCTTCCCCGCGAGGAAGAGGAGCGCGATGTGGATGAGCGAGAGCAGGAGCAAAAGCAGGGATTCCTGCAACATTTCCGGCGTGAACCGGTCCGCTATGCTCACGATCGCGAGCGCGGGCGCTGCCAGTTTGAGTATGATCGCGGAAAGGGCGTCGGCGGCGCCGTCGGGCCACAGGCGAAAGCGCGAAAAGACGAATCCGACCGCCGCGATGAAAAAGACGACGAGCACGCCGTTGATGCCGTTCATGGGGGTTTGCCTCCGTTCTGCTACAGTATATATGAAATGCGCGGCGGGCGCAATGGGGTGAGCGGTAAGCGTCAAACCACGTACACCTGTTCAAAACAAAAGAAGTATGCGACAATGCTCCCGGAAGTTATCGTTGCGATTACGAAGGGAGCGGTTCTATGGGGCAGAAACGAAGCAAGGACGAAACGGAGGCGCTGTGGAAGGAGCGCATCGCCGGGCTTGAGTCGAGCGGACTCACGCACAAGGCTTGGTGCGAGCAAAACCGCATTTCGGAAACAACGCTGCGGTATTGGCGCCGCAGGTTGAAAGGAAGCAAAACCGCCGGCACGAATCCGAAAGGATTTCTCCGGGCGGTTGCGGTACCGGATTCCGACGTTCCGACGCCGAGGATCCAGCCGGAGGGCGCCGGCGTCACAATCAAAGCGGTTGTGATCGAATTTGCGGAAACCGGCGTGACGGAAAGCGTGCGCGAAGCGCTTCGCGCTTTGTAAAGCCTATGATTGGAGTTGTCAATATAAGTTTAGTCGGTGCCACAAGAAATTTTTATCGCACGTAATTCGATCCTCCGGATGTATTTGTTGGGGCCGCTGCCCGGTAGGGCAGCGGAATGCTTTCGCTCCGAAAATCCGTCACACCGCCCCGAGTCTTCGCAGCGAAAGCAAATCGGTGATTGAACCCGCACACCGAGCGTTGCCGCAGACGAGGAAGCACGCCGGAGGTGCGGACTCACACGGCATATGCTTCATCGAGACGCCCGACGGTCTCTTCCGCCGCTTCCGCCATCGGGCCGCCGCGCAGGTTCTCCGGGATGCTTTCAAGGTAAGATTCCTCGGCATCGCGGATTTTCAAAAGCAGCGAAACGACTCGCCGCACGGCGGCCTTTCGTTGCCAACGCTTTTCGATCCGATCGCCGCCTTCTGTCGCAGGTTCTTTCAATTGCGTTCGTTTGCGCATGTATGAAGACAACTCGGCCGTGACGGATG
>JAISNR010000230.1 GCA_031276135.1 Eubacteriales Family XIII. Incertae Sedis bacterium | reverse complement strand
ACGGGCAGTCTCGGCTGCGCCATCTCGGAGGCCGTGGAGGCCGCCGTATCCTCGGAAGGGTACAAGTACGTGCTCGGCAGCGTGCTGAACCAAGTGCTGATTCATCAATCCGTCATCGGCCTCGAAGCCAAGGCCGCGCTCGCGAAATGCGACGAATACCCGGATATCCTGATCGGCTGCGCGGGCGGCGGCTCGAACCTCGGCGGTCTGATGGCGCCCTTTATGGCGGACAGGCTGGCCGGAAGAAAGTCGCCGCGCTTCATAGCCGTGGAGCCGGCATCCTGCCCGTCGATGACGCGCGGAAAATTCGCCTATGATTTCTGCGACACGGGCATGGTCACGCCGCTCGCGAAGATGTACACGCTGGGTTCCTCGTTCATTCCCGCGTCGAACCACGCGGGCGGACTGCGCTACCACGGCATGAGCCCCATCCTGTCCCAGCTCTACCACGACGGCTATCTGGACGAGGCGCGGGCCGTCGAACAGCGCAGCGTGTTCGAGGCGGCCAAGCTCTTCTCGCGCGTGGAGGGTCTGTTGCCCGCGCCGGAATCCGCGCACGCGATACGCGTGACCATAGACGAAGCGCTGAAGTGCAAGGAGAGCGGCGAGGCGAAAACGATCCTGTTCGGACTGACGGGCACGGGCTACTTCGACCTCGCGGCCTACGCGCAGTACAACGACGGCACGATGGAGGATTCCGTTCCGACCGACGCGGATCTCGCGCGCGGCTTCGCGGGCCTGCCCGACGTGCGCGACGCGGAGTAGGCATTCGTCTTTTGGAGCGGGCGAGCGGCTTCGCCGTCCGCTCCGATTATTCGAAGTGTATGCGCCGGTCGAATATGCTCTTTTCGGCCGCGGCGGGCGGATCGATGGGATAGTTCCCGCTGAAGCAGGCGTCGCAGACGGGACAATTTCCTGATTTTTCCAATACGTCCGAGAGCGCGGCGAGGGACAGGTAGGCGAGGGAATCCGCGCCTATGATGCGCGCGGTTTCGTTCACGGTGTGGTTGTGGGCGATCAGGGCATCGCTGTCGGGAACGTCGGTTCCGAAGTAGCAGGGGTGCAGGAAGGGCGGCGATGAGATGCGCATGTGAATCTCCCGCGCGCCGGCCTCGCGCAGCGCGGATACGATGCGGGCCGAGGTCGTGCCGCGCACGATGGAATCGTCTATCATGACGACGCGCTTGCCCTTTATGTTGGCGGCCAGCGGGTTCAGCTTGAGGCGCACGGCCCGCTCGCGCCGGTCCTGCGAGGGCTGTATGAAGGTCCGGCCGATGTAGCGGTTCTTGATCAGGCCGACGCCGTAGGGGATGCCCGATTCCTGTGCGTAGCCCTGCGCCGCGCTGATGCCCGAATCCGGGACGCCGATCACGATGTCGGCCTCGACGCCGCTTTCACGGGCGAGGTATCGGCCCATTTCCCGTCTGGCCCATTCCACGCCTATGCCCTCGATCACGCTGTCCGGCCGCGCGAAATAGATGAATTCGAAGGAACAGAAGGATTTCTCCGCGCGCAGTCCGGAGTCGATGGAGCGCAGCCGGTCGTTCTCGACGACCACGATTTCACCGGGCTCGATGTCGCGCAGGAACACGCCGCCGACCGCGTCGATCGCGCAGGTTTCCGAGGCGAAGATATAGTGCTTGTCGAGCCGTCCCAGAGAGAGCGGGCGAAAACCGTTCGGATCGCGCGCGGCGATCAGCTTTCGCGGGCTCATGAGAAGCAGCGAATACGCGCCCCTGATCCGCCGCATCGCGCGCAAGAAGGCCTCTTCTATCGATTCTGCGGCCAGCCGCTCCTGCACGATGATGTAGGCGATGATCTCCGTGTCGTTCGACGAGTGGAAGATGCCGCCTTTCATTTCTATCTCGTGCCGCAGTTCGCCGGCGTTCACGAGGTTGCCGTTGTGCGCGATGGCCAGATTGCCCTTGTTGTGGGTCACGACGATGGGTTGTGCGTTTTCGACGTTCGGGTTTCCCGTCGTGGAATAGCGCACATGCCCTATGGCGGCGTTGCCCTTCATGGCGCGCAGACTCCGTTCGTCAAAGACGTCCAACAGGAGCCCGAGGGCCTTGCGGCAGGAGATCACGCCGGCGTCGTTGACGGCGATGCCGCAGGATTCCTGTCCTCTGTGTTGCAGGGAAAAGAGCCCCGTAAAGGTTTCGTAGGCCGGGTCGATTGCGGAATGCGGCGCCGCGGCGATGCCGAATACGCCGCATTCCTCGTGCAGCTTGTCAAGCATGGTCATTCCTCGTAATTGTTGATGACATAGGTGCTGATGACGCGGCGCGCCACCTCTCCCTTGGTGATGCGGCGTTCCATCGCCTGTTTTTCTATGAACCTGTGGGCCTGCGGTTCGGACATCTTCAGGCCCGTGATGAGTATGGATTTCGCGCGGTTGATGTGCTTCGTGTCCTCGAGCTTCTGCAGGAGCGTCGCGTTCTGCTCGCGCATGGCGGACATGCGGTTGTGGGCGACGACCATGCTGTGAACGGCGTTGCCGAGCGCAGCGCGCCGCAGGGGTTTCGCGACGACGAACACACCCGCGGGTTCGACGGCCGCGCGCGCGCCCTCGGCGCGGTCCTCGGGGGCGATGAGAAGCCCTTGGCTGTTCCCCTTGCGCACCGCGCGGAGCGCGAGTTCGACGCCGTCTGCGTCGGGCAGGGGCGCGTTGATGATGCAGAGGTCGTATTCGCGGGCGTCCATGCGCGCGACGGCTTCCGCCGCACTCTCCGCCGAACTGATATCGTCGTATTGGCAGTCGCGCAGGAATTCCAAAAAATACGCGCGGCTTTTTTCGGTTGCGGAAATGACAAGCACGGTTTTCATAGGACATTATGATATCACAGATATTCCGCCTTTTGCGTCAATATTTTCAAAAGAAACAAAAACGTAAAAAACGCGCAGGAAGAATAGACAAAAAACGCTTGACGCGCGCGCGCGAAGCGGATATAATTTTTTCCATAAACGTCGTACAGCAATGGCGCTGAGGGAGACCTCTCCCTTGGCGTCTTTGTTTTTATGCGGATCGCGGATGCGCGGGTTGAAAGGAGGCCATTGAACGATGTTCAACATTACCGAAGATTTTGGCAGCCTTGTCTTTAACGACAGGGTCATGCGGGAAAGGCTCCCGAGGGAGATATATGTTTCGCTGCGCAAGACGTTCAGAACGCTTGCGCCCCTCGACATAGGCGTGGCGAACGTGGTCGCGAACGCGATGAAGAACTGGGCGGTCGAAAAGGGCGTCACGCACTTCACGCACTGGTTCCAGCCGATGACGGGCGTGACCGCAGAGAAGCACGAGTCCTTCCTCGCGACGAAGTCCGACGGGCGCGTGATCATGGAATTCTCCGGAAAGGAACTCGTCAAGGGCGAGCCCGACGCTTCGAGCTTCCCGACGGGCGGCATCCGCGCGACCTTCGAGGCGAGGGGCTACACGGCGTGGGATCCGACCTCCTACGCGTTCATCAAGGCGAACGTGCTCTGCATACCGACCGCATTCTATTCGTACAGCGGCGAGGCGCTGGACAAGAAAACCCCGCTGCTGCGCTCCATGATGGCCCTGAACAAGGAGGGCCGCCGCATTCTCAAGCTCTTCGGCGAAAGCGGGGACGCGGAGGTGCTGGCGAACGTGGGCGCCGAGCAGGAATACTTCCTCGTGGACCAGAGCGTGTACGACAAGCGGCCGGATCTGATCTACTGCGGGCGCACGCTGTTCGGTTCCAGGCCACCGAAGGGGCAGGAGCTCGACGACCACTACTTCGGCGCCATCAAGCCGCGGGTCGCCGCCTTCATGCAGGACCTCGACGAAACGCTGTGGCGTCTGGGCATTCCGAGCAAGACGAAGCACAACGAGGTGGCGCCGGCGCAGCACGAGCTCGCGGCCATCTACGAAACCGTGAACATCGCGACCGATCACAACCAGCTGATCATGGAGGTCATGAAGATGATCGCGCCCAGGCACGGCCTCGCCTGTCTGCTTCACGAGAAGCCCTTCGCGGGCGTCAACGGCAACGGCAAGCACAACAACTGGTCTATTTCGACCTCCGCCGGCGAGAATCTGCTGGATCCCGGCAGCACGCCCGCCGAAAACGCGCGCTTCCTGCTCTTCCTCTGCGCCGTGATCAAGGCCGTGGACGAGCATCAGGACCTGTTGCGCCTGTCCGTGGCCACCGCCGCCAACGACCACAGGCTCGGCGCGAACGAGGCGCCCCCCGCGATCATCTCCATCTTCCTCGGCGAAGAACTCACGGATATATTGGAAACGATCAAGAGCGGTAGCAACTATGAGAAGAAGGACAATGCCCCCGTGCGGCTCGGCGTTGACGTGCTGCCCGCGTTTCCGCGCGATGCGACCGACCGGAACAGAACCTCGCCCTTCGCGTTCACGGGCAACAAGTTCGAATTCCGCATGGTGGGTTCATCCCTGTCCATCTCCGGCCCGAACTTCGTGCTGAACACGATCGTGGCCGACGCGCTCGCAGGCTTCGCCGACGAGTTGGAAAAGGCCAAGGATTTCAACGCTGCCCTGCAAACGCTCGTGAAAAAGACCATAGAGAAGCACGAGCGCATCATATTCAACTACAACAACTACGCGGAGGAATGGGTGAGCGAGGCCGAGAAGCGCGGGCTTTTGAATCTGCTCTCCACGCCCGACGTGTTGCCGCGTTTCACCTCAGAGGAAAACATCGCCCTCTTCGAGAAGCACAGCGTCCTGTCGCGCACCGAGATCGTTTCGCGGACGGAGCTCCTGCTGGAGAATTACATCAAGACCATCCACATCGAGGCCCTCACGATGATAGACCTCGTGCACCGCCGCATCATCCCCGCCGTGCTTTCCTATACGAGCAAGACGCTGGCGGCCCTGAACCTCAAGCAAAACGCCGCCGCTTCGCTGGACGCCTCCCTCGAAACCACGCTGGCGGAAAGGCTGTCCGGACTCTCAGGAACGCTTCAGAAGGACTTGGATAATTTGGAAGATGCGATCATGCGGGCCGCCGACTGCGGCGAAACCGCGGACTGCGCCGCGTATTACGGCACGGAGGTGTTCTACAGCATGCAGGCCCTGCGCGGTGCCGTGGATGAGCTCGAAACCATCGTCGGCAGCGAGGATTGGCCTCTGCCATCGTATGCGGAGATCCTGTACAGTGTGAAGTAAGGCTTCAAAAAATCGCGCAAACAATTGAACAACGCCGAATTAGGAGTTATAATGATAGAGGTTATGATTCCAACATTCGGCGTTTGTTGTTTGGGCGGATTCGGGAGCGGAGGCGGATATGACGAAATACATCTTTGTTACGGGCGGCGTGGTTTCGGGCCTCGGAAAGGGCATTACGGCGGCTTCGCTGGGACGCCTTTTAAAGACGCGCGGCCTGAAGGTCAGCGCGCAGAAGCTCGATCCCTACATCAACGTGGATCCCGGCACCATGAGTCCGATCCAGCACGGCGAGGTCTTTGTCACCGAGGACGGCGCCGAAACGGATCTGGACCTGGGGCACTACGAACGCTTCATAGACGAGGACCTGAACCGCTTCTCCAACCTGACCGCCGGAAAGGTATACTGGAATGTCCTGCAAAAGGAGCGGCGAGGCGAATACCTCGGCGAAACCGTGCAGGTGATCCCCCACATCACGAACGAGATCAAGAAATTCATATTCGCCGTCGGCGAGAGCAGGAACTGCGACATCGTCATCACGGAGATCGGCGGCACCATAGGCGACATCGAAAGCCAGCCCTTTCTGGAGGCCATACGGCAGATTTCGCTGGAACTGGGCAAGGAGAATTGCCTGTACATCCACGTCACGCTCGTACCCTTTATAGAAGGGTCGCACGAATACAAATCGAAGCCGACGCAGCATTCCGTCAGGGAACTGCAGTCCATGGGCATATCGCCGGACATCATCGTCGTGCGCTCGTCCGGCGTCGTGAGCGATGACATCCGCAAGAAGATCGCGCTCTTCTGCAACGTGAAGCCGGACTGCGTCATACAGAACCGGACGCTTTCCATGATCTACGAAGCGCCGATCATGCTGGAGGAACAGCGCTTTTCGGACATCGTATGCCGCGAGCTCGGCATACACGCGCCCGATCCCGACCTGTCGGACTGGCAGGACATGCTGAAACGGATCGCGCGCCGCGAAAAGAGCGTGCGCATCGGCCTCGTGGGCAAGTACGTGAAGCTGCACGACGCGTATTTTTCGGTCGCGCAGGCCCTCAGCCACGCGGGCTACGAAACGGGCGCGAAGGTGGAGATCGTCTGGATAGAGGCCGAGGACATCACGGCGGCGACGGCGGTGTCCGCGCTTTCGGACTGCAGCGGCATACTGGTCCCCGGCGGCTTCGGCGAGCGGGGCATAGACGGCAAGATACAGGCGGCCAAGTACGCGCGGGAAAACAACGTGCCTTATCTCGGCATCTGCCTTGGCATGCAGATCGCCGTCATAGAGTTCGCGCGGAACGTGCTCGGGCTCGCGGCCGCGCATTCCTCGGAATTCGACGGCGAATCGCCCGACCAAATCATCGGGCTGATGGCGGACCAGCACGGAAACATCCCCAAGGGCGGCACCATGCGCCTCGGCGCGTATCCTTGCGACGTGTTGCCCGGCTCCGCGCTGCACAGGGCCTACGGCAAGGAACGGATCCACGAGAGGCACAGGCATCGTTACGAATTCAACAACGATTACCGCGAGGCGGTGACGAAGGCCGGCATGACGATCTGCGGCCTGTCGCCGGACGGCAGACTTGTGGAGGCCGTGGAACTCGCCGCGAACGATTTCTTCGTCGGCGTGCAGTACCATCCGGAGTTCAAGAGCCGTCCGAACCGCGCGCATCCGCTGTTCCGCGCCTTTGTGGAGAAGGCGCTCGAAAGGCCGTCGGCGCGGGAGATCGAAACGCTGTAATCTAAATGTAAAGTGAATTCGTATTGCAAAATACGGAGGATGCATATAAACTGTGGTTGTGAGGTGTAAAAAATGAAAAAGAAAACAGCATCGTTTATTCTTGCAAT
Organism: Eubacteriales Family XIII. Incertae Sedis bacterium; assembly: GCA_031276135.1. Taxonomy (GTDB): domain Bacteria; phylum Bacillota; class Clostridia; order Peptostreptococcales; family Anaerovoracaceae; genus JAITLA01. Next base: position 8,843 of record JAISNR010000230.1, on the reverse strand, counting down.
GGTCTGCGTCTTTGCGGCCAACGCATTCGCGGCGCCGCAGACCTTCGCCGCGAGCTTGGTCGATGCCTCCGGGCATTGGGCGGAAGGCCAGATACTCGCGGGAATCAACTACGGCTACATCAACGGTTATCCCGACGGCACGTTCAAGCCGGACGGGACGATCACGCGGGCCGAATTCGTCACGATCATCAACAAGGCGAAGAATTATACGGCCATGACGAACATTCCCTTCCGGGACGTTCCCGTCAACGAATGGTATTTCCCGGAGGTGCAGCGGGCCTACAGCGTCGGTTACATTCAAGGCGACAGCGAGGGAAATTTTAATCCGGGCGCACAGATTACGCGTCAGGAGGTGGCGGTCATCCTGAACCGCATCGCGCCGGGCGGTGACACCTCCCACGCGCTGACCGGCGTCCACGACGCGGCCGGGATCGACGCCTGGGCGCTTCCTTCCGTCAAGGCGGCCTACAGCAGAGGCTATATCGCGGGCGATGCGACCGGGAATTTCAACCCGCAGAGCCCGCTGAAGCGCGGCGAAGCCGTGACGATCGTGAACAGGGTCCTCGGCATCAGCCCGCTCACGCCCGGCGCGGACCTTGCGGCCCTGAGCATTTCCAACATCAATGTTTCCGACATCAAGACGGACGGCGCGACGCTGAACGTCACGGCGACGCGGGACGGCAACGTGTACTGGGTGGTCCTCACGGGCGAAGACGCGGCGACGCCGACGGCCGAGCAGGTGCTGAACGGCAGGACTTCCGACAACCGCAGCGCCTACGGCACGGGCAGCAGGAGCGTGTACGCGAACGGTGCGATTTCCGCCGCCCTTTCCTCCTTGCAAGCGGAGCAGTCGTACAAGATCTGCGCCGTGGCGCGGGACGTTGCGGCCAATCTCTCGCCCGTGGCCATACGCACCTTCACGACTTCATCCTCGGGCGATACCGGCGAGGAATGGCTGAACAGCAATTTCAGCGTGAGCAACATCGACAACAACTCGATCAGGCTTACGGTCAATTCATCGCGGGCCGGCACCCTGTACTACGTCGTCGTGGAGGACCCGAACAAGAACGTCAAGACGCCGCAGCAGACCTATATCAAAAACGGCAGGGACGCGGGCAACAGCTCCACGAACGTCATCTCGGGCAACTTCTCCGTTTCGGCCGGCGCCTCCAAATCGATGGACATAACGGGGCTCAAATCCGGGACGAACTACAAGATCTTCGGCTGCGTCTACGAGAGCACGAGCTCGGGCAGTCTGTTCTCCAAGGTGAAGGGTTCCGCGTTCACGACGACGGGAACGAACGTGAACTGGATCACGGAATTCAACGTTTCCTCAATCGGATCGACGAATGCCACCTTGAACGTCCGGACGGACCGCGCGGGTACGTTCTACTATGTGGTGACGGATCAATCCAGACAGCCGACCGCGAATCAAATCAGAAATCGACAGGATTACAACAATAATCCTTCTGTCACGAGCAACAATTTCTCCGTTTCCGCCTCGACATCGTATCCGATCGATCTGTCGGGTTTGCAAACGAACAAGCGTCACTATGTGTTCGGTGTGCTGTACGTGAGCGGCAGCGATTACTCGGAGATCGAAACCGTCAACTTTACGACGGGAACGGGAACGGGGACGGCGCTTGTGGACGTGAAATACGAATTGAGTTCGACGCCCGGCGCGATCAGTAGTATTATCAACAACTTTAATTCCGATCGCAATTATACGTTGAATCTCAACGGCAGCGGCGCGAATGTCACAATTTATGTCACAAGAGCGTCCGGAACATCTGTGTCGATGACAGTCAACGGCACACAACCGGCATCCTCCGGCGGCAATCCGGAATATTGGATAATCGCAAACGGAACGCTGTTTTCAGGTGCATCGACCTCAAACAGCATCCGGCTCACCGTAACGGAAAACACCACCAACAAGAGTAGTTTGACATACACAATTTACTTCAATAAATAGCAAATATCAAAAGGAAAAAGCGCAGACAATGCGTTAAAGAGCTTCCAAAATTGAACACGAAGAACCGGTCCATGAGCCGGTTCTTCGCTTTTTCCCGCCCGCACCGGCGCGCGGAAAGGATTCTTGAAGCAGCCGGGCGCGCCGCTACGCGACCGCCGCCTCGAGCGCGATGCGCATCATGTTCGTAAAGGTCTGCTCGCGCTCCTGCGCCGTGGTTTCCGCGCCCGTGACGAAATCGTTGCTGATCGTCAGCACGGCGAGCGCGTTCACGCGGTTGTACGCGGCGTTCATGTAGAGCGCGGCGGCCTCCATCTCCACGCAGAGCACGCCGAGGCGCGCCCATCTCTTCCACCAATCCGGCTCGAGCTCATAGAATACGTCCCCCGTCAGGATGTTTCCCGCGTGGACGGCTATGCCGAGCCGATCCGCGGCTTCCTTGGCCTTGAGCAACAGGGACCAGCTCGCCGTCGGCGCGAGGCTTCCGTTCAGGTTGTATATGTGCGCATAGTTGGAATCCGTGGAGGCCGACAGCCCCAGCACCACGTCCTTGACCTTCAGATCTTCGCTGATGCCTCCGGCCGTGCCGACGCGGATCAGGTTCTGCGCGCCGTATTCCGTGATCAGCTCCCAGGAATAGATGCCGATGGACGGCGCGCCCATGCCCGTGCCCTGCACCGACACGGGTACGCCCTTGTACGTGCCCGTGAAGCCGAACATGCCCCGTATCTCGTTGTAGCATCTTGCGTTTTCGAGGAAGTTTTCGGCTATGAATTTTGCGCGAAGCGGATCGCCGGGCAACAGCACCGATTCGGCGATGTCGCTTTTGTTCGCGGCGTTGATGTGTGTGGACATTGTGTTCTTCCTTTCTGTACGGTAATAGGGGATACTGTGATTATAGCATACGGTGGCAAAAACCGCAGCCCCCGATCGTATCTTTGATGCCGTCATCTCCCTCATTCCGCCTCGCGAAGCCGATAACCCACGCCGATCTCCGTAAAGATGTACTTGGGCTCCGTCGGGTTCTTTTCGATCTTGCGGCGGATGTTCGCCATGTTCACGCGCAGGATGCGGTTGTCGCCCATAAAGCTCGTTCCCCAGATCTCCTTCAGGATGTGCGCGTGGGTGAGCACCCGGCCGGCGTTCCTGCCGAGCAGCGCGACGATCTTGAATTCGTTGCGCGTGAGGTGGATGTTCTCGCCCTCGACGAGCACCCTGTGCTTGTCGTAATCGATCAGCAGGCCGTCGACGCGATAGCTGCCGGTTTGGGGAATCGCGCCCGCGCTCCGCGCGCCGGAGCGGCGGATGGATGTCCTGATCCGCGCCAACAGCTCCGAAGAGCCGAAGGGCTTTGTGACGTAATCGTCGGCGCCGGCGTCGAGCGCCGCCACCTTGTCCCGTTCGTGCGTCTGCGCGGAAACGACGATGATGGGAAGTTCCGTCCATTCCCGCACCGACCGGATGATGTGCAGTCCGTCCATGTCGGGCAGACCGAGATCAAGCAGCACGAGATCGGGCATGGATGAGGTGATCATCATGTAAGCGTCCGCGCCCGTCCGGGCGACGAGCACGTCGTAGTTGTTTATGCTCAAGACCGTCGAGAGAAAGCGGCAGATGCCGTTTTCGTCGTCCACGATCAAAATTCTGTCCTTATGCGCCATTTGACGAATGCTCCTCCATCGGCAGAGAAAAGCGAAAGCAGGCGCCGCCGTTCGCGCCGGCCTCTGCGGAAATGCTTCCGCCGTGCGCCCGCACGATCGACGCGCAAAGCGACAGGCCGATGCCCATGTTCCGCTTGCCTGCGGGCTTCCCGTCCCCGGCGGCGGTGAAGAAATAGCGGTTTTCCTTGATCCTGTTCATGATTTCGGGATCGATGCCGGCGCCGTCGTTCTCCACGGAGAACACGGCCAGGTCCCCCCGGACGGCGACCGAGAGTTCGACGCGCGTCGGATTTCCCCCGTGAACGGCGGCGTTTTCGAGCAGATTCATGATGACCTGTTCGATGAGCATGATGTCCATCGGAAGGAAGAGCGGTTCGTCGGGAATCGACACGCGAAGCGGTATGTCGGGGTAGCGCTTCTTGAATTTTTGCGCGGCGTCCTCGATCAATTCCTCCGCCGGCTCCTGCATCTTGCTGATCGTGGCTTCGCCGCGCATGCGCGTGACGGACAGAAGGTTTTCGACCATGCGGATGAGCCATGCGGCTTCGTCCAGAATCTCTTTGAGCAGCATGCGCCGTTGCTCGTTCGTGAAGGAATGCTCGTTTTCCAGCATCACGGAGGCGGAACCGACGATCGATGTGAGCGGCGTCCGCAAGTCGTGCGAGATCGCGCGCAGAAAATTCGCGTGCAGCTTCTCCTTTTCCGATTCGAGGCGCAGCTTTTCCTGCTGCTTGACCTGCGTCGTGAGCGCGCTCGTAATGATCGATACGACGAACATGCTGAGGAAGGTGATGGGGTAGCCCGATATCGTGAAATTGAACGCGAAATACGGATAGGTGAACACGTAGTTGACGCCGAACACCGCCACGACGGAGGTGAGGATGCCGTAAAAATAGCCTTCTGTCAGTCTGGACACGATCAGGACGGTCAGGACGAAGATCAGGGGGATGGAGATGTCCGCATCGCTGAACATGCGCAGAAAAGCGCAAACCGCAAAAGCGATCGCTGCGGCGATCGCCGTGATCAGGGAGTCTTTTGTGTTCCATGAAAGATATTTTTTCATAAGGCCATGCGCCGGCGGTCCCCTGCGCTCAAAGCGCTTCCGCCTGTCTATACTATAACACGAAACGCGCGCGTTGTATATACGCGCGTGTGATTCTCCCATGGACAAAGCCGCGGATTTGGTCTATAATATTGGATATTCTCTGTTTTGTTTATCGGGTCGGCGCGGGCCGTGTTCGCACGGCGGCGTCGGATTGGAAAGGAGTGTTTTTATTACATGGAAGCTTTGGAATCTCTTGAAAGCGCAGGCCTGATCAGCCTCTTGCCCGTGGCCTGTGTAATCATCACGGCCGTGGTCACGCGGCGGGCCGTCGAGGCCCTGATCGTGGGTACGCTGGTCGGCTCCGCCGTCATCGCGGGACTGGCGGCGGAGGGCGCTCCGTTCATGGGCGCGCTGACCGGTTTTTGGGGGACTTGGTTTGATTTTACCCTCGCGGAGATGGGCGATTCGGCCTATTACGTCGTCATGTTCGGCATGTTCGGCGCGCTGATCCGCTTGCTGGACGACTCGGGCGCGGCCCTCGGCTTCGCGGACGTCGGCGCGAAGGTTTCGAACTCCCGCAAAAAGACGATGATCTTCACGTGGATCCTCGGCATCGTCATCTTCATAGAGGATTATCTGAACGCGCTGGGCGTCGGCGTCGCCATGCGCACACTGACCGACAAATGGAAAATTTCCAGAGAATTCCTCGCATTTCTCGTGAATTCGACGGGCGCGGCCGTCTGCATACTGGTGCCGATCTCCACGTGGGGCGTGCTGTATTCCGGGCAGATCGAGGAACTGGGACTGATCGAGGGGATGCGCGGCATCGAAGCCTACGCCCGCTCCATACCCTTCATGCTCTACGCTTGGGTCGCGGTGCTGGTCGTGCCGCTCTACTGCCTCGGCGTGCTTCCCCTCTTCGGACCGATGAAGAAGGCGGAGGCCAGGGCGATCGAAACCGGCAGGACATTCCCGGATTGGTACTACGAGGGCGGCACGGCCGACGAGATGACGACTGAGGTGAAGCCGTCGAGCGCGTGGAATTTCATCGTGCCGATGGTGGTTCTCGTGATCGTCACGCTGTGCTCCGATTTCAACATCACCTTGGCCGTGATCGTGAGCTACGTGATCTGCTTCCTGATGCTGCTCCTGCAAAGGAAGGTCAAGCTCGGGGATTTCATGGACAAGCTCGTGGCGGGCTTCAAGGATATGCTGTACGTGACCATACTGGTGCTCGTCGCGTTCATGTTGCAGGACGTCAACGACGCGCTGGGCCTCACGCCCTTCGTGATCAAGACCGTCGCGCCCGTGCTGAGCCCCGTCGTATTCCCCATGATCACCTTCCTCGTCGTGGCCGCGCTCTCTTTCTGCACGGGCAGCTTCTGGGGCGTGGCGATGATCTCGTTCCCCATCATCCTGCCGCTCGCGCTGGCGATGAACGTGAACCCCTTCCTCGCCATAGGCGCGGTTTCGGCGGCGACGTCCTTCGGCAGCCACGCCTGCTTCTACAGCGACGCCGTGACGGTGACGGCCGCATCGACGGGCATTCGCAACATGGATTACGCAAAGACCTCGATCCCCCTGATCCTGGTGCCCTTTGCCATAGCCATCGTGCTGTATCTGATCGTGGGCTTTGCGCTCGCATAGACCGTGAAGGGAGGATTTGCAAGATGAACAAGGGCAAGGTGACGATCGGAATGACGCAATTCACCTGCGGCGCCGACCGGGAGGCCAACCTCGCGAAGGCCGAAAGCCAGATCCGCGAGATGGCGAAACGCGGCGCCAAGGTGATCTGCACGCAGGAGCTTTTTGGCGGCATGTATTTTGCGCAGACCGTGGATTTCAAATGCTATGATCTGGCCGAGCCGTTGGACGGGCCCACGAACGCGCGCATGCGCGCCTTGGCCAAGGAGCTCGATGCGGTCATCGTGAGCTGCTATTACGAATACGCGATGGACGGGCTGTATTACAACGCCGCGGCCGTGTTCGACGCCGACGGCTCGCTGCTCGGCAATTACAGAAAGCACCATATACCGGAGGGGCCGCAGTACCTTGAAAAGTTTTATTTCGCGCCCGGGGATTCGCCCTATCTGGTATTCAAATCCAAGTATGCGACCTTCGGCGTGTTGATCTGCTGGGATGAGTGGTTCCCCGAGGCGACGCGCATTCTGGCTCTGAAGGGTGCGGACTTCGTGTTCTACCCTTCGGCCATAGGCTCGGAGCCGGACAACCCCGATCTGGATACGTCCGCAACCTGGCGCGACGGGATACGGGGGCACGGCATCCACAACAATTTCTACGTGTGCGTCTGCAATCGCGTCGGGCGCGAGGACGCGGCGGACGGCAGCGGTTTTATGGAGTTTTACGGTTGCGGTTTTGTTTCCGATCCCTGGGGGAGGCTCATCGCCGAAGGCAAGCGCGACGAGGAGGACATCATCGTCGCGGAGCTCGACCTCGACGAGATCAAACGGGCGCGCGATATTTTGCAGTTCCACAGGGACAGGCGGCCGGATTCGTATGGCGAGATATTGAAGATGGGCATATGAGGGGTGATGAAAGCATGACAGCAGATCTGGTGATCAAGAGCCGCGCCGTGTTCGCCGGCGCGGCGGACGAACCCTTTGCGGGTTATGTGGCGATACGGGGCAACAGGATATGCGCGGTCGGAAAGGGAACGGGCGGCGCGGACGCTTGGGTCGGAAAAGGGACGCGCGTGATCGACGCGGGCGAACGGCTCGTGATGCCCGGCTTTCACGACAGCCACGTGCACCTGCTCATGGCGGGCATGTATCGCCGCCATGTGAATCTGATCTCTGCGCGCTCCGAGGAGGAGGCGGCGCGGATGACGGCCGAGGCGGCCGCGAAGGATCCGTACAAGGAGGGCTTCGTGATCGGCTTCGGCTGGTATCACGTATTTTGGGACGAAAAGAATCTGCCGCGCAAGGAAAGTCTGGACCGCTATTTCCCGGACAGGCCCGTGATGCTCGTGAACGCGGAGGCGCACGGCGTATGGGTGAACAGCAAGGCCCTCGCCGCAGCCGGCATCACGCGGGACACGAAGGACCCCTTCGGCGGGAGGATCGAGCGCGACGAGAGCGGGGAAGCGACGGGCTTTCTGTACGAGGGGGCGTCCGGGCTCGTCACGCGCCACGCGCTCTCCTTTTCGGCGGAACGGGAGGCGGAATTGCTGCGGGCCTTCATGGAAGGCGCGGCCGCCTACGGCATCACCTCCGTCAACGATGTGATGCCGTATTTTCACGGCAACATGGGCAGCGTGGCCTCCTACGCCGCGCTCGACGCGAAGGGCGGGCTCACGGTGCGCATACACGCCGCGCCGAACCTGTTCGGCGATCTCGACGAGGTGCTCGCGTGGCAGAAAGCGTACAATTCCGACAAGCTGCGCGTGAATATGGTGAAGCAGTTCCTCGACGGCGTGAGCACGACGCACACGGCGCTCGTGCTGGAGGACTACGCGGACGCGCCGGGCAACAAGGGCACGGCGCTGTTCAGGCTGGAGAAGATCGCGAAGGCCGTGCCGGAGGCGCACAGGCGCGGCCTGTCGGTGAAGCTGCATTCCTGCGGCGACGCCTCGCTCAGACTGGCGCTCGACTACTATGAAAACGCGATCGGGATGTACGGGGACACCGGCGCGCGCCACGCGATCGAGCATTGCGAAATGGTGTCGGAGCAGGATATCCCGCGCTTCGGCGCGCTCGGGGTGATCCCCTCCGTGCAGCCCGAGCATGTGGCGCTGACGCAGCGATTTGCGGACAATCCCTATCTCGGTACGCTCGGCAGGGAGCGCGCGGACAAAACGTGGCCGTTCAAGAGCCTGCTCAGGTCCGCCGGCGTGCTCGCCATCGGCAGCGATTGTCCCGTCGTGGACAGCAACCCCTTCCTCGAGATCTACCGCGCCGTGACGCGGCTCCACAACGACGGGGAACCCAAGGGCGGTTGGAATCCCTCGCAGAAGCTGACGCTCGCGGAGATACTCAAATGCTATACGTGGGGTTCCGCCTACGGCGTGCGCCGCGAAAACGAGCTCGGCACGCTGACGCCGGGGAATTTCGCGGATGTCGTGATTCTGGACAGAAATCTCTTCGCGTCGGACGCGTCGGAGCTGATCGACGCCGGGGTGGACGTTACCGTCATGGACGGCAGGGTCATC